>JAZSHK010000124.1:0-5778 GCA_045533185.1 Acutalibacteraceae bacterium | reverse complement strand
ACTCGCTGGGGGGACGCATCTGCACCTGCTGATTCTCCCCCTCGCCCTCTACGCTGATGCGCTTGGACTTGATGAGCTCGAGCAGCGCGAGGAAGGTCGCGACCATCTCGGACTTGGACTCGGCTTTTTCGAACAGCGAGTGATACTTCACCGACTTGCGGGTGTACAGCCGCCGCAGCACGTACGCGATGCGGGAGGACACCGACACGATCTTGCGCGCGACAATGCCGCTGAACGCCTGCGCGGGCGGCGGCATCCGTCGCTTGCCGCGTCCCGCCGCGGCGAGAAACGCGTCCAGCATCTCCACCGGCTGATGGGTACGGCGGTAGGTCAGATCCGGCTCGATCTCAGTCGGCTCGCGCACAAACAATTCGCCGCCGATGTAATCCGTCGCGAGCCTGCGCGCCATCTGCTGACAAAGCTGATACTCGATGAGCTGACCGGTAAGCTCCCGTTTGAGCTCCTCGGTCTCCTCCTCATAGCGGGGCAACAGCATCACCGACTTGATGTGCACCAGACGCGCCGCCATCTCGAGGAATTCGCTGGCGACATCCATATTGTACTCTTTCATTTCCTTGATCGCGGCGAGGTACTGCTCGAGCACCTCGGCGATGGGAATGTCGTAGATATTCAGTTTATTCTTCTGCACGAGGAAGAGCAGCAGATCCAGCGGCCCTTCAAAATCCGGCAATTTATAGGATATTGTTTCCATTCCTACGCTCCTGTATGCGTATATTTCAAGTTTACAGCCCGAACAGGGCAAAGAGAATCGTGAACACGCCGTTATGCAGTGCCGACAGCGGGCCGTCCAGTGCTCCCGTCATCAGCAGCACGAACAGACCCATCGTGATGTAACGGCTGTTCGCCTCGAGAAAATACGCCCATTTCCCCGGCAACAGGCTGCTCCACAGACGCGAGCCGTCGAGCGGCGGGATGGGCAGGAGGTTAAACACCATCAGCGAGATGTTAACCGACGCGATGACATCGATGAGAATGAGCCACAACGCCAGCAGAACGTTATAGTCTGTGACGAAAAACAGACTCACGCGGAAGATCGCGACCGCCGCGACCGCCATCAGCAGGTTGGACAGCGGTCCCGCCAGCGCCACAAGGATCATATCCCGCTTGTAGTTGCGGAAGTTGCGCGGATTAACGGGCACGGGCTTGGCGTAGCCGATGCCGACCGTGAGCATCATCGCCGTTCCCCACACGTCGAGGTGCTTAAACGGATTGAGCGTCAGGCGGCCGTGCCATTTCGCCGTGTCGTCGCCGCACAGATGCGCCGCAAAGGCGTGCGCCAGCTCGTGCACGGGCAGGATGAGCAGAATGAGCACCGCGTAGCCGAACATCAAATAGAGGATCGACGCAACATCCATCTCTCCCCGATTTTGCATAAATTGCAGTAACATAACGAAAAACCTCTTTCGAAGTGACATAGGCATATTGATAGACAGTATATATCATACCAAAATAATGTAAAAATTACAAGTGTTTCTGCAAAGAAAGCGTGGGATGAAAACTTTTTTTGCAAAGGTTGTAAAAAACACTTGATTTTTTTCGGGAAATCTGCTAATATAGTCCCGTTGCTTTGCGCAGAGGCTCTGCCCTCTGCCTCAGACTATGCTGGATACGGCCCACGGGGCCTAAACAAGAAGGAGGTGCAGAACCATGGCAAAATGTGATTTCTGCGGCAAGAGTGTTACTTTTGGTATTCGTGTGTCCCACTCCCACAGACGGTCTAACCGCAGCTGGAAGCCCAACATCTGCCGCGTTAAGGCGATCGTTGACGGCTCTCCGAAGAGAGTGTACGCCTGCACCCGTTGCCTGCGTTCCGGAAAGGTCACCCGCGCGGTGTAATTCCAAACTCACAAACAACCAAGGTCTTTCGTTTTTTGCCGAAGGACCTTGTTGTTTTTTTGCATACATTTCCCCCGCCCTGCCCATACTGTCAGGGAAAGGACGGGATGGCGAATGTACAACAAGGTGGAGATCTGCGGCGTCAACACCGCGACCCTCAAAGTGCTCACCGAGGCGGAGAAAATGGCACTGCTGCGGCAGATGCAGGCGGGCGACAAGAAGGCACGCGAAAAGCTGGTCAACGGCAACCTGCGGCTGGTGCTCAGCGTCATTCAGCGCTTCACCCAACGCGGGGAAAACCTCGATGACCTCTTTCAGGTCGGATGCATCGGACTCATCAAGGCGATCGATAACTTCGACCTCTCGCTCGACGTTCGATTCAGCACCTACGCCGTCCCGATGATCATCGGCGAGATCCGCCGCTATCTGCGGGACAACAACGCCATCCGCATCAGCCGCAGTATGCGGGACACCGCCTACCGCGCCATGCAGGCAAAGGAACAGCTCATGGCGGAGAACCACCGCGAGCCGACCATCGAGGAGATTGCAAAGCGGCTGGATATGCCCAAGGAAGAGGTAGTCGTCGCACTCGAGGCGATTGTCGACCCCGTGTCGCTGTACGAGCCGATCTACAACGACGGCGGCGACACCATCTACGTGATGGATCAGGCCAGCGACCGTAACGACGACAAAAGCTGGCTCGACGAGATCGCCCTCAAGGAAGCCATCGCGAACTTGAGCGATCGCGAGCGAAAAATCCTCAGCCTGCGGTTTTTCAAGGGAATGACGCAGGTGGAGGTGTCGAGCGAGATCGGCATCTCGCAAGCACAGGTCAGCCGCCTCGAAAAGGGCGCGTTGGACAAGATCAAAAAGGAATTATAGCAAAAAGGCGACTTGCTGTACACAGCAAGTCGCTTTTTTTGATGATAGGGTCTTATTTTACTGCGCCGAGCGTCGCCGCCATCACGGCCTTGATGGTGTGCATACGGTTCTCCGCCTCGCGGAACACTACCGAGCGCTCGCTCTCGAACACCTCGTCGGTGACCTCCATCGAGTCACGGCCGAAGCGCTCGCCCATCTCCTTACCGACACCCGTTTTATCGTCATGGAAGGCGGGCAGGCAGTGCATAAACACTGCACCGACCGCCGCCATATTCATCTGTGCGGTGTTGACCTGATACGGAGCGAGCTCACGGATGCGCTCCTCCCACACTTCGACGGGCTCGCCCATCGATACCCACACGTCGGTGTAGATGACGTTGGCGCCCTTCACCGCCTCGGCGGGATCCTCGCAGAAGCGCAGGGTCGCGCCCGTCTCGGCGGCGACCGCCTCGCACGCGGCAACGAGCTCGGGATCGGGGGAATATTTCTTCGGTGCACAGGCGGTGAAATTGAGCCCCATCTTCGCACAGCCGACCATCAGAGAGTTGCCCATATTGTAGCGGGCATCCCCCATATAGACGAAATTGATGCCCGCGAGCTTGCCGAACTGCTCACGGATGGTGAGGAAGTCGGCGAGGATCTGGGTCGGATGGAACTCGTTGGTCAGCCCGTTCCACACGGGAACCGACGCGTATTTCGCCAGCTCCTCTACGATCTCCTGCCCGAAGCCGCGGTATTCGATGCCGTCGTAGATACCGCTGAGCACCCGCGCGGTGTCGGCGATGCTCTCTTTTTTACCGATCTGCGAGCCCGAGGGATCGAGATAGGTCGTGCCCATCCCGAGATCGTGCGCCGCCACCTCAAAGCTGCAGCGGGTACGGGTACTGGTCTTTTCAAAGATCAGCGCGATGTTCTTACCCTCACATAAGCGGTGCGGGACACCCGCTTTTTTCTTTGCTTTCAGCTCTGCCGCAAGGTCGATCAGTGCCCCGATCTCCTCGGGGGTATAGTCCAACAGCTTGAGAAAATCTCTGCCTTCGAAATTCATACTCTATTCTCCTTATTCCGCACAAACTTCTTTCAAGACGTTAAGCGCCTTTGAAAGCGTTTCCATCGGGATATTGAGTGCGGGCAACAACCGCACCTTGTCCTTTGCCTTGATGACCAACACGCCGCGCTCCATACAACGACGAATAATCTCGCCCGCGTCCTTCTCGGTCTTGATGCCGATCATCAGACCCATACCCGACACACCGACAACGCCTTTCGCGTTCTTCAACGTATCGAAAATGAGCGCCGAGCGCTCGCGCACCCCCGCAAGGGTATCCTCATCCAGACGGGAGAGAATGTTGAGCGCGCCCGCACAGCACACGGGATTGCCGCCGAAGGTGGAGCCGTGCGAGCCGGGAGTGAGGGTATCCTTGACCTTCTCCCCGAGCAGGGTCGCACCGAGCGGCAGACCGCCCGCAAGTCCCTTTGCAGTAGATACGATATCGGGCTGAATGCCGTAATTCATATAGCCGTAAAGCTGACCGCTGCGGCCGTTACCCACCTGCACCTCGTCGGTGATGAGCAGAATATCCTGCTCAGCGGCGAGCTTCGCCACCGCGGTGACAAACTCCTGCTCGAGCGGCATCACGCCGCCCTCGCCCTGCACCACTTCCATCATAATGGCGGCGCATTTATACTGTTCCGTCAGGGCTTTTACGGATGTAAAGTCGTTTGCCTTTGCATACACAAAGCCCTCGGTCAACGGGGTAAATTCCTCGTGGAACACCGCCTGCCCCGTCGCCGCCAACGTGGTGACGGTGCGCCCGTGGAAGCTGTTCTCCAGTGTGATGATGGTGTAATAGTCCTTACCCTTTTTGTCGGCGGCGTATTTGCGCGCGACCTTAATAGCGCACTCGTTCGCCTCCGCGCCGGAGTTGGAGAAGAACACCTTCTTCATCCCCGTGCGCTCGCACAGAAGCTGTGCGAGTTTTGCGCAAGGGTCGGTGAAGTAAAGGTTGGACATATGCTGCAGCGTGCCGAGCTGTGCGCTCACCGCCGCCGCCCATTCCTCGTCCGCGATACCGAAGGTGTTGACCGCGATACCCGTGGACAGGTCGATGTATTCCTTGCCGTTCTCGTCCCACACCAGCGAGCCTTTGCCCCGCACAATGTTCAGCGGAAAGCGCGCGTAGGTGTTGGCGATATAGGTGCTGTCGGTTTGCTTAATATCCATCGTGTTAATCTCCCGTGACCATCGTGCCCGCACCTTCGTCGGTGAGCAGCTCCATCAGGATGGAGTGGGACACACGGCCGTCCATAATGATAACGTTTTCCACGCCTTTTTCCAGTGCCTCGATGCAGCAGTCCACCTTCGGGATCATACCGCCCGAGATAACGCCCTCATCATACAGCGCCTTCGCCTCCGAGACGGTCAGCTCGGGGATAAGAGTCGAGGGATCGTCCTTGTCGCGCAGGATGCCCGCGATGTCGGTCATCATAATCAGTCGCTCCGCGCCCAGTGCGCCCGCGATATACGCCGCGGCGGTGTCGCCGTTGATGTTGTAGGCATTGCCCGCGTGATCGCTCGCGACGGTGGAAATGACGGGAATGTAATTCTTCTCCAGCAGGTCGGTGATCGGCTGGGTGCGTACCTTAGTGATCTCGCCAACGAAGCCGAGGCGCTCGTCCTTCACCTTCGCCTCGAGGATGCCGCCGTCCATACCCGACAGACCCACCGCGTGACCGCCCTTCATCTGCAGAAGCGTGACGAGCGACTTGTTCACCTTGCCCGCGAGCACCATCTGCACGATGTCCACCGTCTCCTTGTCGGTGACGCGCAGACCGTCGACGAACACGACTTCCTTACCAAGCTTCTTCATCACGTCGCTGATCTCAGGGCCGCCGCCGTGCACCAGCACGACCTTGACGCCGATAAGCCACAGCAGAGCGATGTCCTCCATCACCTGCTGCTTTAACTGTTCGTTGACCATCGCGTTGCCGCCGTATTTGACGACGACGATCTTGCCGTTATACCGCTTGATATACGGC
>JAZSHK010000061.1:0-3248 GCA_045533185.1 Acutalibacteraceae bacterium | reverse complement strand
AAGAATTTTCTCGAGGAAGCTAACGCGGGTCGCGGAATGGCGTTCCCGAAATGGCTTGTCCCGTATACGAAATACGTCCTGCCCATCATTTTGTTCGCTTTGTGGGTGTGGGGTTATGTAGATAAGTTCTTTTAATAAGTAAAGAAGAAAGGCTCGACCAACGCGGTCGAGCCTTTCGTTATGTGCGATGTTATTTAATGATCTCGCCCATGGTGCCGGGAGCCACGCAGCCCGCATTGGACTCGTCGGTGTCGATGTGCATCGCGAGCGCGTACTTGTCGCTGACGCGCACGACCACGTCGCCGAACACGATCGCGCGGCCGTCGGAGGGAACCTTGACGGACACGATCTGCTTGTCCTCGAGGCCCATCGCCGCGGCATCGGCGGTGGTCATATGGATGTGGCGCTTTGCCGCGATGACACCCTCGGCAAGCTCGACCTCGCCGCAGGGGCCGACCAGCTTGCACGCACCGCTGCCCGCGATGTCGCCCGACTCACGGATGGGGGCGGCAACGCCGATGGAGCGCGCGTCGGTCAGCGACAGCTCGACCTGCGTCTCGGGACGCACGGGGCCGAGGATGGAGACACCCGCGAGGGTCTTCTTCGGGCCGACGACATCGACGCGCTCGGCGCACGCGAACTGACCGGGCTGAGACAGATCCTTCTTCTTGGTCAGCTCATAGCCCTTGCCGAACAGGGTCTCAAGATCCGCCTGCGTCACGTGCAGGTGACGGGCAGAGGTTTCCACTAAAACTTCCATAGACATAGTTTGACACTCCTTTTGTTGGTGGTTTATACCATTGTACCGCAAATCGGCGAGCAATTCAAGAGCCAATATAGGTTCGGCAAAGATTTATTTTGCGGAATAGCCGTTGCAATTATCAAAAAATGTGGTAGAATACAATATGTATTATAGAATAACGGGGAGTATGTATGCGGATACGACGGATTTTGAGCGGAATTTTATCGGCAGCCCTGCTGGTCGGGCTGCTTTGCGTCGGCGCGCCGACGGTGCTGGCCGCCGAGGGCGACACGGTCGGCTATACCCTGCCCGAGGGCACGGTGGTGCACGCCGATTCGGCACTGCTCGTCAACCTCGGCAGCGATATCGACCGCGACGTGGTGCTGTATGCCAAGGCGGCGGACGAGGTGCGCGCGCCGGGCGCGATGATGCGCTTTATGGTGGTGGCGTATACCCTGCACCGCCTGGAACAGACGGGGATGGACATCGACGCCGTCACGGGTGCTTACACCGTGGAGATGTTTAATAATTACGTCGCGGGCACGGGCGTGCCGACCGCGAATATGCAGTTCGGCGAGACGTGGACACTGCGTGACCTGCTGACCATCGCCTTCATCCAGAACGCGAGCGACGCGGTGACGGTGCTCGCCTGCACGCTGGACGGCAGTGTGCCCGCCTTCGTCGAGGGGATGAACGCCCTCGCCGACGAGATCGGGTGCGACTATACGCATTTTTCCAACCTGACGGGGCTTGACTCGCTCGGGCAGTATACCACCCCGCGGGATATGTACCGCATCATCCGTTATGCTCAGCGCTTCTCGGTGTTCGAGGACATCGTGAGCAACCGCCAGTATACCGTTAAGCCCATTGCGGGCGGCACCGAGCGCACGATGTGGTCGGTGAACAGTATGCAACAGTCGTCCAGCACGTTTTACTACTCGCCGCTGGCGTTCAGCCGCACGGGTCTGTCGGAGCACGAGGGGCGCACCTGCGCCTCGGTCGCGCGGGACAGCGGGTATGAGTATCTCGTGGTGGTGATGAGCTGTCCCGAGCAGAACGAGGCGGGGGAGAGCGGCCTGCATTACCGCGACACCCGCACGCTGTTCCGCTGGGCGTTCAATAAATTCGAGCACGCCACCGTGCTCGCCAAGAGTGAGATCCTCGCGAGCGTCAAGGTGCGTCTGGCGTGGAATACCGACCGCGTCAACCTCGTGCCTGTTAAGGAGTTTTCTACCGTTGTCGAGAGCAGCCTCGACCCCGATCAGGTCATCAAGAAGGTGACGGTGTACGAGGATGAGATCGACGCCCCCGTCGAGAAGGGCAGGGTTCTCGGCAAGGTGGAGCTGATCGTCAACGTCGACCAGAAGATCGGTGAGGTCGATCTCGTCGCCGCGGACGACCTTAACCGCAGTTGGCTGTTGTATGCGTTCAGCGGGCTGGGCGGGTTCTTCACCTCGCCGTGGTTCTGGCTCGGCATCGGGCTGCTCATCCTGCTCATCGTCGGCTACGTCCTGCTCAACATCACCTATAACCGCCGTCGCCGCCGCGATCGGTTGCAGCGGGTCAAACGGCATTAAGGAGAGGTATATGGGACAAATTCAACCGTCGCGCCTGACCGACATCGGATACATTCGCGATGTTCTCGAGCGGCACGGCTTTCACTTTTCCAAAAAGCTGGGGCAAAACTTCCTCGTCAACCCCTCGGTGTGTCCGCGGATGGCTGAGGCGTGCGGTGCCTCGGCCGAGAGCGGGGTGCTGGAGATCGGCCCAGGCATCGGGGTGCTCACCCGCGAGCTTGCACAGCGTGCGGGGCGGGTGGTCGCCATCGAGCTGGATGAGCGCCTGCCGCCTGTGCTCGCCGAGACACTCGCGGGGCAGGACAACGTCGAGATCGTGCAGGGCGATTGCTTAAAGCTCGATCTTGCCGCACTCATTGCCGAAAAATTCGGCGACCGCGAGGTCGCTGTGTGCGCCAATCTGCCGTATTACATCACGTCCCCGATCATTATGAGCCTGCTGGAGAGCCGCCTGCCTGTGACAAACATCACCGTGATGGTGCAGAAGGAGGCCGCCCAGCGGCTGTGCGCGCGGGTCGGCACCCGTGAGGCGGGCGCGGTCACCCTCGCGGTGCAGTATTACGCCGAGGCGGAGACGCTGTTCACCGTGTCGCGCGGCAGCTTTCTGCCCGCACCGAACGTTGACAGCGCGGTCATCCGCCTGACGGTGCGTAAGACACCGCCCTGTCCGGTGCGGGATGAAAAGGTGCTGTTCCGCCTCATCCGCGCGGGCTTCGGTCAGCGGCGCAAGACACTGCTCAATTCTCTCGGCAGCGCGGGCTACGGCAAGGACGTGCTTGCGGCGGCGTTCGCCGCGGCGGAGGTTTCCCCGACCGCCCGTGCCGAACAGCTCACCCTTGCGCAGTTCGCCGCGCTGGCGGACGCGCTCACGCAATGAAAGTCGGATCGTAGCCATGTCGTTCTGTGAGCCAAGGAGTTGGCACAATAAT
>JAZSHK010000018.1:0-7343 GCA_045533185.1 Acutalibacteraceae bacterium | reverse complement strand
CGAGCTGAATCTGGCTCTGCTCCCACTGTGTCATTGTTTCCTCGAGCAAGCGGTTGCACTCGGTCATTCGCTCAGTGAGCTCGGTGAGGCGTTCGTAATCCGCCGCGACCGCGGGGTCGTCCAACGCGGCGTTGACCGATGCGATCTCTTCCTCCAGCTCACCGACCCGCTCCTCGGCGCGGCGCACCGCCGTCTGCAGGCGGCGAATGGTGCTCTCCCGCTCCTTGCGGCGCTTATAGTCGTTCTCCCTCGGCGGCTTCTCCTCCGCTTTAGGCTTTACCGCGGCCGCCTGCTCGCGCGCGGCGGTGTAGGCGTCGTAGTTATTGCCGCCGGGTAGCAGGCCGTCGGAGGTGAACTGCACCACGCGACTCGCCATCCGATTGATGAAATAGCGGTCGTGCGATACCGCGAGGATGGTGCCGTCATAGTCAGCGAGCGCCTCCTCGAGCGCTTCGCGCGAGGCGATGTCGAGATGGTTGGTCGGCTCGTCGAGCAGCAGCAGGTTATCCCCCCCGAGCATCAGCTTGAGCAACAACAGCCGCGCCCGCTCGCCGCCGCTCATCACGCCGATGGTCTTATACACGTCGTCGCCGCGAAACAGAAACGCTGCCATCGCCGAGCGGATCTCGGTCTCAGTATTGCGTGGGTAGGCATCCCACAATTCCTGCAGGGCGGTCTTGCGCACGTCCAGTCCTTGCTGTACCTGATCGTAATAGCCCACCGTCACCTTCGCCCCAAGCCGCACGAAGCCCGCGAGGGGGGCAAGGCGGTCGGCGAGGATCTTCAGCAGCGTGGTCTTGCCGCAGCCGTTCGGGCCGAGCAGGAACACCCGCTCGCCGCGGAAAAGCTGCAACGACGCATCACGAAACAGCTCGGCCCCGTCGAAGCCCATCCGTAAGCCGCCCGCGGTGAGTACCTCGTTGCCGCTGACCTGTGCGGCGGTAAAGGCAAAGCGGATGATCTTATTCTCCTGCTCGGGCGCGACCAAGTCCTGCTTTAGCCGCTCGACCCGCTTTTCGCGGCTCTCGGCGGCGCGGATGCTTTTTTCGCGGTTCCACTGCTTGAGCAGGGTGATATTCTCCTCGATGCGGCGGATCTCCTGCATCGCGGTCTTGTAATGCTTCTCTTCGATCTCGCGATCCTTTTCGCGACGCTCTTTATGGATGGAGTAACTGCCGTCGGTGACGTACAGCCTCCCGCCCTTGAGCTCCATCGTGCGGGTGGTGACGCGGTCGAGAAAATAGCGGTCGTGCGAGATGACCACCACCGCGCCGCTGTAGCCGCGCAGGTATTCCTCCAGCCACTCCACCGAGGGGATGTCGAGATGGTTGGTCGGCTCGTCGAGCAGCAAGAGATTGGTCTGCGCGAGCAGCAGGCGACCCATCGCCGCCTTGCTGCGCTGACCGCCCGACAGCACACCCACGGGGGTGGAAAAGGCGCTCTCGGGGAAACCGAGACCGAGCAGGGTCGCCCGCACGCGGCTCTTATAATACAGACCGCCCGCCGCCTCAAACTGCTCGCGCAGGCGATGCTGGCGGTCAAGCTGTGCCGCGGTCGGCTCGCCGCGGTCGATGACGGCATTAAGCTGTGCAAGCTCGCGCTCCATCGCCATCACGGGGGCAAACACGCTCTCCACCTCATCCCACAGGGTGCGGGATTCCTCGCGGCAGGTGTGCTGCTCCATATAGCCGATGACGGTGTCGCGGTACTTGACGACCTCGCCGCCGTCCGCGGGTTCCTCCCCCATCAGGATGCGCAGAAGCGTCGTCTTGCCGCAGCCGTTGTCACCGACGAGGCCGATCTTGTCCCCGTCGCCGATCTCAAGGCTCAGGTCGGTGAACAGCGCGCGCTCGCCGAAATATTTACTTATCCGCTGTACTGCTAACCGTGCCATCGTCTACTCCCGAAAACCGTTATGTAAAAAGTGCGTATAAATAAAGAAAGCCTTCCCCTCGAGGGGAAGGGGGACCGCTTGCGGTGGATGAGGTGGCGTGCAAAACCAACCAACTTCTGTTTTACGGCCTACACCTCATCAGTCACCTGCGGTGACAGCTTCTCCTCAAGGAGAAGCCTTCTTTCTCTATATCCGTTTTTGCTCTTATTTCTTGTCTTCCGCTTCCATCAGGTTGCGGATCGCCTCGTGGAAGGATTTGATATCCTTAAACTGGCGATAGACCGACGCAAAGCGGATGTACGCCACGTCGTCGATGCGCATAAGCTGCTCCATCACGTACTCGCCGATCTTGGTGGTCGGCACCTCGCGCTCGAGCGAGTTCTGGATCTGCGCCTCGATCTCGTCGACCGCCTTCTCCAGCGTATCGAGCGACACCGGCCGCTTCTCGCACGCGCGCAGAAGGCCGTTAAGCAGCTTCTGCCGATCAAAGGGCTCGCGGGACTTGTCCTTCTTCACGACAACGATGGGCAGGCTCTCGATGATCTCATAGGTGGTAAAACGCTTACCGCACTCCAAGCACTCACGGCGGCGGCGAATACGGCTCCATTCGTCGGTCGGACGGGAGTCGATAACCTTGCTCTCTACATAACCGCAGAACGGACACTTCATCCGAAACACCTCTTTCTGAAAAGCTGTGGATAAATCGCCCTTAGTATACCATATCTATGGGCTAAAAGCAAGGATTTTTTACCAAAACCACCATTTACGGTGTTGCGCGCTCCTCAATATAGTCCAGCACCGCGTCGCGGAAATGGCACGGCTCAACCTCACACGCCCGCAGGCGGTCGATCAGCCGATCCACCGCCGCCGAGGACAGGTCGACGTCGGGGAACACCTCGACCCTCTCGTCCGACACCATCTCCACGCCGTATGTCCACACACGCTCGCCGTCGGGCGATGTATAGACCGTGCAGACGTTGCGATATATCGGTTGCTCACTTTGCCGCTCCAAGCGCACCCTCTCCTTTGCCAAAAGCACGACATTTTTCACTTTTATGGGAGATTATAGCACTTTCGCAGGTGCTTGTCAATAAAAAGTGTGAATTATGTGAATGTGTAGTACTGCCAAAAGATCAAAAGTGCCGCCTGCGCGGCAATGATGAGCGGCAGCCCCCACATAAAGCGGCGGTGACGGGTCTTATGCCGAACGGCGTGCATCGTCAGCAGCATTACCGCCGCGCCGCCGAGCAGCGCCACGGCAAACAGCGTGCGTTCGGGCACGCGCCACCGCCCGCGGCGGGCACAGCGCTTATCCCACGCCGTCAGCACGCACGCGAGCGCGCTAATTCCTATAACATACCAAGCGTACCACGGCATACGACCGCCCCTTTCTCTTGGTTTTATACTATCGTATCACGCCGACGCGGTGCGGTCAACAAAAATTTCCACGCGTTGTTTTCACCCAAAAACTTGACCTATTCCATAATATTATGTAGAATAGAGAGTGGATGTGTCAATTTTAGTAGAAAGGAGTGTATCCCGATGCGCAAGCGCGTGCTGTCATTTTTGCTTGTTCTGTGTCTGCTGACCAATCTGCTCGTTGGCTTTGTCGCGCTGGCGGCGGACACGGTGTCCACCGGCACGGTGCACGTGGACGATACACTCCGCGTGCGCAGTGGGCCGAACACCTCGAGCAGCGTTGTCGGCTATCTGTACAATAACGATATCGTCACCATCCACGAGACGGTCACCGCCGCGAACGGCGACCGCTGGCACCGCATCAGCAAGGGCACGCTCAGCGGCTACGCCCACTCTGCCTATATCACCGTCAATGCCACCTACGAGACAGACGAGCAGTTCGAGGCGTACCTCACCGCGCAGGGCTTCCCCGAGGACTACAAGCCCGCACTGCGGTCCATCCACGCGCAGTATCCCAACTGGATCTTCCGCGCCGAGCATCTGTCAATGACGTGGGCGACCGCCCACACCGCCGAGAGCGAGGTCGGCCTCAACACCGTCCAATCCCCCGACGCGTGGAAGTCGATGGAGTACGGCGCGTACAACTGGAATACAAACACCTATGTTACCTACGATACGGGTGGGTGGGTCACCGCCGCGCCCGCGCTCGTCGCCTACTATATGGACCCGCGCAACTGGCTGGATTCCACCTACATCTTCCAGTTTGAGGACCTCACCTATTCCGACGATCAGACCGTCGCGGGGGTACAGGCGATCCTGCCCGCCGCGCTGGACAAGTATGCCGAGGATGTGCTCAAGGCCTCCAAGGAGACTAAGGTCAGCGCCTATTTCCTCGCCACCCGTATGACGCAGGAAGGCTCACACATCAACGGTCTGGGCACAGGCGAGCTCGGGTATTACAATTTCTTCAGCTACGGTGCCTATGAGACGACCGTCAACGGCGTAACGATCTCTGCCGTGCAAAACGGCCTCAATTATGCCAAAGCTGAGGGGTGGGACACCCCGTATAAATGTCTCGTCGGCTCTGCCCAGCGCATCGGCAAGGGGTATATCAACCTCGGGCAGGACACGCTGTATTATCAGAAGTTTAATTTCACCAACACCACCAGCGGCTTATACACGCACCAGTATATGTCTAACGTGGCCGCGCCGTCCTCTGAGGGGCGCATCCGCCGCAACGCGGCGACCGACGAACAGTTAAAGGCCAATTTGACCTTTACCATCCCCGTCTTCAAGTCGATGCCATCCAAAGCCGCACCGATGCCGTCCAAGACGGGCAACAACAACAACTTCCTCACCGCCGTCACAGTGGAAGGGCATTCACTCACCCCCACCTTCGATCGCTATACGATGACGTACAGCCTGCAGGTCGGTGAGACGGTCAGCACCATCACGGTCAAGACCACCCGCAGCAGCAGTGCGGCAACCGTCAAGGGCGACGGGCAGGTCAGCCTTAAGCACGGGGAGAACATCATCCCCATCACCGTCACCGCCACCAGCGGCGAAACACGCACCTACACGCTGACCGTCACCCGCGAGGGCGAGCCCGACGAGGATGAAGAACAGCCCACACCGCAGCCCACCATCACGGGCAAGGTGTATACCGTCGGTGACACCGTCACCAAGGTCGAGCCCGACACCACCGTCACCGAGTTCATTAAAAACCTCGCGGTGACGAACGGCACGGCAGCCGTCACCAACGCCGCGGGCGAAAAGAAGAGCGGCCTTGTCGGCACGGGCGACATCCTGCGGCTGTACAGCGGCGACAAGCTACACGCCAGCTACCCCATCGTCATCTACGGCGATGTCAACGGGGATGGCAAAGTGTCGTCGCTCGACCTGCGTGTCGCGCAAAAGCACATCCTCAAAGTCAGCACCATCGACGGCTATTACCTCACCGCCGCCGACAGCAGCAAGGATGGCGCGCTCACCTCGCTTGACCTGCGTGTCACGCAGAAATATATTCTTAAGATCACCAACACCCTGCAATAAGAAAGGGGCTATGATATGAAAAAATCCGTTTGTCTGTTGCTCTGCGTGCTGATGCTGCTCATCAGCCTCAGCGGGCTGACTGCCCACGCGGCAACGGGTAGCCTTACCGCCACAACGAGCGGCAACAGCATCACCATTGGCAACGCCGTTACCATCACGCTCAAATACGACGGCGGCGGCGCGAAGATCGGCTCCATCGACGCACAGCTCAGCTACAACGCCAAGGCATTCGAGTTTGTCAACTGCAGCGGAATAACCGCAAACGGCGGCGCAGGCATCGTGCGGATGTCCTATTTCGCAACCGATGCGGCGCCCTCCTCCGTCACCGCCACACTCACCTTCAAGGCGATCGCCGCGGGCGCGGGCAACTTCGCGGTGACAACGTCGGAATTTTCCAATGACGACGACTATTCCTCCCTCGGCAACCCGTCCAAGTCGCTGCCCGTCGCCGCCATCAACCCCACGCTGTCCGCGAACGCCAATCTCGCGAGCATTAAGCCCTCCTCAGGCACGCTGACGCCGAAATTCAACGCCAATGTAACCAACTACACCATCTCGGTGCCCTACACCACCACCTCGCTGTCGCTAAGCGTCACCACGCAGGATAAGGGCGCCAAGACCTCCGTCTCGGGCAAGAACGCCCTCGCGGTCGGCAAAAATACGCAGGTCATCACCGTCACCGCGCCTAACGGCGCGACCAAGAAATACACCGTTGTCATCAACCGCTCCGCCAACCAGACGACCACCACGAGCGGCACGGGCACGACCGCCACGACCACCACCGTCCCGCAGGAGGACCCGTTAGAAGTCGAAGTCGGCGGCGTGATGATGACCGTATCCGACACCCAACCCGACACCACTCTGCCCGACGGCTATCAATGGACACACATCACCATCAACAATATCAGCGTCTCCGCCGCGGCCAACGAGACGACCAACATCACCCTGGTGTATCTCATCGACCCGCAGAGCGAAAACGCCGCCTTTTACATCTACGACGAGGTCGCGGAGACCTTTGCCCCTTTCCGCCCGCTCGCGGTCAGCGGCGGCAACTACGTCCTGCGGGAGATGCCCGCGGGGCTGAACCCGCCCGCTCGCGCGGTCAAGGGGGTCTACACCTTCGGCTCGACCGAGCACACGGTGTATCAGTTCGAGGACACCGCGCTTGAGGAGATCGTGCTCGTCTACGCCACCTCTCCCGCGGGCAAAACGGGGCTGTACGTGTATGACACGACCGACGGCTCGATGCAGCTCTACCGCGAGATCACCGCCGCGGTGGATACCGCACCGCAGCCGACCGAGCCCGTGCAGGACAACCCGTTTATCGGCTTTGTCAAGCAATATCGCCCGATCATCCTCATCGGGGCCGCGGTGCTCGGCGGGGTCGCGCTGGTGGCCGTCGCGATCGTGCTCATCGTCGCCGCCACCCGCAAAGGGAAAAACTGCAAGCATTGACAACAGAAACAACAAGCCCTGCGTGCCATACGGCACGCAGGGCTTGTTTTGATTAGCGGATTTATTTCTCCTCGATGACGGTCTTGCCGCCCATATAGGGCTGCAACGCCTTCGGGATGACGATCGAGTATTTCTCACCGTCAAAGCGTAGGTTGTTCTCCATAAATGCGATAAGCATACGCGGGGGCGCGACCACCGTGTTGTTGAGGGTGTGCGCGAGGTATTTGCTGCCGTCCTCGCCCTTGACGCGGATGCCCAGACGGCGCGCCTGCGCGTCGCCGAGGTTGGAGCAGGAGCAGACCTCAAAGTACTTGCCCTGCTTGGGAGACCACGCCTCGACATCGTAGGACTTGACCTTCAGATCCGCCAGGTCGCCCGAGCAGCACTCCAGCGTGCGCACGGGGATATCCAACGAGCGGAACAGCTCCACCGAGTAGCTCCACATCTTGTGGAACCACTCCATACTCTCCTCGGGCTTGCAGATGACGATCATTTCCAAGTCGGAGGCCAAGCGGTCTTAGGA
>JAZSHK010000045.1:0-1653 GCA_045533185.1 Acutalibacteraceae bacterium | reverse complement strand
GCGGGGGTCGCCGCGACGCAGGGGATGGAGGGGCTGTTCCCCGCCACGGGTGCCATCGCCCGCACTGCCGCCAACGTCAAAAACGGCGGGCGCACCCCCATCGCGGGGATGGTGCACGCCGTTGTGTTGCTGCTCGTGCTGTTGGTGCTGATGCCGTACGCCGCGCTTATCCCGATGCCCGCCATCGCGGCGATCTTGTTCATCGTCGCCTACAATATGAGCGAGTGGCGCGGGTTTGTCAAGATCATAAAGACCTGCCCGTGGTACGATACCCTCGTACTGGTGCTCACCTTCGTGCTGACCGTGATCTTCGATCTGGTGGTTGCTATCGTCGCAGGTATGGTGCTCGTCGGCGTTATTGCATTAATCAAAAAGCTTACAAAGAAAGCGGAATAACCGCCGTAAAAACGGACGGACACAGGCTTGTGTCCGTCCGTTTTCGGTACATATAACCATTTTAAAACCCTTTTTCTCCGCGGAATTGCACGCTCCTACAAATTGATATAAATTATCAATTTTTTAACAAATAGGTATTGCAAAATTTGACACTTTGCGGTTATAATGTTAATTGTGAAGAAACGGTATTTTTTAATATTGTTTCACCGAGGCGGTCTCACGCCGCCAAATGGCGAAAGGAGAAATAAGACTATGACAAAAAACAAGACTGTTCTGGCGTGGTTGGACGAGATGAAGGCCCTGCTCACCCCCGACAACGTCGTGTGGGTGGACGGCACCGATGCACAGCGCGATGAGCTGCGCCTCGTGGCTGTCGAGCTCGGCGAGCTCGAGAAGCTCAACGAGGAGAAGCTCCCCGGCTGCTACCTGCACCGCACCAACCCCAACGACGTCGCGCGCGTTGAGGACCGCACCTTCATCTGCACCTCCACCAAGGAGATGGCGGGTCCCACCAACAACTGGTGCGATCCCAAGGAGATGTACGAGAAGCTGTACAACATTGCCCGCGGCAGCTATAAGGGCCGCACGATGTATATCATCCCCTATTCGATGGGCCCGATCGGCTCCCCGCTCGCGAAGATCGGCGTGGAGATCACCGACTCCGTCTACGTTGTGCTGAATATGCTGATCATGACCCGCGTGAGCAACGAGGTGTGGGATGTGCCCGGCGACAGCAACGACTGGGTGCGCGGTCTGCACTCCCGCTGCGACGTTGACCCCGAGAAGCGGTATATCTGCCACTTCCCCGAGGACAACACCATCATCTCCGTCAACTCCGGCTACGGCGGCAACGTGCTGCTCGGCAAGAAGTGCTTTGCCCTGCGTATCGCGTCCTTCCAGGGCTGGAAAGAGGGCTGGATGGCGGAGCATATGCTCATCCTCGGTCTGCAGAATCCCAAGGGCGAGGTTCACTACATTGCCGCCGCGTTCCCCTCTGCTTGCGGCAAGACCAACCTTGCGATGCTGATTCCCCCCGAGTACCTGCGTAAGAAGGGCTACAAGGTGTGGACTGTCGGTGACGATATCGCATGGATGCGCATCGGTGAGGATGGTCGCCTGTACGCCATCAACCCCGAGAACGGCTTCTTCGGCGTTGCCCCCGGCACCAACGAGCACTCCAACTTCAACGCCCTCGAGTCCACCAAGAAGAACACCATCTTCACCAACGTGGCGCTCGATCTCAACGACAACACCGTG
>JAZSHK010000137.1:0-4881 GCA_045533185.1 Acutalibacteraceae bacterium | reverse complement strand
TACATAATCGGCAGCCACGCCTTAAACGAGCCGTCACGGTGAACAGGCAAGCCCTCTGCAATCACGCCGTCGCTGTCGGGAGTGACCGAAAGCTGCTTGCGTCGGTTGAGCGCGTTCCACAGCAACTCGGGGAACCGATGGATCACGTGGGTGCCGAATACCAGGCCGACAAAGGGGTAGCTCTCGCGAAATTTCTTCGCTACGTGCTCCTGCTGCACCATACAGCCGCATACGGCGATGAGCACGTCGGGACGGCGCTTTTTGATATGCTTGAGCGCGCCGACGTTGCCGAACACGCGATCAGACGCGTGCTCGCGCACCGCGCAGGTGTTAAACAGGATCACATCCGCCTCGTTAGGCATCTCGGTGAAGCCGAAGCCCATCTCGGCGAGCATTCCCTTGATATGCTCGGAGTCCGCAACGTTCTGTTGACAGCCGAAGGTGCGCACAAACGCGAGCGGCATTTTATCGGGATATTTCTGCGCATAGTGCGCGCGTATATTCTCCTGAAAAGGGCGCTGAAGAGCGAGCTCCTCAGGGGCGATATTCGTCGTCATTTCTGCGTTCTGTCCTCTCTGGCAATATCTCGTTTCATTATACCAAATTGCGAACTAAATTTCAATGGTAAATGCAGAAAAACTCCCATCTTATTGAATAAGACGGGAGTTTTCGATTATACGTTCGCGGGGAGCTTGCTGACAAGCTCCTTGAGATGCTCGTGCAGGTCGTGCGACACGATCCTCCCCTGCTGAGGTGTTTCAAATTCCGCTACAGTGACCGAGGCGTTGCTCGCCCACGGGACGGTGTGCATTTGCGCAAGAGGGGTGCCTGTCAACAGAGCTGTTATGGCACGGATCGGTGTGCCGTGAGAAACAATACAGATTGACTCATCGGGATGTTTGGCAACAATAGACTGTACGGCATTCCACACACGCGCTTGCAGCTCGGCGACGCTTTCACCGTCGGTGCAGGTCGCCTTCCCTATTTCGTGTATCCACGTGCTATATGCAGGATAAGACGCTTCAAGTTGCGCGTATGTGCCGCCCTCCCAGGCGCCGGCGCAGATCTCACGCAAATCAGCACAAGTCGTCACCGAAAGACCGTGAAGCCTTGCGACAGCACAGCCGGTGTCGTAAGCGCGCGAAAGATCACTGCTATACACCGCAGCGAGCGGTATGTCAGCGAGAAATTCAGCCGTACACGCCGCTTGTTGCCGACCGAGATCGGTCAGCGGCACGTCGATATGCCCCGCGAAGGTTTGTGTGAGATTTGCCGCACTCTGTCCGTGGCGGATAAAATAGACTGTTGTCATTCTGTGACCTCCACAAAAAGGATGAGCCTTGCGGCTCATCCTTTTACCATTATAAGTATTCCCAGAGATCCTTGTGCGGGGCAGCCATAATCGACTTACCGCTAAAAAGGCCCTGCTGAATGGCATAGTCGCTGCCCGCCTCAACGGCGGCGGTGACATCCCCCACCTCACCGGTGAGCATCACAACGCCCTTGCCGCCCATACCGCGGGACAGACGCAGGTCGACGATCTCGACCTTGGCGGCCTTGACCGCTGCGTCCGCCGCCTTGATGATGCTGGCACCCGAGTAGGTCTCGATGATGCCGAGCGCCCCGCGCTGTGCCTCGGGCTGTGCGCCCATCAGCGCCTCAATGACCGTCGGGTCGATGCGCCCCATCAGCGTGCAATCAATGACGTACATCCCGAATTTCATCTTCACGTGATCGAGGGCGGTCTGCACCTCGGAGATGCTGCCGGTGATGAGGATCTCGTATTTTCCCGGGCAGGACGGATGTGCGGAGATCAGCCGCACACCCGAGGATTTGAGCGCGTCATCGCACGCTTCTACGCCCACGGGAATGCTTTTCAGTTCAATAACGCCTACTGCATAAATCATAAGTTAAACCAGCCTTTCTGTCCGTGGAGCGTCAGCCCTGCACCGAAATGACGATCTTAGACGCGGACACATCCGTAACTATACCGTTCACCGATGCGTGAATGTTCGCCGAGATCATCCCATCCGCTTCGGCAACGAGCTGACCGACCGCCACCTTGTCTCCCTGCTTGACCAGCGCCTTGGCGGGTGCGCCGATATGCTGGCGCAGCGGCAACTCAATGACCGAGGGCTTCCAGCCGTCGCGGATAAACTCCGGCACGCCCGTATCGAACGGTGCCACACCGATGCGCTGCATAAACCGCTCGCTGGGAAGCAGACGGTAGTCGCGATTGGGATCGACTGTAAGCTCGCCCTTGTGCTGATAGCGCAGTTTGTTCTTCGCAAGGATACCCTTAACCTGCTGATACACGCGGCGGGGGCTGATACCCTGACAGCAAGCAGTCAGTTCACAAATGCCGCAGCCGCAGCAAACGGCAGCCTCGGTAAAGGCCTCGGGATTTTGTTCGATCATCGCGAGCGAATTGCGCACGATCTTGTGCGGTTCGAGCGGATAGCCGATAAGAGCGCGCGGGCACATATCGGTGCACAGCCTGCACTGACAGCAATTTGCCGTTGCGTGGGTCATCACGGTGCGGTTTTTCGCGAGCTTGCTCTGGATCGCGGGGATCATTCGCGGCAGGATCAGCAGACCCTTGGTCGTTTTGGTGATGACCGCCGTATCGGGATCGATGATCGGGCCCATTGCGGGACCACCGTCGATCATCACACAGTCCTCGGGCACGGAAAAACCGTATTTCTGCATCAGTTCCCGCACCGTCGTGCCGACAGGGACGAGCGCGACAAACGGCTGCGGCACCTTACCGCCGACCGTGATCCACTTCTGCGTCACTGGGACACTGTCACGCACCGCGTGGCAGACATTATACAGCGTCTCGGAGTTGAACACGATCACGCCGACAGTAATGGGCAGCTGTCCGGGCGGCACGATGCGACCGAGCGCCTGATAAATGAGGATGATCTCATCCCCCATCGGATAGACGTTCGGGAGATATTTCACCGACACGTGCGCGGACAGCTTCTGTCCATCCTCGAGCCCCAGACGATGTCCCGTATGCTCCTTGACACACAGATAGCCGTTGCGGATGCCTGTCGCCTCAATGACGTATTCCGCGCCGCACACAACGTCGTCCAGATGCTGCTTCATCACCATCAGGTCGGAATACAGCAAAGGCTCACACTCGGCGGCATTGATGATAAGCGTATCCGCGCCATCGGCAAGCTTGACCGCGGACGGAAAGCCCGCGCCGCCTGCGCCGACGCAGCCGTTTTCGGCTATAATGTTTTTGAGTTCTGCGAGAGTCATAAGAAATTCCTCGTTTCGTTAGTCGACGATACCCACGATGACCGCGTCGGTCGGAGCGGTGGTGTTATCCAATGCCAGACGTGCACCGCTGCCGGTGGTGATGAGCACGCGCTCACCGATGCCCGCACCAACGCTGTCGAGCGCGATCAGAAACTTGTCGGTGTCCTTCTCGTTCTCAATCAGGCGCACCTCCAAGATCTTGGAGCCGACCAATTTCTCATTCTTTCTGGTGGAGACGATATGCCCCACAACTTTACCCATCAGCATTTGCGTAAACCGCCTTTCTGCTTAATCTACTCATTAATCGCGTACAATACGGACCTTACTGCCGTTACCGATGCCGACCGCATTGGCGTCGTCAGTATCGACGTGCATCTCCAGACGGAAATCCTTATGTACACGCACCTGCACATCGTACCACTTGGTACGGCGCTCGCCGCCGTCGACCTCAACGTTGACGTATTCGTTGTCCTTGACACCGAATTTCTCGCCATCCTCAAGGCTCATATGAATGTGGCGGTTGGCGATGATGCAGCCCTTGTCGATCGTTACAACGCCCTTCGGCCCGATGATGGTCACGCCCGCGGAGCCCTCGATCTTGCCCGACTCGCGCACGGGTGCCTTAACCTTCAGCGTGTAAGCATCGGTGCGGGAGATCTCCACCTGCGTCTCCTTACGCACGGGGCCGAGCACGCGCACCTTCTCGATAGCGCGCATCGACGGGCCGACAATGGTCAGCTGTTCCTTGCACGCATACTGTCCGGGCTGGGACAGATCCTTCATCGGCTGCAGCTCATAGCCCTTGCCGAACAGCACCTCTACGTGTGCGGCGGACAGATGAATGTGGCGATTGGAAATGCCGACGGGAACGAGCCCCTTCTCCCCAACCACTTGGATGCCCTGTGCCTCGAGTGCCGCGCGAACAGCCGCGGTAATAGCAGCGGAATCAATAGCCATATCGAAAACTCCTTTTCGTGATGATCTTTATATAACAGTCAATTGACCGATAATATGCAAATTCAAGCACCTTGGTTTACTGGCGTAAAAAAGACACGCCATCCCCCGCGATGCCGTCATTCGACGGCATCGCGGGAATGGGATGTGTCTACGTTAAGCAGAGCCGAACTTATTTCAGAACGGGCAGCAGCTTCTCCACGTCGCCATGAGGACGGGGAATCACGTGAGTCGCAACGACTTCGCCCAGACGGGACGCAGCCGCGCCGCCGGCCTCGACAGCGGACTTCACAGCGCCGACATCGCCGCGGACCATGATGCTCACCAAGCCGGAACCGATCTTCTCGGAACCAACCAGAACAACGTTCGCCGCTTTGACCATCGCATCGGCAGCCTCGATTGCGGCAACCAGACCGCGGGTTTCAACCATACCTAAAGCTTCCATGACAAATACCTCCTATAAAATGTTGAACCTTGTTTATATCTACCCTGACTTATTTCAGGACGGGCAGCAGTTTCTCCACATCACCGTGGGGACGGGGAATCACGTGAGTCGCAACAACTTCGCCCAGACGGGACGCAGCCGCGCCGCCGGCCTCGACGGCAGCCATACCAGCGCCGACGTCGCCGCGGACCATGATGCTCACCAAACCGGAA
>JAZSHK010000011.1:0-1528 GCA_045533185.1 Acutalibacteraceae bacterium | reverse complement strand
GGAGCAGCCCTCGTCCATCGTGAAACGCTCGCGCTCCCAGTCACAGCTCGAACCGATGGTCTTGAGCTGGCTGACGATGCGGTTGCCGTAGGTCTCCTTCCACGCCCAGGCGCGCTCAAGGAAGCCCTCGCGGCCAAGCATATCCTTGGTCAGGCCTTCCCCCCGCATCGCCTCGACCACCTTCGCCTCGGTGGCGATGGAGGCGTGGTCGGTGCCGGGCATCCACAGGGTCTCATAGCCCTGCATTCTGCGCCAGCGGATGAGGATGTCCTGCAGGGTGTTATCCAGCGCGTGTCCCATATGCAGCTGTCCCGTGATGTTGGGGGGCGGCATCATAATGGTATAGGGCTTCTTCTCGCTGCCGTCGGCGTTCTTCGCGTGTGCGGTGGCGTGGAAATAGCCGCCGTCCTGCCAAAACTGATAGATGCGCTTTTCCACTTCTCTCGGCTCGTACACCTTGGCGAGTTCTTTGCGTTGTGCCATAATTTATTCGTTCCTTTCGGGATTAGTTCGGATTGATTTCATCAGTGAATGGCACTGCCGGGGACCATATCGTCCACGAACAGCACCTTGACGTCCTCGGAGCCGTCCTCGTTCTTCTGTGAGGCGGCGAGGATCATCCCCTGACTCTCCACGCCGCACAGCACGGCGGGCTTTAGGTTCGCGACGAGCACGATCTTGCGGCCGACGAGTTCGTCGGGGCTGTACCACGGCGCGATGCCGGAGGCGACGGTGCGCGGGGTGGCGGTGCCGTCGTTTAGAGTAAGCTTCAGGAGCTTCTTCGCCTTCTTGATCGGCTCGCAGGCGGTGATCTCCGCGACCCGCAGGTCGACCTTCATAAAGTCCTCAATGCCGATCTGCGGCAGGAAGGCGATGCCCGCCTTTTCCTCCTCCGCTTTGGCGGCGGCTTCGATCTCGGCGGCGATTTCCGCAAGCAGCTTCTCGCCGTCGATACGGGCAAACAGCGGCACGGGCGTGCCCCCTGCGTAGCTGTCCACCGCGCCGAAGGCGGCGGCATCCATTCCCGAGACGGTGTCGGCGACCTGCAGCTGCGCGTGGATCGCCTTACCCGTCGAGGGCATAAAGGGGGTCAGCAGAATGCCGAGCACGCGGATGCAGTCGAGCAGGTTGTAGAGAACGGCGGCGAGTTTTTCCGCGTTCGCCTCGTCCTTGGCGAGTGCCCACGGGGCGGTCTCGTCGATGTATTTGTTGCACCGCTTGGCGAGCGCCATCACCGTCTCGGCGGCATCGGCGTTGTGCCACGCGTCCATCTGCTCGGTGTAGCGGGCGACGGTCGCATTGCAGAAATCAACAAGCTCCTGCCCGAGTGCATCCTGCGCGGCGGGGCGGGCGACGGTGCCGCCGAAATATTTGTTGGTCATCGCAATGGAGCGGTTAACGAGGTTGCCCAGCGTGTTCGCCAGATCGGTGTTGTAGCGGTTGATGACGTTCTCGTAGGTGATGGTGCCGTCCTGCGCGAAGGGGATCTCGGTGAGCAGGTAGTAGCGTACCGCGTCGACGCCGAAGC
>JAZSHK010000112.1:0-3143 GCA_045533185.1 Acutalibacteraceae bacterium | reverse complement strand
CAGGGGCACGAATATGTCGTTGACCTGCGCCCACCCCGCGCGCGAGCTGAGCCGCCTGGCCGACCCGACCGCCACGGAGGTGGCGGATGTCGCGTCGTCCGCACTGTTGCGCGGGGCGCGCGGTAACTCGGGCGTTATTCTGTCGCTGCTGTTCCGCGGCTTCTCCAAGGGGCTTAAGGGCCTCGACGAGGCGGACGGTACCGCGCTCGCGCAGGCGCTGACCCTCGGCACCGAGGGCGCGTATAAGGCGGTGATGAAGCCGACCGAGGGCACCATCCTCACCGTCGCGCGCGAATCCGCCGCCGCGGGCGTCGAAAAGGCGAAGGAGAACAACGATCCCATCGTCGTATGGGAGGCGATCTGCGAGGAAGCGGAGGCCTCTCTCGCCCGCACCCCCGACCTGCTGCCCCAGCTCAAGAAGGCGGGTGTGGTGGATGCCGGCGGCAGGGGCCTGTGTGTCGTGATGGAGGAGATGCTGCGCATCTTCAAGGGCGGCGAGATGCTGTCCGACGCGACCGCTGCCGCCGCAGCGCCCGTCAAGCAGAAGAGCACCGTCGCGGATTTCGATCAGGATATTACCTTTACCTATTGCACCGAGTTTATCGTCGGCCGCGATAAGAAATGCACGCTGGATCCGCTTTCCCTGCGTGCGTATCTGGAGAGCATCGGCGACTGCGTCGTGGTGGTGGACGATGAGGAGATCATCAAGGTGCACGTGCACACCAACAACCCCGGCAAGGCGATGGAAGAGGCGCTCAAATACGGTCAGTTCGAGACCGTTAAGGTGGAGAATATGCGCATCCAGCACGAGAACGCGGGCTGGGTGGAAGAAGAGGACGCGTCTGCCGCACAGCCGGTGCTCGAGCGTGTCGAGCCCGAGAACGAGTACGGCTTCGTTGCCGTCGCCGCGGGCGAGGGGCTCAAAGCGCTGTTCCACGACGACCTCGCCTGCGATCAGGTGGTGTCGGGCGGACAGACGATGAACCCGTCCACCGACGATATTCTCTCGGCGATCGAGGCGACCCCCGCCAAGACGGTGTTCGTCCTGCCGAATAATAAAAATATCATCCTCGCTGCCGAGCAGGCGGTGCCGCTTGCGGACCGTCGGGTGTGCGTGCTGCCCACCCGCACCATCCCGCAGGGCATTTCCGCGATGCTGGCGTTCGATCCCGACGGCGACGTCGAGGCGAACCTCATCGCGATGCAGAGGGCGGCGGACAACGTGTCCACCGGCTCGCTGACCTTTGCCGCGCGCGACAGCGATTTTGAAGGACATAAGATCAAAGAGGGGCAGATCCTCGCGCTGAGTAACGGTAAGCTCGCGTTCGTCGACGACGATGTCAACCACGCCGTGCCGAAGCTCGCAAAGACGTTGGCGAACAGCCGCCGCGCCGAGGGTAAGGAGCTCAATTTCGTCACCGTGATCTACGGCGAGGACGTCACCGACGACGAGGCGGAGGCGGTGTGCGAGAGCATCCGCGCGAAGCTCGGCGAGGACGTCGACGTGTCTGCCCTGCCCGGCGGCCAGCCCGTGTATTACTATTTCCTTTCTATGGAATAACGGACACAGTTCAAAGTTTCTGTTCAAGCGGAGCGGTTTTTCCGCTCCGCTTGTGTTATCGGAGGAATACGCTTGAAAATCTTATGTATCGGTGACGTGGTCGGCTCGATCGGCTGCGCACACCTGCAAAAGGCGCTACCGCGCATCAAGCGCGAGCTCGCGGTGGACATCTGTGTCGTCAACGGGGAAAATTCCGCCGACGGCAACGGCATCCTGCCGCAGTCGGCGGCGGCGATCTTCGCCGCGGGCGCGGACGTCATCACGGGCGGCAACCACACCTTCCGCCGCCGCGAAATTTACGAGGAGCTCGACCGCAATGAGTTTCTGCTGCGCCCCGCCAATCTGCCCGACGGCACGCCGGGACGGGGGATGACGGTGATCGACCGCGGTCGCTATCAGGTCGCGGTCGTGAACCTGCAAGGCACGGTGTATATGGAGTCGCTCGCCTGCCCGTTTGAGACGCTGGATAAGCTGCTCGCCGAAGCGGGCAATCCCCGCTTCTGCATCGTGGACTTCCACGCCGAGGCGACGGCGGAGAAGAAGGCGCTCGCCTTCTACGCTGACGGGCGCATTTCCGCGCTGTTCGGCACCCACACCCACGTCGCCACCGCCGACGAGCAGGTTTTGCCGCAGGGTACGGGCTTTATCACCGACGTCGGTATGACGGGCCCTGTGCTGTCCTGCCTCGGGGTCAAGCCTGAGCTGTCCATCGAAAAGATGCGCACGAAATTGCCCGTGCGCTTTGCCGTCGCGGACGGCGAGTGTGCGATGGACGGTGTGCTGTTTACGCTGGACGATAAGAGCGGCCGCGCTGTGGACGTGCAAAGAATTCGCGTATAAGGAGAGAACAATATGCGTTACGATATTACCAATATTCCCGTCACCGAGGTGTTCGAGGAGGGGGACGGCTGCCCCATCTGCCGCCTGCGCAATAAGCTGGAGGATCGCGCGGTGGAGTACATCACCGGCGCGGCGATGATGGAGCCCGACATTCGTATCGAGACCAATAAGCAAGGCTTCTGCCTGACCCACTATCGGATGATGCTGAAGAAGAAAAACCGTCTGAGCGTCGCGCTGATGCTGGAGAGCCACCTCGACGAGATGGAGAAGCAGGTGTTCGCGGGCTTGCCGATCCTCGGCAAGGGCTCGCGCAAGCAGGCCAAGAGCGCGGGCAAGGCGACCGAGACCTGCTACGTCTGCGGCCAGCTCGACGGCGCGATGGAGAAGATGCTTGCCACCGTCTGCCGCACGTGGGAGGCACAGCGGGATTTCCGTCAGTTGTTCGAGAAGCAGGATTGCCTTTGCCTGCCGCATTTCTCCGCGTTAGTGGAGGCGGCCGCGGGCAGTATGAGCAAGAAGGAGCAGCCCTATTTTGCGAAGGCGGCTTCGGCGCTCGCGCGTAACTACCTCACCGAGCTGCGCGGGGACGTGCACCATTTCTGCGAGATGTACGACTACCGCAACAACACTGCCGACGCCGACTGGGGCAATTCCAAGGACTCCATCGAGCGGGCGATCTGGTATCTCACCACCCGCGAGCCGTAAGGAACATAAAACCGCCAGGGCTGGGGCGGAAGAAGCA
>JAZSHK010000084.1:0-14498 GCA_045533185.1 Acutalibacteraceae bacterium | reverse complement strand
GCTGTCCCCCGGACAGTTGCGCGGGGCGATGGGACAAGCGTCCCTCTAATCCCACGCGGCGCAAGCTCTCTTTTGCCATGTCCTGGCGTTGCCGCTCGGGTATGCCGCGATACACCAGTGGAAGCTCCACGTTTTCCAATGCGGTCAGCTGGGGCAGCAGATGAAAGCTCTGAAATATAAACCCGACCGTGCGATTGCGCACGGCGGAGAGCTGTCCCTCGGTCATCGAGGACACCGCCTGCCCCGCGAGGAGATAGCTGCCGCGCGTCGGGGTGTCAAGGCAGCCGAGCAGGTTCATCAGCGTCGATTTCCCCGAACCCGAGCGCCCGAGGATCGCCGCCATCTCCCCCGCCTCGACCGTGAGGTTGACGTCGTCGAGGGCTTTGACCGTTTGCTCGCCCGTGGTGTACCATTTGCAGATCCCGCGCATCTCGATGAGTGGTGCCATTTTCCATCGCTCCCGTGTGTTTTCGATTAGTATGCGTAAGAATAACAAAAAAATTCTTTCATTGACACGCGCGGGCGGCAGGGAATGATACGCCTAAAGCAAAATAGTAAAATCTTGGAATACGCGTATGCATCGTATACGCGTATTCTTTTCGCTATTTAACGAAAAAAGCGCCGTCATTTCGGCTATAATCACAGAATAACACAATTTCCTCTTGCCAAACGCATAACTTTTCAGTATAATAGAAATTGTACTATTTTAACATATTATATAAGGAGGAAAATTCTATGAAACGCATTCTCTCAATTCTGTTAGCGTTGGCGATGCTGCTGTCGCTGACAGCCTGCGGCGGTGCCGCGATGACGATGGGCACCGGTGGCACGTCCGGTACTTACTACGGCTACGGCGGTGTTCTGGGCAACCAGATCAAGAGCGCTGCCGGCATCACCGTCAACGTGGTCTCCACCGACGGCTCCAAGGCCAACATTCTGGGCATCGACGCCGGTAACTATCAGCTCGGCACGGTCCAGTCCGACGTTATGGCCTACGCCTGGGCGGGCACTCGCTCCTTCGAGAAGGACGGCAAGATCGATTCCTTCCGCGTGGTAGGCGGCCTGTATGCCGAGGCGGTACAGCTCGTGACGATGGATCCTGCCATCAAGAGCGTTGCCGATCTCAAGGGCAAGAAGGTCTCCATCGGCGCTTCCGGCTCCGGCGTGTACTTTAACGCGATCGACGTGCTGGGCGCGGCCGGTCTGTCTGAGGCGGACATTCAGCCGCAGTATCAGTCCTTCGGCGACAGTGCGGACGCACTGAAGGACGGCAAGATCGACGCCGCCTTCATCGTGGCCGGTGCTCCCACCCCCCCGATCCAGGAGCTGACGACCTCTAAAACGGCGTATCTCGTTCCCATCGACGGCGACGTTGCCGCTAAGCTGATGAACGACTCTCCCTTCTACACCACCTACAAGATCCCCGCCGGCACCTATACCGGCCAGACGGCGGACGTGACCACCGTGACCGTCAAGGCGACCCTGATCGTCAGCGCTGACGCGTCCGAGGATGACGTGTACAACCTGACCGCCGCCATCTTCGACAACGTCGATGCCATCACCACCGCCCACGCCAAGGGCGCTGAGCTGAGTCTCGAGAATGCCACCAGCGGTATGGAGGCTCCCTTCCACAAGGGCGCCGCGAAGTACTTCGCGGAGAACGGCGTGACTGTCGAAACGGAATAATTTTCCCGTAAGCACTGCAAATGGCTGCGGCGTATGCTCGCCGCAGCCATTTATTCTTATTTAAGGAGGTATCACACAATGGCTCTTTTTAAGAAAAAGGCCCCCGAAGCACAAGAGCCTATGGATCTGGATTCGGTGATGAAAAAATTCGACCGCGAATCCAACGTCCGCGCGTGGGAGGGCGTGCCCAAGCTCGTCGTGACCTGTATTCTGGCCACCTTCTCCGTATTCTGCATCTACGTAACGCTGTTCGCCACCTGGCTGGACGAGTTGCGCCTGGCGTCGTTTATGGCCTTCATTATGCTCATCGGCTTTCTGGTCTTCCCTGCCAAGAAAGGTCTGCAGAAGGTCAATTATATCCCGTGGTACGACATTCTGCTGATGGTGTGCGGCACCGGCGCTTTTCTATACTACGCCATCAACGCCGAGACCATCGTAAGCCGCTTTAAGATCACCACGCCCGAGATGATCATCGGCATCGTGGGCATCCTCTGTCTGGCAGAATTGTGCCGCCGCAGTGTGGGACTGCCTATCCTGTGCGTGGCGGCCGCCCTGCTGGTGTATGCACTCATCTGGGGTTCGACCAATCCCAGTATGCTGGCCCGCGTGACCGAGAACGTCCGCGTGCTGTTCTACTCCAAGGAGGGCATTCTGTCCACCCCCATCAACGTCTGCTCCAAATATATCGTGATGTTCATCATCTTCGGGGCGTTCCTGGAGCGCACCGGCATTGCGGATTTCTTTATCAAGATCGCTAACGCTCTGGTGGGCCGTTTCTCCGGCGGTCCGGCCAAGGTGGCCGTGGTCGCCTCAGCGCTGGAAGGGATGGTGTCCGGCTCGTCGGTGGCAAACACCGTCGGCTCGGGTGCCGTGACCATCCCGCTGATGAAAAAGACCGGCTATAAGCCGGAGTTTGCCGCGGCCGCTGAAGCGTCTGCATCTACCGGCGGGCAAATTATGCCCCCCATCATGGGCGCCGCCGCCTTTTTGATGGCGGAGACCATCGGCGTTCCCTATTCCAACGTGGTGCTTCGCGCCATCCTGCCGGCGGTGCTGTATTTTGCCGGCGTGTTCATCACCGTGCATTTGGAGGCAAAGAAGGAGGGCCTGCGCGGACTGTCGAAAGAAGAGCTCCCCCGCCTCAAGCCGCTGCTCAAGCAGACGTATCTGCTGCTGCCGCTGATCCTGCTGATCTATCTGGTCGGCACCAGCACCCGCTCCATCGCCTACGCCGCGGCGATCGCCATCGTGGTGGCGATCGTGGTGAGCCTGTTTAATAAAGAGCACCGCATCACCCCCAAGCGTCTGCTGGAGGCGCTGGCGGCGGGCGGCCAAGGAATGATCACCGTAGCGGCCGCCTGCGGCGTGGCCGGCATTATTGCCGGTGTCATCGGCATCACCGGTCTGGCCTACACCCTCTTTAACGGCATCGTTGCGCTTGCCGGTAATCAGGTGATCATTGCGCTGTTCCTGACGATGCTGTGCTGTATCGTGCTGGGTATGGGCGTACCGACCACCGCCAACTACTGCATTATGGCGGCCACCTGTGCGCCCATCCTTGTGCAGATGGGCGTGCCGATGATCGCCGCGCATTTCTTCGTGTTCTATTTCGGCATCGTGGCCGACCTGACCCCGCCCGTCGCCCTCGCGGCATACGCGGGCGCGGCGATCGCGCAGGCCAACCCGATGAAGACCGCCTTCACCGCCACCAAGCTCGCCATCGGCGCGTTCATCGTGCCATACGTATTCGCGCTTAACCCCGCGATGCTGTTCATCGACACCACCGTCTGGGAGGTCATTCTCATCTGCATCACCTCCCTCGTGGGCATCTTCGCCGTGTCGGCGGCCTTGGAGGGCTACTTCCTGCACGGAATGAAGTGGTATGAACGCGTTGTCAGCGCGGTAGGCGGCCTACTGCTCATCTACCCCGGCCTCGTGACCGATCTGATCGGCCTCGCACTGGTCGCGACGGTCTTAGTCGCGCAGATCATCGGTAAGAGAAAAGCGACACTTACCACCGTATAAACGCGACAGCTTATATAAAAAGGCTCTCCCTTTGGGAGAGGCTATGGAACACCGAAAGCTATAGCCGACGGGGACAGAACGCGCTATATTGCGTGCACCCCCAATAAGCCACCTTGGCTTATTTATCCTTTTCTTATTACACTTATGATATAATCAAGCAGCAAAAAGCGCATAGCTCCTGCTGCCAAGCAAGCAAAAAATGCCGCTCACAAACAGTGAGCGGCATTTTTCATTAAATATAACTCAGCGTTACGCCGTCTTCGTTGCCGTCGATCGCCACCGCGGTGACGGGATCGTCGTGGCGGTTCACGATCGTCTCGGCGATCTTGTTCTCCACCTCGCGGCGGATAAGGTTGCGCAGATCGCGCGCACCGCGCTTGCCGCCGTGGGACTTCTCCGCGAGGACGGACAGCGCCGCATCGGTCCACGTCAGCTTGATGCCGCGCTCGGCAAGCGGCTCGACGAGTTCGGTAAGCATCAGCCGCGCGATGTCGACAAAGTTCTCCTTCGACAGCGGACGGAAGAACACGATCTCATCCACGCGCCCGATAAACTCGGGACGCAGGAAATCGCTCAGCGCCTTAATGGCGCGGTCCTTCGCCGCGTCGCTCTCGGTCTTGCCGAAGCCCATCAGATTTTCCTTAAGCTGACTGCCCGCGTTGGACGTCATCACGATGACGGTGTTCTCAAAATTCACTACCCGCCCGTGCGCGTCGGTGACACGACCCTCATCGAGGATCTGCAGCAGGATATTCAGCACGTCGGGGTGCGCCTTCTCGATCTCGTCGAACAGAATGACGGAATACGGCTTACGACGCACCTTCTCGGTGAGCTGGCCCGCCTCGTCGTAGCCGACGTAGCCGGGGGGCGAGCCGATGATGCGGGACACCGCGTGCTTTTCCATAAACTCCGACATATCCAGACGGATCAGTGTCTCGGGGGTGTCGAACAGCTGCGCCGCGAGCACCTTGACGAGCTCGGTCTTGCCGATGCCGGTCGAGCCGACGAAGATAAAGGATGCGGGACGGCGACGGGGGCTGATCTGCACGCGACTGCGGCGGATCGCGGCGGCGACGGCCTCGACCGCCTCCTCCTGTCCGATCACCTTCTCGCGCAGTGCCTCTTCAAGGTGGGCCAAGCGTCCTAACTCACTCTCCTGCACCTTAGACGCGGGGATGCCCGTCCACAGCTCGATCACCCGCGCGAGCGCCTCGGCCGTCACGGGGGCGGCGGTGGCTTCTTCGCGCACGTCCTCGACCTGCTGTTGCACCTGCATAAGCTGTGCACGGGTGTTGGCGAGCGCCTCATAATCAATATTCTCCGCGGACATCGCGGCTTCTTCCTCGTTTTTGAGGCGGGTCTCCTCCGCCTGCAGGCGGGCGTATTCGTCCGCCTGCTTGTTGGCGAGCGCCGTCGCGGCGCACGCCTCATCCAGCAGGTCGATCGCCTTATCCGGCAGATAGCGGTCGGTGATATACCGCTCGGCGAGCGACACCGCGCGGCGCAGAACGCCGTCGGCGACCGTCACGCCGTGATAGCTCTCATAGTACGGACGCACGCCGCGCAGGATCTCGTAGGCCTCCTCGACCGACGGCTCCTCCACCGTCACGGGCTGAAAGCGCCGCTCAAGCGCCGCGTCCTTTTCGATATATTTGCGGTATTCGTTGAAGGTGGTTGCGCCGATGACCTGAATCTCGCCGCGGGAGAGCGCGGGCTTTAAGATATTCGCCGCGTTCATACTGCCCTCGGAATCCCCCGTGCCGACGAGGGTATGCACCTCGTCGATAAACAGGATGATGTTGCCCGCCGCCTTGACCTCGTCGACAAGCCCCTTGATGCGGCTCTCGAATTGGCCGCGGAACTGGGTGCCCGCGACCAGCGCGGTCATATCCAGCAGGTGCAGCTCCTTGTCCCGCAGACGCAACGGCACCTCGCCCGCCACCATCCGCTGGGCGAGCCCCTCGGCAATGGCGGTCTTGCCGACGCCCGGCTCACCGATGAGACAGGGATTATTCTTGGTGCGGCGGGAGAGGATCTGGGTGACGCGGTAGATCTCCCGCTCGCGCCCGACGGTCGGGTCCATCCCTCCCTGCCGCGCCTTGGCGGTCAGGTCGGTACAATACTGGTCAAGATATTTGCGCTTTTTCTCTTTTTCGGCTTTTTTGCCCTTCTTGGGCGGCTCACCGTCGGGATTGTTGCCCTTAGCAGGCGCGCCGGGGAACTGCCCGCCGAACAGATTCTGCAAGAACGGGAACGCGGGCGCGCCGCCGGGAGAAAAGCTCTCCTCCTCGTCGTCGCCCTCGGTCTCGGTCATCGCCATCATCTCTTCCATCTGCTCGTTCATCTGCTCCATATCCTCGTCGCTGATGCCGAACTTCTTGAGCATATCGTTGACGGGCTGGATACCGAGCTCCTTCGCACAGGAGAGGCAATAGCCCTCATTCGTCGTTTCACCGTTGTCCACGCGGGTGACAAACACCACGGCGGGGCGTTTTTTGCAACGCACACAGGTAATCATTGGGTTCATCCTTTCTCAGGGGTAGCGGGAGCTTTGCTCACGTCCCGCCGAATGCGAATAAACATCTGCAGATAGCCGACAAAGGCGCAGAGCATCGATATGCCCACCAGGCTCACGAGCAGCCACAGCACCCAAGGCGCGGTCGCGGCAAGCACATCGTACCACAGCACGATGACCAGCATCGTCGCATAAAACAGCACGGTCGACACCTTACCGAACCAGCGCGCGCCTTGCGCCTGTACGTTCTTTTTGAGCAGCAGAATGCCGCCGATAGCCTGAAACAGCTCCTTGGCAAAGCACAGCACCGTCAGCGGCAGAAGCTCGGTGTAACGGGTGGTCAGACACACCACCACCGCCACCTGCGTCAGCTTATCCGACAACGGATCGAGCAGCTTGCCGCAATCGGTGATCATATCAAACCGCCGCGCGACAAAGCCGTCCACCGCGTCGGTCAGCCCCGACACGAGCAGCACCGCAAATGCCCACAGATCGAAATGCAGCAGATACAGCGTCATAAACACGGGGATGAGCACCATACGCACCACCGACAGCGCGTTCGGAATATTCCACTTCCATTCAACATTCAGAATCTGCATAAAATGCAACCTTCTTTACACGATTATTGTACGATTAACAGCTCCTGCAGAGCGCCGCCCAGCGGGTTGATGTCTGCGATCCAGTTGACCACCGTGGTCTCGCCGATCGTCTGCAGCGTGACCGCGCCGTCCGCGGCACCCGTCGCGGCGAGCACCTGAATGGCCGTCACCGCAAGCAGCGCCCACAGCGCACCCGACACGATGCCGCCGACAAGACCCAGCGTCTTATTGACCTGCTTGAGCAGCGGCAGTTTCGCGACGACGTTGAGCACCCGCAGCGCGATGCCCGCCGCGATATAGACGATAAAGAACAGCAAAAGCGAGCAGAGCGCCTTGATGAGCGGCAGCAGCAACGGCTCGATGACCGCGTTAACACTCTCGGAGATGGGGGTATTCGTCCCCATCGGCATAGTCTGCGCCAGATCGTCGACATCCTCGATGCCCACCTGTGCGAGCAGATTCTTTACCACGTCGGGCAACGACTGATACGCGCTGTCCAAATTCTCGATCACGGTGCCCCCCGGCTGTTCTATCTGCGTATTCACCGTCTCCACGATGGACGGCTCGACCGCCTTGTCGTACACGAGCCCCGCCACAGGACCGCTGAGCAGTGCCGACACCGCCAGAGCCGCTAAGAACGCGACGATGCCCGTCACGGTCTTGATGAAGCCGCGCTTATGCCCGATAAAGACACACAGCAGGAAAATTAGTATGACCACCGCATCCAATAAATATTTCATCATTTAAGCCCTCCATAAATTATGTCAATGCATATTGCTGTAACGTGCTCAGACCCATCACTACGGCATTATTGCCGAACAGCACCGCCTGCTGGCCGTCCGCCTCGACGGGGGACGACTTGCCCGCGCCCACTTGCGTGATGACCTGTGCCGCGCTGTCGGTGAGCAGTAACACCTGCTTTCCCTGCGCGGACAGATGGCGAAACTCGCCCGTGAACGGCACCGCACAAAGCTGCGTGCCGTTGCCGTCAAGCATCACGACCTCACCGCCGTCGGTGTCGCCCCGCGGACGAAGGATCAGCGCCGTGCTGCCGTCCGCCACCGCATAACCGAGCAGCTGCCGTCCGCCGACGTCGTAGGCGGTCGGCTGACCGCCGTCCACCGTCATCAGCAGGGCGCCGCTCTCGCCCACCGCGACGAGCCGCTCATTCGACAGGAAATCCAACCGATAAAGCAGGGTGTCGGCGGCGGTATGGGTGTACAACGCTTTCGTGTCGGCAGAGGTCAGAGAAAACACCTCCACCGAGGTGGCGAGCACGCCGTCGGTCGCCTCAAGGCTGAGCAGTGCCGCCAGCTTGCCGTCTGCCGACAGCGTGACCTCGCTCGCAAGGCTCGCGCGGCTGCGTCGATAGAGCTGCGTGCCCTTCTGATCGTAGACGGTCAGCTCCACAGCATAGCCCTGCGTGCCCTGCGTGAGCACCGCGAACTGCCCCTTGGCGTTCACGTCCGCCGCGAGAATGGTGTTCTCCAGCGTCATATCCTGCAGCGTCATCGAGCGGGTGGTGAGCAGCAACCGTTTGCCCCCCTGCTCGGCGACGAGCACGTATTTCCCCGCGGTACGCAGCAGCGCCGAGGAATAGGTGCAGGGGTATCGCGTCACCTCGCCGCCGCGGTCGTTGTAATAGGTTAAGTAGCTGTCGGTGAGCAGCACCGAGTAATTCTGGCTTTGCGCGAGATGCTGCGCATTCGACCCCGAGATATCCACAGGATAACTGCCCGAGGCATCGCCGACGAGGTCCTGCATCTTGGCAAGCAGCTTATCGGGAGCGAGGGTGTCCCAGTTGCGCCACACGACAAATACCAGCACAAAGATCGCGAGAATGATGCCGAGGCGTTTCCACATCAACAGCCGTGCGCGCTTTCGGCGGCGACGGCGAGCCTCCTCGCGGGAGACGGACGGTTCACGCTCTTCCTGCTCCTTGCGCGGTCGTTTTTTCGCCATCAGTCACCCTCCTTATCGTCGTAAAATACTTTTTGTAAGCACAGCCCCTTGGCAGGCGCGGTCGGCCCCGCCTGCCCACGGTCGCCCGAGGCGAGGATCGCGGGGATGGCGTCCGCCGCGAGCCGCCCGTCGGCGATCTCCAGCAGCGTGCCGACCATAATGCGCACCATATTGTAAAGAAAGCCGTCCGCCTCGACCGAGAAGAGCACCAGCTCCCCCTGCCGCTCGACACGGCAATCCCGCACCGTGCGCACCGTGTCCTGCACGTCACTGCCCGCCGCGCAGAAGGCGGCGAAATCGTGCGTGCCTATGTACTGTGCCGCCGCACGGGTAAGCAGACACTCGTCGAGCGGCTGCTTGCGATGCAGGGCGTAACGATCGTAAATAGGGTGACGCTGCGGGCCGTTCCATATACGGTAGACGTACCGCTTGCCGCGCGCGTGATAACGGGGATGAAACTCATCCGCGACCTCACGCACACCGTAGACGGCGATGTCCCGCGGTAAATGAAAGTTAAGGGCGCTCGCGAGCTTATCCCCCCGCAGAGGGGTATCGGTATCCAGCGCACAGCAGAACATCTCCGCGTGCACCCCCGCATCGGTGCGGCTGCAACCGGTGATGCCGGCACGCACGCCGGTCACCTTTTGCACGGCGTTCTGTAATAACGCCTGCACGGTCACGGCATTGGGCTGTACCTGCCAGCCGTGGTATGCCGTTCCGTCGTAGCGCAACGTTATCAACAGCCTTGCCATAACCGCACCTCCTTGTTTTTTGGTAAAATTCTTATTTCAGCACCGAGCCGAAGTTTACATTCAGTATAATAATTGCAGTAATCACCGCAAAGTATACCAGCAGTGCCACCCAGTCGCGCGGGGCGGTGCGCAGCTTCTTCATCCGCGTGCGGCCCTCGCCGCCCTGATAGCAGCGGCATTCCATCGCCATCGCGAGATCATACGCACGGCGGAAGGAGGACACGAACAGTGGGATGATGATCGGCACGAGCGCCTTGACGCGCTGAATCAGTCCGCCGCTCTCCATATCCGCGCCACGCGCCTTCTGCGCGGACATGATCTTGCCCGTTTCCTCAATCAAGGTGGGGATAAAGCGCAGGGCAATGGTCATCATCATCGCGATCTCGTGTGCGTTGACGCGGATCACCTTAAGCGGCGCGAGCAGATACTCGATCGCGTCGGTGAGCGCCGTCGGGGTGGTAGTATAAGTGAGCAGGGAGCTGCCCATCACCAGACACCCGATGCGCACCGCGATGAAGGCGGCGTTGTTTAAGCCCTGCGTGGTGATCTTCACGGGGCCGAGCTGCAGCAGAACGTCGCCGCCGGTGACGTAAAATATCTGTAAAACAGATGTAAACGCGATAATGAGCAGGATCGGCTTTAAGCTACGCCACAAGAGCTTGACGGGTAGGCGGGACAGCGCCACCGTCGCCGCGAGGGTGAGCACGGCACAGCCGAGTGCGATCCAGTTGCGCGGAATGAACACGAGCACGATAAACAGCAGTGTCAGCGTGAGCTTCATACGCGGATCGAGCCGATGGATAAGCGAATTGCCGGGAAAATACTGGCCGATGGTGATGTCGTTTAGCATCCGCGCTCACCTCCCAACAACGGGAGCAGGCGCTCCACCGCCCGATCGACGGTATACACGTCCGTGCCGACATCGACGCCCTGCTGCCGCAAAAGCAACAGAATTTTCGTTACCGCAGGCACGGTCAATCCCATCTCCTCGAGCTCGTCGGCGCGGGCGAACACCCGCTCGACGGTATCGAGCATCGCGACCTCGCCGTGGCGCATCACCAGCACGCGGTCCGCCAGACGGGCAATGTCCTCCATACTGTGGGACACCAGCAGCACCGTCTTGCCGCTGCGGGTGCGATAATCCTGTATCATCGTGAGGATCTGCTCGCGGCCGCGCGGGTCAAGACCCGCGGTCGGCTCGTCGAGGATGAGCACCTCGGGCTCCATCGCGAGCACCCCCGCGATCGCGGCGCGGCGCTTCTCGCCGCCCGAAAGGTCAAAGGGGGATTTTTCCAGCAGCTCGTCGTCAAGCCCGACGTCCGCCGCCGCGCGGCGCACCCGTCGGGCGATCTCCGCCTCATCCAGCCCCATATTGCGCGGGCCGAAGGCGATGTCCTTGTAGATCGTATCTTCAAAGAGCTGATATTCGGGGTATTGGAACACCATCCCGACCGCAAAGCGGATGTCGCGGATCTTTTTGGGGGTTTCCCAAATGTCCCGCCCGTCGAGCAGAATGTGCCCGTCGGTGGGGCGCAGTAGTCCGTTGAGGTGCTGGATGAGCGTCGACTTCCCCGACCCCGTATGGCCGATGATGCCGAGCAGCTCCCCCTCCACCGTCGCGAGCGACACATCGCGGATGGCGTGCTGTTCAAAAGGCGAGCCGGCCGCGTAGGTATGGGTGATATGTTGTACTTCCAGAACGGCCATAACACGCCTTTCCTTTCTTACTTAATGAGTGTGAGTAATGCCGCGGCACATTCCTCGGGGGTGAGGACGTCATCGGGCATGGCAATGCCGTGCGCCCGTAAGGCGGCACACAGCGCGGTCGGCTGGGGAACATCCAAGCCCACCTCGTGCAGGGTGTCCGCCTGCGCGAACACCTCGCGGGGGGTGCCGTCGAGCAGCACACGCCCCTCGTCCATCACCACCACGCGATCCGCCAAAGCGGCCTCTTCCATATAGTGGGTGATGAGCACCACCGTCATCCCCTGCTCGCGGTTTAAGCGGCAGACGGTGTCCAGCACCTCCTGCCGTCCGCGGGGGTCAAGCATCGCGGTCGGCTCGTCGAGCACAATGCAATCAGGGTGCATCGCAAGCACCCCTGCGATGGCGATGCGCTGTTTCTGCCCACCCGACAGCTTGTGCGGAGAGTGGTCCTTGTACTCCCACATTCCGACGGTGTGCAACGCCTCCTCCACCCGCCTACGGATCTCATCAGGCGGCAGGCCGAGATTCTCGGGGCCAAAGGCCACGTCCTCCTCCACGATGGTGGAGACGAGCTGGTTATCGGGGTTTTGCAGCACCATCCCGACCGTGCGGCGCACGGGGTAGGTGTTTTGCTCGTCGGCGGTGTCCATCCCCGCGACCAGCACCCGCCCGCCGCTCGGCAGCAGCAGGGCATTAAAATGCTTCGCAAGGGTCGATTTGCCGCAGCCGTTGTGCCCGAGCAGGGCGACGAAGCTGCCGCGCTCGACCGTCAGGTCGATGCCGCACAGCACCGCGTGGGGAACGACCTGCGGCGTGTCGCCGTCGTATTGAAAATGCACTTGTTGAGCAGATAGCATCGCCATCAGGCTTCCCTCCTTTGTGTTGTGGAATGTTGACGGGCCACCGAGGACGTCGACCCCTACATTGTGAATCTTGGTTCGTGTAAATCCTGTCGTAGGGGCGACCATCGGTCGCCCGCGGACGGTCGAGGACGCCCATTTTTAAGCCTTCCCCTTGAGGGGAAGCCACTTCCTTATCCGAGGCTTCGTGTAGTCCTGTTACTTTTCGCGCGCCCACATCGCGGTCGCGCCGCAAGGAAGCACCATCCCGCTCGCGGTGACCGGCGAGCCGATCTCATCGGCGGACAGCGAGCCGCCGATATTCTTCGGCAAAAGCGAGCCTAACACATACTGCATCACCGACGGGGACAGCCCCGTGGTATAGGAATTGATGAGGAAGAACAGCGGCTTGTCGGACAGGAGCTTGACGCACTCCTGCACCAGCGGGTAGATCTGCTCCTCGAGCTTCCACACCTCACCGCCGGGGCCGCGCCCGTAGGACGGCGGATCCATGAGAATACCGTCGTAGGTGTTACCGCGGCGCAATTCGCGCTGCACGAATTTGCCGCAATCGTCCACCAGCCACCGCATCGGGCGGTCGGCGAGCCCCGAGGAAACCGCGTTCTCCTTGCCCCACGCGACCATACCTTTGGATGCATCCACGTGGGTGACGTGCGCGCCCGCCGCCACGCAGGCGAGGGTCGCGCCGCCGGTGTAACCAAAAAGGTTGAGCACTCTTATCGGGCGGTCGGCGGTCTTGATGAGCGACGCCATCGTATCCCAGTTGACTGCCTGCTCGGGGAACAGCCCCGTGTGCTTGAAGCCCATCGGCTTTAAAGCAAACTTGAGATCCCCGTAAGAGATCTGCCACGCATCGGGGATGGGGCGCAGGCGCTCCCACTGCCCGCCGCCCGTATTCGAGCGGTGATAACGGGCGTGCGCCTGCTTCCAGCGCGGGTCGCGGCGCGGCGTGTCCCACAGGATCTGCGGGTCGGGGCGGATGAGGATAATATCCCCCCACCGTTCCAGCCGTTCGCCCCGCGAGGCGTCCAGCAGTTCATAGTCTTTCCAATTATCGGCTGTTCTCATACTTTCCTATCCTCAAAACATCGTTTGTCCGTGGGGCTCGAGACCGAGATGCGCGTATGCCGCGGGCAGCACCACGCGTCCGCGCGGCGTGCGGCCGATAAAACCGATCTGCATCAGATACGGCTCGTACACGTCCTCGATAGTGATCGCCTCCTCGCCGATCATCGCAGCGAGGGTCTCGAGGCCGACGGGCCCGCCGTTATAGTGGCGGATCATCGCCTCCAGCATCCGACGGTCGCCCATATCCAAGCCCAGCTCATCCACCTCAAGGCGGTCGAGCGCCTGACGGGCGGAATCCCGGTTGATGACCCCGTTGTTGAGCACCTGCGCGAAGTCGCGCACACGCTTTAACATACGGTTGGCGATACGGGGCGTGCCGCGGCAACGCGACGCGATCTCGAGCGCGCCCTCGTCCTCGCAGGGCACCTCAAGGATGCGCGCACTGCGCGAGACGATCTTCGCGAGCTCCTGCGGCGTATACAGCTCGAGGCGCATAATCACACCGAAGCGGTCACGCAGCGGCGCGGAGAGCTGCCCCGCGCGGGTGGTCGCCCCGATGAGGGTAAACTTTTGCAGCGGCAGGTGGATGGAGGACGCGCCCTGCCCCTTGCCGTTGATGATATCGATGGCGAAATCCTCCATCGCGGGATAAAGGATCTCCTCGACCGTGCGCGGCAAGCGATGGATCTCGTCGATGAACAGCACATCGCCCTCCTCCATATTCGTCAGCATCGCCGCGAGGTCGCCGGGGCGCTCCAGCGCGGGACCCGACGTGATGCGGAAATTGACGCCGAGCTCATTGGCGATGATGGCGGCGAGGGTAGTCTTGCCGAGGCCGGGCGGGCCGTACAGCAGCACGTGATCCAGCGCCTCACGGCGCTCCTTCGCCGCGTCGATGAACACCGACAGATTTTCTTTCACCTTTTCCTGCCCGATGTAGTCGCGCAGGGTGCGCGGGCGCAATGGGTTATCCCCGTCGTCCTCCGGCAGGTAGTCTGTGGAAACCAAGCGGTTTTCCAGATCCATTTCCAGATCCATCGCCTTCTCCTCCAGTCCTTAAGTGATCCTAAGGTACATACTGACCCCAGTTTCCCATTATTACAGACTATAATACCATATAATAGCGCAAAAAAAAAGCCCTAAGGCGGAAAAAATCGTGTAAAAATTGTAAATTGTTTGTGTCGGCGCGCGAATCCGCTCCTACGGTCTTGATTGCCGTCCGCGAAAACCCGACGGGATGATGCGGGCATCGTCCCCTACGATCCGGTTTGCGGTTTGCGCAAACCGCCGGCAAAAATCCCGCCTGCACGGCTGATGCCGTGCA
>JAZSHK010000073.1:0-76630 GCA_045533185.1 Acutalibacteraceae bacterium | reverse complement strand
AACGAGAAGCCGGTGTTTGACGCGGTGTATTACGGCGTTAAATCCGCTCTGGAGAGCGGTGACTCGATCCATCGGGTGCTGCTAAAGGACGATCAGCCGAAGCCCTTTACCCGTCCTGTAACACCGCCCGCACCGCCTTCGGCAGAGCCGACTCCGTTCAAAACGCCGATCGTGTCTGCAAAGCCGATACCTGCTGTGCCGCTGAAAGCGCCTGTGCCGACGACACCGAAACGCAGCTTTTTGGATATGGTGGTGGATGACGATCGCCCGACCGAGCTGTCGCTCAATGATGATACAGCGGCGATCCCGCTGCCGCCCGAGCCGCCTGCGGAGCCTGAACCGATCATCGAGCAGGAGATTATCGCCGAGGCCGCTCAGCCTACACCGCTCGTCGTCGAAACCGTCGAGCAACCGACATTGTTTCAGGACGAGCCGACTGTTCACGTGATCGGCGAGGTGTTTGCCACTTATATTCTCGTCGAGATGGGGGACAGCCTCTTTCTGATCGACAAGCATGCCGCGCACGAGCGGATGCTGTATAATCAGCTCAAAGCGAGTGCCCGTGTGGACGAGCAGGTGCTGCTCGCTCCGATCGCCATCACGGTCAGCCGCGAGGAACATACCGCTTTGGTGGAAAACCAAGACGTCCTTGCAAGCGCCGGCATTTCGCTGGAGGATTTTGGCGGGAGCTCGGTGCTGGTACGCTCGTTCCCGATGATCCTGTCCGGTCAGGATATTGAAGCAACGATTCAGGAGATCGCTGCGGGGCTGGCGGGCGGCGGCAACGAGGTGCTGTCCGCAAAGCTCGATTGGATCTATCATTCCACCGCGTGTCGCGCCGCAACGAAGGCGGGCGATGTCAGTCGCTCCGTGGAGCTGGAGGACATCGCGAAGAAGGTGCTGCTGCAGGACGATATTCGCTATTGTCCTCACGGTAGACCCGTTTGTGTCGAGATGACGCGCAAAGAAATCGAGAAGCAATTCGGTCGCATCGTCTGACCGTGTGAAAGGAGGCGGTTGTATGGCAAGAGCGTTTCGCCCATATCCCATTATTGCCGGTCCTACCGCCTCGGGTAAGACGGGTATTGCCGTCGCACTGGCCAAGCGCCTTGACGGAGAGGTCGTTTCAGCGGATTCGATGCAAATTTATGATGAGATCTTCGTTGGTACCGCGCGTCCCACGGCAGACGAGATGCAGGGCGTGCCGCATCATCTTCTGGGGTTCGTGCCGCTTAATGAGACCTACAGCGTCGCTCGCTACATCGACGATGCCGACCGAGTGTTTCGGGATATTTTCTCGCGGAAGAAAACCCCCATCCTCTGCGGCGGTACCGGCCTGTATATTCAGTCGTTCTCGGAAAATATTCAGTTCTTTCCGCACGACCCCGACGAATCGCTTCGCGCCGAGCTAAAACAGCGCGCGGCAGCCGAGGGCGGTGCGGCGCTTTTGGAGGAATTACGGTCTGTTGACAGAGAAACAGCCGACCGCCTGCACGAAAACGACCTTAACCGCATTATTCGCGCATTAGAGGTCTATCGCACGACAGGGCAGACGATCAGCGAGCAGGCGCGCCTTTCTAAGGCGGTGCCGTCGCCGTATGACCGATGCCTATTCCTGCTCAATTACCGCGATCGAAACACGCTGTACGAGCGGATCGAGCGCCGTGTCGACCGGATGTTGAAAAACGGCCTATTGGATGAAGCTGAGCGGGTCTATATCAGCGATCCGCGCGCAACCGTCCTGCAGGCGATCGGTTACAAGGAATTGTTGCCGTATTTCCGCCGAGAAGAAACACTGGAGAGCGTGATCGGGCAGCTAAAGCTCAGCACACGTCATTATGCCAAGCGCCAGTTATCGTGGTTCAACCGTATGGACGGCGTGCGCACGATCTGGGTAGACGATTATGCCGATGGTTCGGCGGTCGTCGATGAAATAACGAAGCAATTTACCGCTTTTTGTGAGGAGGGAAGACGCGATGGCTAAGACAAAGAACCGTTCTTGGCAAAAACTTCTGACGGTGCTGATCATATTGGCGCTGTTAGGCTATATTGGGTATCAGGCATATCGTAGCATCTTCTCCGGTATCAAGACGGAATTAGCGGTCAATTACAGCGTCTATGAGTCGATTGAGGCCGAGGGGCTGATCTTCCGATCGGAAACCGTGATCCCTTCAAAGAACGGCCATCTTTACTATACCGTCAAAAACGGTGCCCGCATCGCGAAGGACGGCGTCATTGCGTCGGTTTATTCCTCGGAGAACGACGGACTTCTGGCGGATCAGATCGAAGAGATCGAAGCGCGTATTGCTATGCTGCGTGAACTGCAGACCAATGATTCCTCGACGCACATCACACTGGATATTATTGATACGCAGTTAAATAACTCCCTTAACGATCTGATAGCCGATGTCGGGGACGGCACTTTTGATACCGCTGAAGCCGCCAAAGACAACCTGCTGTCATTGCTCAGCAAAAAGCAGATCGTCACCGGCAAGACGGTGGATTTCTCTGCCGAGATTGCGAAGCTTGAGCAAAAAAAGAAGGATCTTAAATCGCAATATCACACGGCACTGTCGGTCATTCGGGCACCGGTGGCGGGGTATTTCGTGGATAACACCGACGGATACGAGGCCACTCTGTCCGCGCTGGACCCGCTGACCTTGACGACCGCCAAGCTGCAGGAGCTGCTGTCGATGGAACCGCAAGTGACATCAGCCTCTGCCGGTAAGATCGTCGGCGGCTATGAGTGGTATTTTGCCTGCGCGGTCTCGGATGCGTATTATAATACACTGGCGGTTGGCAATTCCTTGTCCCTCAAGATGAACTTCGTCAGTGAGGATGAGGTGCCGGTCACGGTGGCGGCGTGTAACAAGGATAATAACGGAAAGCTGGCGGTCGTGTTCCGTTGTGCTTATATGTCCGAAGAACTCTCCGACATTCGAAAAGAAACCGCACAGTTATTGATGGTGCGTCACACGGGACTTCGCGTGCCGAAGCGTGCGATCGTCATCAACGATGAGATGCAGGCGGGTGTCTATATTCGTTCCGGCAATGTGGCAGCATTCCGCAAGATCGACCAGCTGTACAGCGAGCCCGCCGATTACGTAATTTGCAAGATCAAGGACGAATCCGGCTATTTGCAGCTGTACGATGATATTATTGTCAGCGGAAAGGGGTTATACGATGGAAAGACCATTGATTGATCCGTCGCTGGAATACGCACTGCGCTGTGTAGAAGAAAATATCGCCGAGGCTTGTGTTCGTAGCGGGCGCGCCCGCGAGGACGTCGAGCTCTTGGCGGTGACAAAGACGGTGGATGCCGATCGCATCAATCAGGCGATCGCATTGGGCGTTAAGCAGATCGGCGAAAACCGTGTGCAGGAATTTCTCGGCAAGCAGGGCGCCCTTCATTTGACGGATGTACAGGCGCACTTGATCGGGCACCTGCAAACGAACAAGGTCCGTCAGATCGTCGGTCAGGTCGATATGATCCAATCCGTTGACAGCGAGCGCCTGGCGCAGGCCATCTCCCGCGTGTCGGTCGAGCGGGGCATCGTGACCCCGATCTTGGTCGAGGTCAACATTGGCGGGGAAGAGGCGAAATCCGGCGTTGCGCCCGACCGACTGGAAGAATTGCTTGAAAAAATACACGCATTTGAGGGTATCAAAGTGCGCGGATTGATGACTGTTCCGCCGATTTTAACAAAAGAATCGAAAAAAAGAGCAATTTTTTCAAAAATGTATCAACTGTTTGTTGACAATCGGGCGAAAAAATTAGATAATATAGATATGCTGGAATTATCTATGGGTATGTCCGGCGACTATGTGGAAGCCATCCTTGAGGGCTCCACGATCGTACGAGTAGGTTCAGCAATTTTTGGCGCACGCCAGTATTGAAAATATGGAGGTATTGATTATGGGACTGTTCGGTAAATTATGGGGCGAAGACGAAGAACTGGATGACGAGAACGAGTTCGCTGCCGATGAGAGCATTATGCGCAAGGACGATGATCGCGGTTCTGCTGAAACCGGCAAGCGCGGCAACAAGGTCGTGAACATCCACGCGACGGCGCAACTGCAGGTCGTTCTTGTGAAGCCCGAGCGTTTTGACGATGCGAGTGCTGTCGCAGACCACTTGAATGCGAAACGTACCGTGGTGCTCAACCTTGAGTCCGCGAATAAGGATGTGGCGCGCCGTATTCTCGATTTCCTCAGCGGCGTGGCATACGCGAATGACGGCCAGATCAAGAAGGTCGCGAACTGCACCTTCATCATCACGCCTTACAACGTTGGTTTGATGGGCGATCTGCTCGATGAGCTGGAGAATAATGGCCTCTATTTCTAATCGTAACCAATCGGATGCGTGGCTGCGCTCGCGCATAGAAGATACACTCTTTCTATGTGAACGGCGCAGCACGCCTGCGTTTTTGGGCTTCTTAGACGAAGCGGAGCAGCAGGCTGCGCGGCAAATTCTTGCGCACGTTGCCCCTGATCGCTACTTGTTTTGGGGCGGATATGAGGATGCCGAGCGTTGTGTGATCGGCTGTTTTCCCGAGTATCTGATGCCGCAAGGGGAGGCGTTTCCTCTTGTGCGTCTGTCGTTTCGCTACCGGTCCGAAAAAATGCTGACGCATCGGGATGTGCTCGGCACCCTGCTCGCGCAAGGCATCAAGCGTGAGACCGTCGGCGATATTCTTTGCGCTGACGGGCTTGCGGTGGTCTTTTTGCGTGAGGAGATCGTGCCGTATATCCGCGAGCAGATCGATAAGATCGGTGGGGTCGGAGTCAGGATCGACGATGCGTTCGACGGTCCGTTGCCTGCCGCACGGACATACAAGGAGATGCAGGACACGATCGCCTCACCACGTTTGGATGCGGTGGTCAAGGCGCTGCTGCGTTGCTCCCGTGAAAAGGCGGCGCAGATGATCGTGTCCGGAGCGGTCAGCCTCAACCACCTTGTTGTCGAAGAGGCTTCGGCGACTGTTTCGGCGGAGTCTGTCATATCCGTGCGTGGGTACGGGCGGTTTATCATTGATCGGATCGGTCCGCCGACTAAGAAGGGGCGCTTGTATCTCGGCGCCAGGAAGTGTGTATAATTATCACCGAAAGGATGAATAACCATGGTTACTGCACAGAATGTGCGCGATGTTCGCTTCACAAAGACGATGGGAGGCTACAAGACCGCTGAGGTGGATTCTTTTCTCGATCAGTGCGCCGACACCATCGAAGCGCTGAATAAGGATGCCGAGGAAAACACCCGCAAGATGCAGGTGCTCGCCGAGACGATCGTCGACTATCGCAATCAGGAGGATAGCATTCGCACCGCGCTGATGAGCGCGCAGCGTATGAGCGAAACGGTGATTGCCGAAGCGAATGAAAAGGCATCTGCGATCATCGCCGAAGCCGAGGGAAAGACCGCGACGATCGAGGAGGAGACAAAAAAACGCATTCAGGCAGAGCTGGATGAGCTTGCCCGCATTCAGAAAGAGGTCGTGGCATTCCGTTCCCGCCTGCTGGCGACCTATCGTGAGCATCTGACGTTGATCGGCGTGCTTGCGGACGAAGAGAAGGCAGAAGAGACGGCTTCCTTGACGCCTGCTGAAGAAACATCGACCGAACCCGAGGAGGAGATCGTCACGACCGTCGAGGAACAGCCTGCGGAAGAGGTACTTGTCCCTGACTCGGCTCAAGAGGTCAAGATCGATATTTCAGCTTTCGAGCTGAAGGAAGACGAGTGATAAAAACCCGTCCACGGATCGGGCATCAGCCCGATCCGTTTTATCATCATCAGGAGGTGAAGCTATGCTGACGGTGTGGATGTTTGTATTATCGGCCGTGCTGGTCGTCATCGATCAGGTGACAAAGAGCTTTGCGGTGCTGTTTTTGAAGGATCAGCCCGCTTTGGCGCTTTGGGAAGGGGTATTTGAGCTTCAATACTGTGAAAATCCCGGCATTGCGTTCAGCTTGCTGGAAAATCAGCGTTGGCTGTTTATTCCGGCGACCTGTCTGGTGATGATCGTGCTGATTATTATGCTGATTCGCAGCGATCTTCGTCATTCCACGATATTTTCCCTCAGTTGTGCGTTGATCCTCGCGGGTGGCATCGGAAATCTGATCGATCGAATTGCCTATAAATACGTGATCGATTTTCTGTATTTCAAGCTGATCGACTTTCCGATATTCAATTTTGCCGACTGTTGTGTGGTCGTAGGCGCGATACTGCTGTTCGCCTATCTGCTGTTTGGTTGCAATGACAGCGATTTCTCCAGTCTGAAAGGTCTGATATTCGGCACAAAATCTAATGCAAAGGAGTCGCCCGATGACGATCGAAGTAAAGACGTGGATCATCCCGACACAGCAACAGAATAAACGCATCGACGCGTATCTTGCCGCCGAGCTGGATATCAGCCGCTCAATGGCGCAGCAGTGGCTGGCGGATTCACTTGTCAAAGTGAACGGCAAGGCGATCGGCAAGAGCTGTAAGCTGTGCGGCGGCGAGGAAATATCTGTCGAGATTCCTGCTCCCGTGGCTTACGAGGTGAAAGCGGAGAACATTCCGTTAGATATCGTATATGAGGATGCGGATCTGCTTGTTGTCAACAAGCCTAAGGGGATGGTCGTGCATCCCGCTGCAGGGCATTACGAGGGCACATTGGTTAACGCTTTGCTCCATCACTGCGGTGACACTTTGTCGGGCATAAACGGTGTTTTGCGCCCCGGAATCGTGCATCGCATCGATATGGATACCAGCGGGTTGCTCATTGTCGCCAAAAACGACAAAGCGCACCAAGGATTATCCGAGCAGATCAAGGTGCATAGCTTCACACGCATCTACGAGGCGGTGATCGTCGGGCATCTCAAACAAACAAGCGGAACGATCGAAGCACCGATCGGCCGTCACCCGACACACCGTAAGAAAATGGCGGTCACACCGACAAACTCCAAGCCTGCAACGACGCATTATGAGGTATTAGCCGAATATTCCGGTTACAGCCACGTTCGTCTGCGTCTTGAAACGGGGCGTACACACCAGATCCGCGTTCATATGGCGTATTTGGGGCATCCGGTGGCAGGGGATACCGTGTATGGAGCGGCAAATCAGCCGAAAGAGTGCCGTGATCTCAACGGACAGTGCTTGCACGCGAAGGAGATCGGATTTATTCACCCGATCAGCGGGGAAGAGCTGTATTTCAGCAGTGAACTGCCCGAGTATTTTATTAAACTTCTTCGTGCACTTCAATTATAAAAAGCCACTGGGCACAATGAATGTGCTCAGTGGCTTTTTATAGTGCTTCGTATTATTTTACTTTGAAACTGTCCTTGAGAGAAACCGAGCGGTTGAACACGAGATGATCCACAGAGCTGTCCTTGTTATCCACGCAGAAATAGCCGAGACGCATAAACTGGAAGGATGCGGGCGCGGTCGCATCGGCGAGCGCGGCTTCGAGCTTACAGTTCTGCAACACCTCGAGAGACTCGGGGTTGAGGCAGGAGAGGAAGTCCTTGTCCGCACCGTCGGGATCGGCATCGGTGAAGAGGTTGGAATACAGCCGCACCTCGGCGTCGACCGCCGTTGCGGCATCCACCCAGTGGATAGTGCTCTTGACCTTACGTCCATCGGCGGTGTTGCCGCCCTTGCTGTCAGGATCGTATTCGGCGAGCACCTCGATGACGTTACCGTCCTCATCCTTAACACAGCCGGTGCACTTAATCACATATGCAGACTTGAGGCGCACCTCGTTGCCGGGGAAGAGACGGAAATAGCCTTTGATCGGCTCTTCCATAAAGTCGTCCGCTTCGATGAACAGGTTTTTGGAAAAGGTCACCTTGCGTGTGCCTGCTTCGGGCTTGGCGGGATTATTCTCGACCTCAAACACATCCTGAACATCCTCGGGATAATTGGTGATGGTCAGCTTGACGGGGCGCAGTACCGCCATCGCACGCTGTGCGTTCTCGTTGAGATCCTCGCGCAGGCAGGCCTCCAACAGGGCGACCTCGACGGTGTTCGGTACCTTGGCAACGCCAATCTTCTCGCAGAAGGTACGCACAGAGTTGGGGGTATAACCGCGGCGGCGCAGACCGCACAGAGTCGGCATACGCGGATCGTCCCAGCCGGACACAAAGCCTTCCTCGACCAGCTTACGCAGCTTGCGCTTGGACATCACGGTGTAGTTGATGCCGAGACGGGCAAACTCGATCTGGCGCGGATCCGCATCGATGTCGACGTTCTGCACCACCCAGTTATACAACGGGCGGTGATCCTCAAACTCGAGTGAGCAGAGGGAGTGGGTGATGCCCTCCATCATATCCTCGATCGGGTGCGCAAAGTCGTACATCGGGTAGATGCACCACTTATTGCCCTGACGGTGATGCGGGCAGTGGTTGATGCGATAGATCACGGGGTCGCGCATATTGAAATTGCCGCTGGCGAGGTCGATCTTTGCGCGTAGGGTCATACGACCGTCCTCGAACTCGCCCGCACGCATACGGGCGAACAGATCAAGGCTCTCCTCTACGGGACGATCGCGGTAAGGGCTGACGGCGGGATGGGTAAGATCACCGCGATTCTCGCGCACCTGATCGGGCGTCTGCTCGCAGACGTAGGCAAGCCCCTTTTTAATCAGCCCGATTGCCTGCTCATACATCACCTCAAAATAGTCCGAGGCATAATAGAAGCGGTCATCCCAGTCGAAGCCGAGCCAGTGGATATCCTCCTGAATGGCATCGACGTACTCCTCATCCTCTTTGGTCGGGTTGGTGTCGTCCATACGCAGATTGCAGATACCGCCGTATTTCAGTGCCGTGCCGAAGTCGATGCAAAGCGCCTTCGCGTGACCGATGTGCAGATAGCCGTTCGGCTCGGGCGGGAAACGCGTGTGCACAGTCTTGCCGTAGCAGCGACCGCCCTCCTTGAGCTCCTCGTCAATGATGGCGTGAATAAAATTGGTGGAAGTAATTTCAGACATAACGATTATCTCCTCAAATGCGGTTTTCAAATGTGTTGATCGCGGACTGCAGGCGGGCATTCACTTTCTCCGTGCCGAGCAATTGCATAATTGAGCAAAGGTCGGGGGTGTTGCGGCGACCGGTGATCGCTACGCGAATGACGGTGCTCACATCGCCGACGTGACCCTTAAATGCCGTGGGATCGGCCTTGTAGGCCTTCACGTCGGGGCTGAAGCCGAGATCGGCACAAATGCTCTTGACGGTGTCAAACCACGCCTGTTTGTCTTGTGCGGCATCGTAGACCGAGCTGTAGGCACGAAGAACGGCGGCAGCATCGGCGGCGGCAATGTTTTCGGGCAGCTCCAACGCGTTCTCGTAGGTATCATCAAAGAAATAGGATACATATTCCGGCACGTCGCTCCAGCGGGCGATATCCTTACGCGGCTTAGCATTGCCGCGATCGATGGAGAAAATGCCGACGGAATAGGTTTTATCCTTCTTAAGCTGAGCCGCAAAGTCTGCGTCATATTCTTCTGCCCATTTTTCGACAGCATTTTCGACCGTTTCGGCGTCCATACGGGCGATGACGTTCTTACTGACGTCGTTGAGCTTGTCCAGATCGAACAACGCGCCCGAAACGCTCATTTTCTTGAGGTTGAATTTGAACTGCTTGCGATCGGCGGTGGGATTGGCACGACGCCAATCCTCAAAATCGCTGTTCGCAATGGTCAGCAGATACTCCAGCACGCTGTCGGCAGGGTAGCCCTGCTGTGCATAGAAATGCATCGCCGCCTGCGGATCCTTGCGCTTGGAGAGCTTGCGCTTGTTGCCGTTGTCCTCCACCATAATGGGGCTGACGTGGGCATATTTCGGCGGCTTAAAGCCGAGGGTCTTAAACAGTTGCAGATGCTTCGGAACCGAGGAGATCCACTCATCGCCGCGAATGACGTGGGTGGTGCGCATCAGATGGTCATCCACTGCGTGCGCAAAGTGGTATGTGGGGATGCCGTCGGATTTAAGCAGGACGATGTCCTCGTCGTTCTCGGGCATCTCGATTGACCCCTTGATCATATCGTCAAACTTAATACGGTTCTGCTCGCTGCCCATTGAACGCAGACGCACCACATACGGCTCGCCGTTTTGAATGCGCTCGAGTGCCTGCTCGGGCGAAATGTTGCGGCACAGCGCATATTCGCCGTAGTAGCCGGTGCGGTCCTTGTTCTTCTCCTGCTGCTCGCGGGCAGCCTGGCGCTGTTCCTCTGAGCAGAAGCAGGGATAGGCGAAACCTTGGGCGACCAGATCCTTCACGTATGCGTGGTAGATCTCCGCACGCTGACTCTGCTGATAGGGGCCGTAATCGCCCTTGATCACACCGGGGGCCACGAAGCCCTCGTCGATGGTCAGACCGAACTCGTTGATCCCTTTGAGAATATCGTCCGCACCGCCCTCGACCTCGCGCTTCTTGTCGGTGTCCTCTAAACGGAAGAAGAATACGCCGTCGCTCGCATCCGCTGTCAGACGGTTGACCATCGAGGTGAAGAAGGTGCCGAGATGCAGATACCCCGTCGGCGAAGGCGCGATACGCGTCACACGCGCGCCGTCACCGAGCGCGCGGACGGGGAACATCTCCTCATAGTCTGCAGGAGTTTTATCAATGTTCGGGAACATCAAATCAGCTAATTGCGCGTTAATGGACATATTGAACCTCCAAAAAACCATTTAATCTTATTTATTTTACATTTATCTGTTGAAAAAGTCAATGCAAGTGTGCTATTATATAGGTAGTTTTTTCCGAGATTTTCAAATTTCTCGGTGTTTAGAGAAGAGGTAAGACGATGAGCGAAATGCAACAACCGATAACCGAACGCAAAAAACGCGTTTTAAGCTGTATCCAACCGACGGGTGTGCCCACCCTCGGCAACTATTTCGGCGCCCTGCGCAACTGGGTGCAGATGCAGGAGGAGTTTGACTGCTTTTATGCGGTCGCCGACCTGCACGCGATCACCGTGCGGCAAGAGCCTGCGAAATTTCGTCAGCAGATCATGGAGACCTTCGCGCTGCTGATGGCGATCGGTCTGGATCCCGAAAAGAGCCTGCTGTTTGTTCAGTCACAGGTGCCCGCGCACGCACAGCTGTCGTGGATGCTGTCCTGCTGCACGCAGTTCGGCGAGCTGTCGCGTATGACGCAATTTAAGGACAAGTCCGCCAAGCACGCGGATAACATCAATCTCGGGCTGTTTTCCTATCCCACGTTGATGGCGGCGGATATTCTGCTGTATCAGCCGGAATATGTGCCCGTCGGTGCGGATCAGAAGCAGCACTGTGAGCTGACCCGCAACATTGCCGAGCGGTTTAACGGCATCTACGGCAACACCTTTGTCGTTCCCGAGCCGTATATTATGAAGACGGGTGCGCGGGTGCGCTCGTTGCAAGACCCGACCAAGAAGATGTCCAAATCCGACGAGAACGTCAACGCGTTTATTTCGCTCAAGGATGACAAGGACACCATCATCCGCAAGTTCCGCCGTGCCGTCACCGACAGCGATGCGCGCGTGTATTACGGCGAGGGTAAGGACGGCATCAACAACCTGATGGAGATCTACGGCGCGATCGTCGGCAAGACGATGGACGAGATCGAGCAGGAGTTCGAGGGCAAGGGCTACGGTGACTTCAAGTCCGCTGTCGGCGAGGCTGTCGCGGGCGAGCTGATGCCCATTCAGGAGCGTTTGCAGACGCTGATGGGGGATAAAGCACAGCTCGAACAGCTGATGCGCACGGGCGCGGAGCACGCGTCCTATGTTGCGGGCCGCACGCTTGCCAAAGCACAGAAGAAGATGGGTTTTGTACAGTTCAAATAATGCACATCAAACGCCGGTGAGATCAAACGCGGGGATCAGCTCTCCGCCGCTGCTTTCCCGGCTTTGTGTATATCCGTCGGTGATACCCAGGGAGAGCATATAGTCCCGCACCTTGTCACATTCGCGGCGGGTGAGTGGACGCTGTAATTCTTTGTAGGCCGACACATTGCCCATCGGCGTGTATTGAAACATCAGGCTGACCCACAGCGACGCTTTGTGCTGTGCCAGCCAATCCAGCACCGCCATCGACTCCTTCGTATGCCCGGGTAACACCAGATGCCGCACGATCGTTCCACGGCGGATCAGCCCGTCATCACCCAATAATACGGGGCCGGTCTGGCGAGCCATCTCCAAAATTGCAGTGGAAGCGTAGGAAAAATACCCATCGATACCTGAGAACTTCTCGGCAATATCGTTATGGACATACTTGCAATCGGGCAGGTACACATCGATGGATCCTTCTAGCATTTTCAGCGTTTCCACTCGTTCGTAGCCGCTTGAATTATAGATAATCGGGATATTTGGTTTGTAAAGTTCAATCGCTTTACATATTGAGGCTGCGTAATGCGTAGGGTTGACGAGGTTGATGTTGTGCGCACCTGCCGCTTCCAGCTCACGGAAGATATCCGCCAACCACTCGACGGTGATCGGCTTTCCGAATTGCCCATGGCTGATCAAGGCGTTTTGACAGAACAGACAACGTAGAGAGCAGCCTGAGAAGAACACCGTACCCGAGCCGTTTGTGCCGCTGATGCACGGTTCTTCACCGAAATGCAGTGCTGCACGGGCAACCACGGGCTGTGACGGCATCCCGCAGACGCCGCCCATATTTGTTAAATCCGTGCGCAGAGCGCCGCATTGATGCGGACATACTGAGCAATAAAATTCCGCCATTTTATCACCTCATTCTGTTTGTATATTGTATCAAAATATCCCGTATATTGCAATAGAGAACGAAAGGAGTTCGTGCTATGTTAAATCTCGACACTGTTGTAGCAAATCTGCGAAAGAATCATCTCAATCCACAAGTGGTCGCGACAAAAGCGGATGTAATGCCGCTTGTTGAACGCCTTTTAAATGAAGGCGACACCGTCGCTGTCGGCGGGTCGGTGACGTTGGATGAAACGGGTGTTATCGACTTGCTTCGCAGCGGGAACTATCGGTTTCTCGACCGTTATGCCGAAGGGCTGACGCGTGAGCAGACAGAGGAAATTTTTCGTCGCTCCTTCTTCGCTGACGCGTATTTGTGCTCGTCAAATGCAATCACCGAGCAGGGCGAGTTATATAACGTTGACGGAACGGGCAACCGCATAGCGGCGATCGCTTACGGCCCCAAAAAGGTGATCGTCGTCGCGGGAGTGAATAAGATCGTTAAAGATCTGGAAGAGGCTGCTCGGCGTGTGAAGCTCTGTGCTGCGCCGCTGAATACGCAGCGTCTGGGCATTGAAACCTATTGTAACAAGGTTGGCCATTGTATGAAGGTTGACGGCGGGATGACCGATGGCTGCCCCTCGGATAGGCGCATTTGTTGCAGCTATCTGATTACCGGCTATCAGCGGCAGACCGATCGTATCCACGTTATTCTGGTTGAGGAAGAATGCGGTTATTAAGTTAAAGAAAGGGGCTGTCGGTGTGACAGCCCCTTTCTTATTAGCTTGATCTATTCCTGCTAAACGTATTACAGCAGTGTCTTTCGTCTGCGTGTGCTTTGCGAGAAGGAAACGCTGAGTACGAGTCCGATGCCGAGGTAGAGTGTCGCAACAGAGCTACCGCCGGCACTGAAAAAGGGAAGTGTAATGCCGATGACGGGCAGTAGGCGAAGGTTCATACCAAGATTGATGATCGATTGGAAACCGATCAGCGCCAGCATACCGACGCAGATATAGGTGCCGAGAGGATCGCGCGCTTGCGATGCGCAGCGGAACAATTCGAACAGCAGCAATGTGAGCAGCAAGAGCAGGAGCAGCGAGCCGATAAACCCGAATTCCTCACCGGCAACCGTGAAAATAAGGTCATTGTTGCGTGCGAATAGCGAGCCGTTATTCGTGTTGAGGTATCCGGTGCCGGTCAGCTGTCCCGAGCCGATGGCTTTAAGCCCCTCGAATTGCTGCCAACCGGCGGTCTGCAAATATTTCTCAACGTACGGCGGGAGAATACACAAAATTCGGGCTTTTTTATCCTCGCTCATCATCGACCATAGGATCGGAATCGCCACACACACACCGGTCAATCCGACGACGTAATACAAGAGATTGACGCCGGCGGCAAACAGCATAGACAGAAAGATCATTATGAAGACGATCGCAGTGCCGTCATCTCCCTGCAGAAACACCAGCCCGATCGGAACCATCGCGTGTATGCCCAAAAGCAGCACAGTCTTGAAGTTTCGGATCTTTTCTTGTACAGCGGAAAGATGGACGGAGAAGGTGATGATAAAAGCGATCTTCATCAACTCGGAGGGTTGAAAGGTCAGACTGCCGATGCCGAGCCACGCGGTGTCATCGGTACCGCTGGCATTAAGCCCGAGCGGGGTGAAGGTGAGTAGAACCAACAGCAGCGACAGACCAGCCCATATCGGCCAAAGTGCGCAGATGTTATCGTAGTCAACTTGAGAAATAAGCAGTGCGGCAACAAAACCGAGCGCAGCCGCAATGATGTGGGTAGAGGCGCCGCTGAATCCGTATCCGTAGCCATGGGAGGCGGAGTAAACGAGCAGGCAACCGTACACGGTGATCGCCAAAATGAGGATGATCAGCCGTAGATTAGAGTTTTGTATAAACGCCTGCAGGCTTCTTTTGGGTGAACGCAGTTGCATCGTTCCGTCTCCTTCCGTGGTTGCAGAGCGTGAATAAGCAGGACTTCCGTCACTATTATAATAAACTTTTTCAAAATATGCAAGTTTCCTCTTCTCATATTAAAAAAAATATGTTACAATAACAGAAATGTGAGTATTAAAAGATTACTTCGGTGTCTGATTGTTGCCGATTTTACCGAAAAGAGGTGCAGCTTTGAGCCTTTATATATCCGATTCAGTGGAAATGACCGAAAAATACGGTGAAAAGCTCGCCAAAGAACTGAAGGCCGGTGCCGTTATCGCGATGTTCGGCGGTATGGGAATGGGGAAGACTCAGCTTGTGCGCGGGATCGCACGCGGCCTCGGACTTGATGCAGATGTTTCCAGTCCCACCTTTGCCTTGGTACACGATTACGGCGGCGACCCGCCGCTCGTGCATTTTGATATGTACCGCATCAGCGGATGGGAGGACCTGTATTCTACCGGCTTCTTCGATTATCAGGAGGCGGGCGCGATCCTCGCGGTCGAATGGAGCGAGAATGTTGAAAACGCGTTGCCTGCCGATGCGATTCGGTTGTATTTCACCCGCGTGGATGATACTACGCGACAGATAGAAAGGAAGTAACGCTATGCCGACGATTTTAGCGGTCGACACCTCGGCGACGCCCGTTTCCTGCGCCATATTGCAGGATGACCGCCTGCTCGCCGTGTATTATGCGCACACAAGATCCACCCATAGCCAGACTTTGATGCCGATGGTTGAGCACGCTCTGCGCATCAATGGGCTGACGATGCAGGATGTTGATGCGTTGGCTGTTAATAACGGCCCCGGCTCGTTTACCGGCGTGAGGATTGGCGTTTCAGCCGTAAAGGGGATTGCCTTTGCAGAGGAAAAGCCTTGTATTGAGGTCTCCACACTGGCTTCTATGGCGGAAGCCTTCCGTGGCTTGCCGATGGATGCAGTAATCTGTTGTGCGATGGATGCGCGCTGTCAGCAGGTGTACACGGCATTGTTTGAGATCGACCCGCACGGAGAGATCATCCGTCTGTCAAATGATGAGGCGATCACGCTGGACGAACTGAAAACGCGCTTGGAGGCAATCGGTAAACCGATCGTGTTCGTCGGTGACGGTGCGCAGATCTGCTTTGCAGCGTTTTCTGCCGCCCTGCCGAACAGCTCGATCGCACCGATCTCTTCCCGCTATCAGTCCGCGGCTGATGTGGCTGTTGCGGCGATGCGTAAGCTGCAAGGCGGCGAGACGGTGTCCGACGCGGCGCTGCTGCCGTCCTATCTGCGCCTGCCGCAGGCGGAGCGCGAGCTACGCGCCCGACAGGGGCTCGAATGAGTGCGCCGAATTTGATGCGCTGTGCCGATGCATTGAGCAATTGGTATATCACGCATTACCGTGAATTGCCATGGCGAAGAACAAACGATGCGTACAGCGTCTGGATTTCGGAGATTATGCTGCAGCAGACACGTATCGAGGCGGTCATCCCGTATTACCACCGCTTTATGCATGCTTGTCCCGATGTATTCAGCCTGGCTGCTATTCCCGAAGAACAACTGTTAAAGCTGTGGGAAGGGCTCGGCTATTACAGCCGTGCACGCAATCTGAAAAAGGCTGCCCGCATCATTGTCGATTGCTATGACGGAAAACTGCCTGCCGATTATGAGCGGCTATTAGAGTTGCCGGGTATTGGGGACTACACCGCAGGCGCAATTGCGTCGATCGCTTATGATATTCCCGTGCCCGCGGTGGATGGGAATGTGATGCGTGTGCTTGCCCGATTGATGGGGGACAGCACCGATGTTCTGTCCTCAGGTGCCAAGAAGCATTTTGCCGATACCGTGTACAAAATGCTTCCGAGTGAGCACGCGGGACGCTTTAATCAAGCGCTGATGGAGCTTGGGGAGACCGTGTGCTTACCGAAAGCTTCGCCGGATTGCGCAGCCTGCCCGTGGCAGGGCGAGTGCCGTGCATTTGCTGACGGGACGGTGGCGAACCTGCCTGTTCGATCGAAGAAGAAGCCCCGTCGCGTCGAAGACCGATTGGTGGCAGTCGTCTGTGTGGCGGGAGATCCGCCGCGCGTGCTTCTGCATAAGCGCCCGTCCGAGGGCTTGCTTGCGAATCTATGGGAGCTGCCAAATACTATAACGACCGAGGAGACGCTTCTGCTCCCCAAGGAGATTATTGAGCACTGCCGCTGCGTGCGGGAGCTTGATCACGCCAAGCATATCTTTTCTCACGTTGAATGGCATATGAGCGGGCGACTGTATCAAATGCCGCACATTGCTTTGCCGGACGGCTACGAGGCTGTCACCTTGCGGGAATTGCAGCAGCAATATGCACTTCCCGGCGCATTTCGCACCTATGCGGCTCTACTGCCGCAATTACTCCAAAAGGAGGATATGTAAATGGATCAGAGACGGGATTATTTGAGTTGGGACGCCTATTTTATGGGGATCGCACTGCTTTCTGCGCAACGCAGCAAGGACCCCGGCACGCAGGTCGGCGCCTGCATCGTCGGAAAGGACAATAAGATCCTTTCCGTCGGGTACAACGGTATGCCGACAGGGTGCTCGGATGATGAGATGCCGTGGGCGCGCGACGGTCAGCCGATGGATACGAAGTATCTTTATGTGTGTCACGCGGAGCTTAACGCCATTCTCAATTATTCCGGCGGGAATGTGCAGGGCTCAACGGTGTACACCACGCTATTTCCTTGTAACGAGTGTGCTAAGGCACTCATTCAGGCGGGTGTTAAGCGAATCGTTTATCTGTCGGACAAGTACGGCGACAGTGATTCGGTCAAGGCATCGAAATTGATGTTCCGTATGACAGGCGTTACCTTTGATAAATACGAAAAGACCGGTCACGATATCGGGTTGGAGCTGTAATATGGATAAGGTCGCTTTGGTGACGGGTGCCTCCCGCGGCATCGGTCGTGCAATAGCCCTGCGTCTGGCAAAGATGGGCTACGCTGTCGCCGTATGCTATCATACGGCGGAAGATCGGGCGCAGGAACTCGTTGAGCAACTGCGCGCCGAGGGCGCTGCGGCCGCGGCGTTTTCTTGTGATGTTTCGGACGGGAACGCTGTGGCGGCGATGGTAAATGCGGTCGTCGGGCAGCTCGGCGAGATTTCCGTACTGATCAATAATGCCGGTATTGCACAGCAAAAGCTGTTTACCGATCTGACGGATGAGGAATGGCATCGGATGATCGGTGTGCATCTCACGGGCACGTTTCATACCTGCCGCGCGATTTTGCCGTCGATGCTTCGTCGGCACGATGGCGTGATCATCAATATCTCCTCGATGTGGGGGCAGATCGGCGGCTCGTGTGAGGTGCATTATTCCGCCGCCAAGGCGGGCGTGATCGGCTTGACAAAGGCGCTTGCCAAGGAGGTCGGTCCTTCCGGCGTGCGCGTTAACTGCGTGGCGCCCGGTGTGATACAGACGGATATGATGAAGAATTTCGACGAAGAGACGCTACACTCACTTGCCGAGGATACGCCGCTTATGCGGCTTGGCACACCGGTCGATGTCGCGAGCACGGTGGCGTTTCTGGTGTCGGATGAGGCATCATTTATTACGGGTCAGGTTATCGCCCCGAACGGCGGTATGGTGATATAACAGATTTTGGAGGTAATCAATATGATTGCAATAGCTTGTGATCACGCGGCGTTAGAGATGAAGAAGGAGATCGAGGCTTTGCTGACGGCACGTGGCTTAGAATACAAGGATTTTGGTACCTACACGACGGATAGCTGTCATTATCCCGTGTACGGCGCACAGGCGGCGCGCGCCGTTGCTGCCGGCGAGTGCGATCGCGGCATCGTTATCTGCGGCACCGGTATCGGTATGTCGCTCGCGGCAAATAAAGTTAAGGGCATTCGTTGCGCGCTGTGCAGTGACCCGTATTCTGCCAGAATGACCCGCGCGCACAACGATGCGAATATGCTGGCACTCGGTGCACGTGTTATCGGCATTGAGCTTGCCAAGATGATCGTTGAGGCGTGGTTGGATACGCCGTTTGAGGGTGGTCGCCATCAGACACGTGTGGATATGCTCACGGCTATTGAAAACGGCGATTCGATCGAATAATGAGGTGACAATTATGGCAGAAAAAAAGAAAAATTCATTACTGAAAACCAGCTTCAATGTTTGGCTCCGACTGTTCTTTGCATCGATTATGTGTTTTATCGTGTGGATCTCTATGGATGCGATCGGACTGAGCTTTTTCGGTGAAGTGACCGGTTATGAGATCTACGCTTACGATGAAAACGGGGAGAATCCGCAGTTGGTTACCTCGCATATCTACGCAGAGGGAGAAGACCGTTCGGCGAAGGTCGAGGTAAAGGATAACGAGGTGCTGACCTATATCCGTACGATATCACCTAAGACGGATGCGGTCGTAAGTGTTTTGTCCAGCGTATTTACGCTGCTCATCTTTGGACTGTTCCCATATAATATCCTCTGGAATATGGGCAGTCACGACGATAACTACGTGCAGCTCGGTCGGATGGATAAGGACATACATTTTGGCTTGAAGGTCGGCGCGGTTGCGTCTGTTCCGTCGGCGGTGCTGTATTTGTTGCTTATTCTCGGCAAGTTTGGGATGGTCCCCGGTGTTATTCTTAAATGGCATCGCCTGATCAACACCCCCTTTATTCCGTATCTTGATGCAGTTGAGATGGGCGCAAAAACTGCCACTGAGCTGTCCGTCGGCTCTCTTTTGGCGGTTGGTGCAACGCTGCTGTTTGTGCCGTTCATCTGCTGGCTTGCTTATTATCTCGGTTATCGGCAGATCTCCATTCGCGAGAAAATGGTTTATAAAAAGAACCCTCCCAAAGGCCGATAATTCATATTCTGTCACCTTACACACATAGGCTGTGGTGAGGTGAAAACAATGAGTGAACAAGCGAAGCGATTCTATCGGGTATTCTTTATTTTTGCTGTTCTGCTGCTGGTCGTATGCGCGCACAATTCGACCGTTTTTCATTCCACAGCGTCATTGCCGACAGACGAATTCCTGCTGATCGATCCCGGTCACGGTGGGGAAGACGGTGGCGCGTCGTCTGCAGACGGCACGCTGGAAAAGTCGATCAATTTGGCGATTGCGCTGGATCTTCGGGATGTGTTGACGGTTTTCGGTATCCCGACGCAAATGACCCGTGAGAGCGATGTGTCTATTCACGATGCGAATTGCACAACGACGCGGCAAATGAAAGTCAGCGATATGCAAAATCGGTTGAAGCTGTATGAAGCCGCATCAATGTCGGTGTCGCTCCATCAAAATCATTTCTCGGTTGCGAAATACGACGGTGCACAGGTGTTTTATTCCATGTCACATCCGCTGAGCATTACGGCGGCGACAGCGGTACGGGAGAAGATATTGTCCCTCGTTCAGCCGAATAATAAACGAGAGCTGAAACAAGCGACCGACAGCATTTATTTATTACACAAGACAACCAAGCCTGCGATCTTAGTCGAATGCGGGTTTTTGTCCAATCCGCAGGAATGCGAAAAGCTGCAGCAGGCTTCCTACCGTCAGCAGATGGCATTTGCGATCGCCGCGGGGTTATTGGAAGTTTATCAAAGCGCGTGAGGAGTGAGCCGATTGGCCACAAAGGCAAAGGTTAGTTATGTATGCACCGAGTGTGGGGCAGAGGCAACCAAATGGTACGGCCGCTGTCCTTCGTGTGGTGCGTGGAATTCGATGGAGGAGCTCGTCCAGGCCACGGCGGCAAGGTCCGTCGGACAAGCCGCGGCGGTGTCTGCACAGAAGATCACGGATATTCGCCATGACGAGAAGCAGCGGTACCATACGGGGCTCAAGGAGCTTGATCGAGTGCTTGGTGGCGGTGTTGTGCGTGGCGGGCTTATGCTTATCGGCGGCGATCCCGGCATTGGTAAATCCACGCTTTTGTTGCAGATCTGTGCGCATCTCGGCGAGACGTTGCGGATCCTTTATGTATCCGGTGAGGAGTCGGAGGGACAGATCAAGCTGCGTGCCGATCGTCTGAACGTGGCGAGTGATAATCTGTACATTCTCTGTGAAAATGATTTGGACTGCGTGTTGCAATGTGTGCAGGATGAAAAGCCTGACTTGCTCATCATCGACTCCATTCAGACAATGAACTGGGCGCAGGTTGCTTCGGCGTCGGGCAGCGTCACGCAGGTGCGCGAGTGCACCTCGGCAATTATGCGCGTGTGTAAGAAGCTCGGTGTCCCCGCGTTTATCGTCGGTCACGTCAACAAGGATGGCGCGATCGCGGGGCCGAAGGTGATGGAGCACATTGTCGACTGTGTGCTGTATTTTGAAGGCGATCGTCATTCCAGCTACCGCCTCCTGCGCTGTGTGAAAAACCGTTATGGCTCGACGAATGAGATCGGCGTATTTGAGATGTGCGATAAAGGATTGACGGAGGTGGAAAATCCGTCGTTAATGCTGCTTTCCGGCCGTCCGCTGAATGTCAGTGGCTCCTGCGTCGCCTGCACGATTGAGGGCACCCGCCCGATGCTCGCCGAGGTGCAGGGACTGGTTTCTCCGACGGGGTTTGGTAACCCTCGCCGAATGACAACAGGCTTCGATTATAACCGCTTGTCGCTTCTGCTGGCAGTGCTTGAGAAGCGGGCAGGTTATTTCTTTTCCAACCTTGATACATACGTCAATGTGGTCGGCGGACTGGAGCTGGATGAGCCTGCGGTCGATCTTCCGGTTGCGTTGGCGTTGATCTCGGGGCTTAAAGATACGGTCATCCCCTCGGGAGTGTTGGCGTTCGGCGAAGTCGGCTTGACGGGGGAGATCCGTGCGGTGTCGAATGCGGATCTGCGCATTGCCGAGGCGGCGCGGATGGGATTTCGGTGCGCCGTTGTTCCGCAGCATAATATGAAAGGTATCACTGCCCGCTCGGACATCAAGGTGGTCGGCGTGCGCACGGTCCGCGAAGCATACGAGGTGATTCAGGATGCGGATGTGGAGTAAACTGAAACGTCTTTTTACTGTCGAGAGACTTTTGTGGTGCGGCGCAACCTTGATGCTTGCCGCGATTTTCTTGGTTATCGGGTTGACGGCACCGTCATTTCCCGGCCTTGAGCAGAAAGAGACTGTTCGGGTCGTGTATCGCGACAAAGAGCCGAGCGATGTGCCCGAGGAATCATCCGCTGTCGAATCGCAAACGGGTAAAATTCCGCTGAACACCGCGACAAAGGAGCAACTGATGTCCGTTTCCGGTATTGGGGAGGTCTTTGCGCAACGCATCATAGAGTATCGCGATAAGATCGGCGGATTTACTGCTCTGTCTCAGCTTAAGCAGGTGGAGGGGATCGGTGATGCCCGTTATAACGAATGGTCCCCGCATTTTACATTGGAATAAAAGCGGTTTTCTCGAAAAGTATTGAAATTTTTATCGCTTTATGTCATAATGTTTACAGTGATATATTTGGAGGCAAGTATATGACAATTTCTGTTGATCTGTTTGATAAAATGACCGACGGTCGTGATGTGTATAAGATCACGATGGAGAATGAAAAAGGAACACTCGTGTCTGCAATCACCTACGGCGCGACTTTGCATTCGTTTGTGTTTAACGGCACGGATATTCTGCTCGGTTACGATACGGTTTCCGGCTACGTTAACGGTAACGGCTCTTTCATCGGCGCTGCCATCGGTCGTTTCGGCAATCGCATCGCGGGTGGTCGGTTTGAGCTGAACGGAGAGATCATTCAGCTCAACTGTAATGAGGCAGCCCGCGGCTGCCATCTGCACGGCGGCAACGTCGGCTTTGATAAAAGGTTATGGGATTATGCGGTAAATGATGCCGTCGATCCGTCCGTGACCTTTACACTGGTCAGCCCCGACGGCGAGGAGAATTATCCCGGCACGCTGCAGGTGAGTGTCACCTACACACTGACGCAGGATGACACGCTTCGCATCAATTATCACGCGGTGTCGGACAAAGACACGATGATCAATATGACCAATCACGCTTATTTTAACCCCAACGGTTACAACGGCGCGCCGATTCAGAATAATCTGCTGATGATTTCCGCGGATGAGATCACCGCGGTGGATGATTGCCTGATTCCGACGGGCGAATTCCTTTCACTCGACGGTTCACCGCTGGATTTCCGTGCAGCGAAGCCGATCGGTGAGGCGTTCAACGCGCTCGGCGAGTGGGCAGCAGGCGGTGGTATTGACCACAACTTCGTCCTCTCCCGCGAACATACCGGCAAGATGGTGGTTGCGGCGCAGGTCGTCAGCCCTGATACGGGCATCCGCGTCGAGTGCCGCACGACCGAGCCCGGCCTGCAGATCTACGGCGGCCACGCGCTGAGTGAAAATGACGGTAAAGCAGGACTTAAATGGGGGCGCTTTCAGGGCTTCTGTATGGAGACCCAGCATTTCCCTGACAGCGTGAATCATCCGCATTTCCCGACGACGGTGCTGCGCGCGGGTGAGGAATATATTACGACAACCGAGTACCATGTCGATTCAGTAAAATAAGGTGGATTTTAACTATGCGCGTCATTACCGGCACGGCGAGAGGCTGTCGACTGACAACTCTGCCCGGAGAGGACACCCGCCCCACAACCGACAAGGTGAAGGAAGGGCTGTTTTCGGCGATACAATTCGATATTGAGGGGCGGCGCGTGCTGGATCTTTTTGCAGGCTCGGGTCAGCTCGGCATTGAGGCGCTCAGCCGCGGTGCATCGGGTTGCGTGTTTGTTGATCGCAACCCCGAGGCGGTTGCCGTCATTAAGCAAAACCTGCTGAAAACGGGGTTATCCTCGCAAACGCAGGTGGTAGCGACCGATGCGCTGTCGTATCTTGAGCGCCCGAAGGATGCTTTTGATCTGGTGTTTCTTGATCCGCCGTATTCGGCAGGGCTGTTGCCGACAACACTGGAAAAGGCAGCAAAGCACGTCAACGACGGCGGCATTCTGATCTGCGAGAGCGACGAGGACACGGTTTTACCCGACAAGGTTGATCGCTTTACACTTGATCGTGTCCGACGATACGGGCGGGTACATATCTGGATATACCGCTATACGGCGTTTGAGGAGGGGAGCGAATGAAAACAGCCATTTGTCCGGGTAGCTTTGATCCGGTTACACTGGGACATATTGATATTATTCGCCGCGCCTCTCAGCTGTTTGATCGTGTGATCGTGGTCGTAATGACCAACTCGGCAAAATCGCCGCTGTTCACACAGATCGAGCGGCTGGAGTTGCTCAATCGGGCAATCCAAGAGGCAGGCCTCAGCGGCGTTGTCGTCGATTGTTACGACGGACTGCTAGCCGATTATGCCAAGCAATGCAACGCTGATGTGATCGTGAAGGGCCTTCGCGCTGTCACGGATTTTGAGTATGAGTTTCAGATGGCATTGACGAACAGCAAGCTCAATCCGTCTGCCGAGACCGTTTTCTTGACTACCTCAGCAGAGCATATGTATTTATCCTCCAGCCTGGTCAAACAAGTTGCGCATTACGGCGGCGATATTTCCGCCTTTGTACCCCCTTGCATTTTATCGGACATCATTGCAAAATACAGAAAGGACGATTGAAACAATGAAAATGATGAATATGAGTGTGGAAGACATCCTGGAGCAGATTGATGATATTTTGGATGAGGCGTGGGCGATGCCCCTGTCCGGCGGCAAGATCGTGGTGGACGCAGAGCGCATCCGCAAGCTGATCGATTCCATCCGCAGCAATTTACCCGGAGAGATCCGTCAGGCGTGCGCGATCGTGAAGGATCGCACGGAGATTGTTGAAACAGCGAAGAAGGAAGCGGAGTCGATCATCCGCAATGCCGAGGAGCGCCGCAATCAGATCCTGTCTCACGATGAGATGGTCGTGCAAGCGCAGGAGAGAGCGAATGAGATTCAGGCACAGACGCAGAAGCGTGCCCGTGATATGCGCAAGACTGCGCAGGAGTTTGCGGACGATCTGCTGCGTCATACCGAGGAGACCCTCTCTCAGCAGGTCGCGCAGGTGCGTCAGGCGCGCGCCACACTGCGTAACGGTCGTCCTCAGCAGAGCACCGACAGCGAAAACTGATAACAAAATTAAGGGCACAGTGCGTCAGCACTGTGCCCTTTGGCTTATTTCGCGCACCCTTTGTCAAAGCTCGGGTTGAACGCATAGAAATTTTTGCTGTTGAGACGGTCGGTGAGGATTCGTAAACCTTCTCCGAAGCGCTGATAGTGCGCGACCTCGCGCTGGCGCAGGAACTTTAAGGGCTCCAGCACATCGGGATCATCGACAAGGCGAATGAGGTTGTCGTAGGTCGTGCGCGCTTTCTGCTCGGCGGCAAGATCCTCGTGCAGATCGGTGATGGGATCGCCCTTGGACTGGAACATAGCGGCATCGTACGTCTGTCCCGAGGCGGCCACAGGATATACTCCCGCGGTATGGTCGACGAAATAGGGGGCAATACCGCTGCGCTTGATCTCGTCCTCGGTCATATTCTTAGTCAGCTGATAGACGATCGCGGACACCATTTCGAGGTGGGCGAGTTCTTCCGTGCCGATGTCCGTTAAGATCGCTTTGAGCTCGGGGTAAGGCATTGCATAGCGCTGGCTCAGATACCGAAGGGACGCACCGATCTCACCGTCAGGGCCGCCGTACTGGCTGATGATCAACCGCGCCATAGCGGGGTTGGTATTTTTGATGTTGACGGGATATTGAAGCTTTTTCTCATATTGCCACATACTTACCGCGCTCCTTTCGTATTATCCCACGGCCACGGATCGCAGATCCATTCGTTCCAAGAGCCTTCGACATCCGCTTTTGTCATTACAAATGTGCCGTAGTGCTGTTCGTAGGCATCGATAAGTTTGCACAGCTTTTCACGGTAGATGGCGCGCAACTGCTGTGCCTGGCGGTCATTCGGATGCGTGTTCATAAACAGTTCGAGATCGTAGAGCGCGAATTGATATGCGCGAATTCGCTCACGTAGTTCATTGCAGTTAACCACGGCAGCATCGACCTCCCGCCATAAAGGGTTTGTGCAGCTCGGGGAAAATTGTCCCGTGCCGAAGAGCGACTTTCGGCTCATAGACTTCTTCCAGTTGCTGCCACGGGACATACGCCATAGCGACGACCGGATCGCTGGGGAACTTGGATTTTTGCTCGTTCATAACACCGGCTCCTTTCAAAATGATTTCATCATTACCAGTGTATGAGTTGTCCGCACAATGGTGCAAGAAAAAAGCCAACAGCGTTACGGCTGTTGGCTTTCCGATTGTTGCTTCTTAGAAATGAATTTATTATATATCAGATACCCCGTAATACTGACCGCAGCAGTGATTGCGTAGATGATCAGCGCGGAGATATAACGTTCCTTCCCCAGATATCCCCCGCAAAGAGTGGAGGAGAGCAAGGAGGGAATGCGCGCGACCAGCGAAATGATTAAAAACTGAGATAAGCGGATATTGGTTAAGCCGACGAAATAGGTGAGAACATCCTTCGGAGTGCCGGGGATAAAGAAGAGAAGAAAGATCAAGCGCTTAAGTTTTTTCTCACTGTTGATAAAGCGGAGTTCGTTGATTTTTTCTCGAGAAATAAACAGCTCAACAAGCGGTGTACCGAATTTTTTCGTCAGCCAAAAGATGAGAGAGGAGGACAGCGCTACACCGGCCATACAGATGAGTGTACCTTCCAGCGCACCGTAAGCATAGCCGGCACCGAGCTCGATTACTTCGCCGGGGATGAGGGCAATGACGACCTGCACACATTGTAAGCCGAAAAGGATCAGCCGCCCGCGCCACCCGTATGCCTCGAGAAATGCGCGGAATTCCTCGGATGATTTCATATAAGGGGAGAATACCTTAATGAATAACCAGGAGAGCAGAACAATGACTGCGGCAAACGCCACGATCGAGATAGCCGCAAAGATTTTGCGGCGTTTTTGGTATTTGGCGTCGTTTTTGTCATTCATTGCTCTCACCTCGCAGACAAATCTAGTATACCTTGTTTTAAGGAATTATTGTTAGCAAATTATGAATTTGAAGTATGAAAAGGTCCTCGGCTATCGTGCCGAGGACCTTTCGCAGTGTTACTTGTTCAGTGCGCGCTCAAGCCAGATGCTGCCGATGTCCATCGCGTTGTACAGACCGACTTTTTCGCTCTTTTTAATGATGCGGTCCTTCATACGGATGTCGGGGTCGGTCGCCATCAGCTGGATCTGGATCTTCTCCGCCATCGTCATATCGTTGGCATCCTTGGTGGAGAGGATCTGCATCATAATGACGTAATCCTCCGCCATACTGCCGTAATACAGCGTGTTGCCGGAGCGCACCAGCGGGCGACCTTTATACATCAGGAAAGGGGTCGCGTCCTTCTTTGCTTCAGCCATTCTCGGGCCTCCTTAGTTGTTAAGATACGAGCTCACCAGCGCGCGCATCAGCTCGTCGCGGTCGAGACGACGGATCAGCGCTCTGGCGTTGTTATGGGTCGTGATGTATGTTGGATCCTCCGAAAGCAGATAGCCGACCAACTGGTTGATCGGGTTATAGCCCTTTTCGCGCAGAGCGTCATAGACGGTCGTCAGAATGACCTTCATCGCTTGCTCTTTATCGTCGCCGAGGGAAAACGTCATCGTTCTGTCCAGCATAGCATTCGCCTCCATCTGTGTTAAAACACATTAATTCTTTGTTTATTATAACGCATAAAATTGGATTTTACAAGTATCAAGAACGAAGAATACAGTTATTTTCCTGCAATTTTTCAAAAATCTTGCTCAAAATGGGGTCAATATCCTCGTCGGACAGGGTGCGGTCGGGCGAGCGGAACTTAAGGCTGTAGGCCACGCTCTTCTTGCCCGCCTCGATCTGTGCGCCCTGATAGACGTCAAACAACGCGACGCTGTCAAGGATCTTACCACCCGCCTTACGGATGATCCTCTCAATCTCGGCGACCGGCATCTCCACATTGCACAGCAGAGCGAGGTCACGTTCGACGGCAGGGAAGCGGGGGAGTGCCTTGTAGATTACACGGGGACTCTCGATGGAGAACAGCGCCTGCAGATCGACCTCGGCGACATACGCGCGGGTGTCGATGCCGCAATCGGCAGCCACATCGGGATGGACCTCGCCGAATACCGCGAGCTTCTGCTCGCCGATGCTCGCTGTCGCCTGACGGCCGGGATGCAGATACGGCTCGCTTGAAGCCGTGTATTCCGCAGTAATGCCGAAGGAGTCGAGCAGACTCTCAAGGATGCCTTTGAGCGTAAAGAAATCCTCATTCGCGCCGTAGATACCCAACGACAGCGTGGGAATCTCCAACGGCTGCTCGGTTAAGGGGAGTGCCTGCGGGACAAACCGCTTGCTGGTCTCGAAGAAGCGCACCGCGGGAATCTTACGGCTGTAGTTGGTCTGCAGCACGGTGAGCATACTGGTAATGAGCTGGGTGCGCATCGTGGAATATTCTTCTCCGAGAGGATTAAGCAACGTGACCGCCTGACGACGGGTGTCGTCAGCGGCAAGGCGCAGGCTGTCCACTGCCTTACTGCTGATGAAGGAATACGTGGAGATCTCGCGCATCTCGCGGGCGATCAGCGCTCTCTTTACGCGGTCGGTCTTGATGCGTTCGGGCAGCTTTTTGCCACGGATGATGTCACCGCGCATCGGGGTGGACACGATATGCTCACAGCCATAGATGCGCATCACCTCTTCGGACAGATCCGCCGCGCCCTCGATATCGTCGCGATGTGAGGGGATATGGCAGGTCAGTACGCCATCCTCAATGGTCGTGTCGATGGTCAGCAGGTTAAGGATTTTCACAATGGTGTCGTAGGGCACTTCGATGCCGAGCAGATCGTTCACTCGCTTGGCGGGGACGGTGAGCACACGAGGGGTGGGGAGACCGTCGTTGAGATCGATCACACCGTCGACGATGTCACCCGCATCCAGCTCTTCGATGAGCTGCAGAGCGCGGTTCATCGCATATTCCACACCAATGATGTCCACGCCGCGCTCATAACGAGCACTAGCCTCGGTGCGCATACCGAGTGTTCGAGCGGTGCGGCGCACATTGTCGCGGCGGAACTTGGCACACTCGAAGAACAGATCCTTGGTGTCTTCCTTGATCTCGCTGTTGAGACCACCCATAATACCCGCGATGCAGGAGGGGCCTTCCGCATCGGCGATGACCAGCATCTCGTCTGTCAAGGTGTGTGCCTTGTCATCCAACGTGGTGATTTCCTCGCCGTTTTTCGCACGGCGGACGATGATCTCGTTGCCGCGAATGTCACGCAGATCGAATGCGTGCATCGGGTGGCCTGTTTCAAGCAACACGTAGTTGGTAATATCCACGATGTTGTTGATCGGGCGCATCCCCGCCGCTTTAAGGCACTGCTTCATCCAGTCGGGAGATTCTTTGATGCGTAGATTTTTAACGATTCGGCCCATATAGCGCGGGCAAAGCTCATAATCCTCCACGCGGACTTTGATATAGTCGTGGATGCTTTCATCGTTCGCCTTGAATGCGGGGACAGGCTCGCGGAATTCCTTGCCCAGAGCGACCGCCGCCTCACGTGCAACGCCCATTACGCAGTTGCAGTCGGGGCGGTTGGCGGTGATCTTGAAGTCAATGATGTAGTCGTCCAGATGCAGCACCTCACGCATATCCGTGCCGGCGGCATAGGAATCGTCCATAATCATAATGCCGTACACATCACAGCCGGGGAAGTCGCCCGCTTTGAGAGCGAGCTCCTCGCCCGAGCAGAGCATACCGTTTGACGGCAACCCGCGCAGCTTGCCCTTCGTGATATGGGTACCGTCGGGGAGGTAAGAATTGTGCAGAGCGGCAGGTACGGTCGCACCCACAAAGACATTCTGCGCACCCGTAATGATCTGAATGGGCTCATCTGCACCGATATTCACCTGACAGATCCAAAGATGGTCGGAATCGGGGTGCTTTTCCATCGACACTACCTTACCGACAACGATGTTTTTCATCGTCTCGGACAGGTCCTCGATGCTCTCGACCTCAAAGCCGCTGCGGATCATTTTTTCACAAAGCTCCTCAACGGGAACGTCAATATCAACATACTTCTTGAGCCAGCTTAACGAAATATTCATAGCGTAAGCCCTCCTTATCGGTCGAACTGCTCGAGGAAACGCAGATCGTTCTCGAACAGCAGACGAATATCGCTGATTTTGTAGCGGGTGGTGGTTAAGCGATCAAGGCCGATGCCGAATGCAAAGCCCGAATACTCCTCGGGGTCGATACCGCCCATCTCCAGCACGCGTGGATGCACCATTCCGGCGCCGAGGATCTCGATCCAGCCCGCGCCCTTACACACACGGCAGCCCTTGCCGCCGCACGCCGAGCAGGTGACGTCGACCTCGACGCTCGGCTCGGTGAAGGGGAAGAAGGAGGGGCGGAAACGAATCCGGGTATCTTCGCCGTAGATCTCGTGCGCGAACTGCTCGAGAACGCCCTTGAGATCGCACATCGTCACGCCCTTGTCGATGACCAGACCCTCGATCTGGTGGAACACGGGGGAGTGTGTCGCATCGACCTCGTCGGCGCGGTACACACGGCCGGGGCAGATGACGCGAATGGGAGGCTTGGTCGCTTCCATCGTGCGCGCCTGCGCCGCGGAGGTCTGGGTACGGAGCAGCAGATTATCCGTCAGATAGAAGGTGTCCTGCATATCGCGCGCGGGGTGGTCCTCCGGCACGTTGAGCGCCTGGAAACAATAATAATCCGTCTCCACCTCGGGCCCGTCGATCACATCAAAGCCCATCGACTGGAAGATGTCGATGATGTCATCGAGCACGACGTTAAGGGGATGCAAGCCGCCGCTCGCAACCTTTTTGCCGGGCATCGTGACGTCCAGCTTCTCTTTCTCGAGCTGTTCCTTTTGCAGCTTTGCCTGCACGGCCTGATTTTTCTCTGTGACGGCATCCTCCAGCTCCTGACGAAGCTGGTTGACCAGCTGACCCATCACGGGACGCTCCTCGGCAGGGAGTGCGCCCATACCGCGCAGAAGGCCCGTCACCGAGCCTTTCTTGCCCATATAACGCACACGGAAATCCTCTAATTCCTTCGGGGATTCCAGTGATTTGAGCTCCTCCAGTGCTTGCGCACGCAGAGCCTCGAGTTGTTCTTTCATTGGTTTATCATCCTTCCGTCAGGTAAGATTTTTTGCAGAAAATAAAAAGTGCCCTCATCCCAATAGGGACGAAGACAGCATCTCCGCGGTACCACCCTGAATTTTTGCAAAAGCAAACACTTTTGTGATCGATAACGGGATCCACCGTCCGCGCCTACTGAAACAGCGTGTTTGTTGAGCGCGGCCGCTCACGAGTGAACTTCGGCATCGACGGGGCATAAGACGCTTTCAGCCAAGGCGCCTCTCTCTGGGATGCTGATCCGATGCGTACTCTCTCGATCACAGCGTTATTAAGTATTATAGCATCATTTTCTGAAATTGCAAGCAATTTTCGCGCGAATAATCAAAAAAGTTGTAAATAGGAATCGGTAAAGGGTTGAAATGCGGATGTGAATTTGGTATAATTCGAGGGAAAAGGGAGTGTTACGATGAAAGTTACATTGATCACCCATACACCGATTCCGGAGAAGGTGGTTGCTTCTTCGGCGAAATTATGCTATTCCTCCGCAACCATCGACACGCTGATGGACGGTCTGACGGAGGAGAAGTCCGCCGCATTTGTGGATATGCTGTCCGAGATCGGCCACGAGAGCCCGATCGAGCACGCCTCCTTCACCTTCGGCGTGGAGGGCGTTTCGCGTTCGCTGCTTGCGCAGCTGACCCGCCACCGTATGGCGTCGTACAGCGTGCAGAGCCAGCGGTATGTGCGTGAGAAGATGTTTGATTACGTTCTGCCGCCCGAGATCGAGGCAATCCCCGAAGCAGCTGAGGAATACCGTAAGGCGATGGAAGAGGATCAGGCGCACTACGACCGCTTGACCGCCATTCTAAAGGAGAAGCACCTCAAAGAGATGCTGGCCAACGGTATGGACGAAAAAGAGGCCAACCGCGCGGCAGAGAAAAAGGCGATCGAGGATGCGCGCTTTGTTCTGCCGAACGCCTGCGCGACCAAACTGATTATGACGATGAATGCACGCTCTCTGATGAATTTCTTCCATCATCGCTGCTGCAACCGCGCGCAATGGGAGATCCGCGAGCTAGCCGAGGAGATGTACAAGCTGTGTGTTGAAGCAGCACCGCACCTTTTCCGAAAAGCGGGACCGAAGTGTGTGAACGGCGCTTGCCCAGAGGGGAAAATGACCTGCGGTAAAGCCAAAGAGGTGCGCGAGCATTACGCTTCTCTGCGCCCGAATAAGGAGTAAGCTATGGGAAAACTAATGGTGATCGACGGCTTGGACGGCTGCGGAAAGTCCACCCAGCTAAACCTTCTGGACGAATATCTGCACCGCTGCGGCACAGCCTATAAGCAAATCAGTTTTCCCGATTACGATCAACCTTCGTCAGCGCTCGTCAAGATGTATCTCGGCGGTGAGCTCGGCGGCTCTGCAGCCGCAGTGAACGCCTACGCCGCATCGTCCTTTTATGCGGTCGACCGCTATGCCAGCTACACCCGCTTCTGGCGCGAGGAATATGAGAACGGCACGCCGATTGTAGCCGCTCGCTATGTAACCTCGAATGCAATCCACCAGATGACCAAACTCCCGCAGGAAGAATGGGATGCGTTTCTTGACTGGCTCGAGGACTACGAATACAACAAGCTCGGCCTGCCGAAGCCCGATGCCGTCGTGTTCTTGGATATGCCGATCGAGGTTTCCCAGAGGCTGATGGAACAGCGATATGACGGCGACAACGCCAAGAAAGATATTCACGAACGCGACCTGTCTTATCTCTATCGTTGCCGCGAGGCGGCCCTGTACGCCGCCGAAAAGAAGGGGTGGAAGGTACTGCCGTGCAGTAACGGAAACGAGCCGTTGCCGATTGAGTCCATCCATCAAGCGTTGGTTGCGGCCTTTGAGGATATGTTGAATGATGGCTGATCTGATCATTCGCGTTATTGAGGAAAAACACGCCGAGCGGTTAACACCTCTCTGGCAATCAGCCTTTTCGGGCGATTCATTGGATTATATTGCGAGTTTCATTGCCCATTTGCCGAAAAACTCAGTGACGCTGGCGGGGGAGTGCGACGGCGAGCTTGTCACGATGCTGTTCTTATTGCCCGCCGAGGCGCGTTTTCGCGGAGAATCATTCCCCGTGCGCTATTTGTATGCCGGCTGCACGCATCCGCGGCATCGCGGGCATGGCTATTATCGCGAATTGATGGCAGCAGCCGCGCAAAAGGCGTCAGCGATGGGGGAGCACGCCATTTATCTGCATCCCGCTGACGATATGTTGACGGCAACCTATCAACGGCTTGGCTATCGGGTAGGAATTTTCGGCGGCGAACGTTTACAATCGGACGAAACAATGCCTGTGTGTCAAGCTGTGGATGATTATATGCAAAAGCGCAACGAACTCATCGACCGTATTTCGCAAGAAGCGGTCTTTTGGAACACCGCCGAGGACATAACGCGATTTTTTGTTGCCGATGCGGTCAGCCGCGGCGCGCGGATGAGCGCGAATGATGGCTGTATCGAACTGGCAATCAATGGCGCGGTTATTGAGTCGATAAAGAGCGATTATTCGCACAAAATCGAGGATTATTGCTTATGGCTGCCGATCGGCGATACGCCGCTGACCGCGTTAATGACGGAATATGATGGCGTCACCGGTCTGGTCGGTGATTAAGAAAAGGAGGGATCTCGTATGGTTTATCTGTTTTTAGCGGACGGTTTCGAAGAAGTGGAAGCGCTGACTCCGTTGGATATGCTGCGCCGTGCGCAGGTCCCCGTTACTACCGTCGGAATCGGCGGCGAGTATATTCGCGGCGCGCATGACATCGTTGTCAAGGCAGATATATCCGCGGCGGATATTGATTTCAATGACTTGACCGCGGTGATCCTGCCGGGCGGTATGCCCGGTACGCTGAATCTGGAAAAGTCCGATGATGTTCAGCGCGCGATCGCGTATGCGACGGAAAACGATTTGACCGTCGCGGCGATCTGTGCCGCTCCGTCGATCTTAGGACACGGCGGCTATCTCTCAGGACGGAATGCAACGTGCTTCCCCGGCTTTGAGGATGAACTGCTCGGTGCCGAATTGTCGGACGAGCCGTTGGTGTGGGATGGGAACATTCTCACCGCCAAGGGCGCAGGCGTGGCACTGGATTTTGCATTCGAGCTCGTGAAACGTCTGGTATCCGACGAAAAATCTGCAGAAATACGAGGTGCTATACAATGCCGCTGACCGACATTCGTCCGGTCAAGGCGGCTCTGCGGGAGAAATACCGCAATATCCGCACCGCTATGACTGAGGACGAAAAAAACAGCTACGACACGGCGATCGCCGCGCAGGTTCGCCGTCTGTGGCAATATGAAAAGAACGATACACTGCTGGTGTATGTGTCAACTCCGATCGAGGTGGATACGCATAGGATCATCGTGCAGGCATTAAAAGACGGAAAAAAGGTCGCCGTTCCGCGTTGCGTGGACGGCACACGGAATATGGAGTTTTACTATATTCGGTCGTTGGACGACCTGGAGTCCGGCTCATTCGGGGTGTTAGAGCCTGTTCCCGCAAAAACGGAACTGATGACCGACTTTACGCGTGGATTGTGTATTGTCCCTGCGTTCAGCTACGATTGGTCAGGGTTTCGCTTGGGCTACGGGAAAGGCTATTACGACCGCTTTTTGTCCCGCTTCGAGGGGAATATTATCGGTATCTGTTACAGTAGCTGTGTGCAGCGCAGCCTGCCGCACGGGCGTTACGACCGCCCTGTGGAGCTGTTGGTGACGGAGAATTATCTGCGCCGTACGGCGAATCGTGCAGGAAAGGGGAAGGGGTAATGGAGAAGGAGAATAACCAAGTCGACGAAATTCTGCGAGACATTGAATCTCGTAAGAGTGTTGACAGCATTCAAAACGCGGTAGCTTCCGCCGATCCGACCGATGAACTTCTCGAGGACGCACGCAAAAAGCGCGAGGAGCAGATCAAGGGCTTTTCGCTGGATTTGGATGTGGATGATCTTGTGGCGGATGTCGATGCTGCTGCAGAAGAAGCTGACACGGTGCAGGAGGATTACCATCAGCAGGAAGATGCCGTCACTGAACAGGTTGTCCCTTCTAAACCGGTGACAGCCAAGCCTAAAAAGAACGATAAGCGGTTGGGACGTGCACTGTACGCCTTGTTTGTCGCGCTGTTCTCCGTACTGATCGCCTCCGTCGGCATTCTGTATTTCTTTGACGCCAGCGGATTGGGCGGCAGTGAAGTAACAGTGGATGTTGAAATCCCGCAAGGCGCATATACACAGAAAATAGCCGAAATTCTTGAGGAAAAAGGGCTGATCGACAACGCGCTGTTCTTCCGTGTGTACGCAAAGCTGACCAAGGCAGACGGTATGTGGCAGGTCGGCACCTTTATGCTGTCATCGGATATGGGATATTCGGGCATTGTGCAGGAATTGCAGACATCGACGCCGCGCGCCAATGTTAACGTCACGATTCCCGAGGGCTTCACGGTCGAGGAGATCGCCCGTCTGTTGGCGGAAAAAGAGGTCTGTGAAGAGGCTGACTTTTACAATGCTGTTATCAACGGCGAATTTGATTACGACTTCGTCAAGGCGATCCCGACGGCCGCCGATGGGGAAGAGCACGCAGGGCGCATCTATCGACTGGAGGGTTATCTGTTTCCCGATACATACAATTTCTATGTCGGCAGTACGGGAGAGATGGTCGTTGATCGAATGCTGAGCAATTTCAACGCAAAGCTGACCTCCGAGATCCGTCAACAGATCTCTGAAAAGGGCTGGACGATCGATGAAGCGATTATCTTCGCCTCGGTCATTCAGGGCGAAGCGGGACTGCCGAACGATATGCTCGGCGTTTCCCGCGTTCTGACCAACCGTATGCAGCCGAACTCGGGCTTCCCTAAGCTGCAGTGCGATTCGACCCGCGACTACATCAATGGGATTCTACCGAGCATTTCGGGCGTTCAGGTCACGACGAGTCCGTACGACACCTACGTCCGCGACGGACTGCCCGTCGGCGCGATCAACAATCCCGGATTAATGGCGATCGAGGCCGCCCTGAATCCGTCTGACGATGCAGAATACGCCAATTGCTATTATTTTGCCACCGACTACGATACGGGTATTACGTATTTCTCTAAGACCTATTCTCAGCACGTGGCAATCTGCAGAAAATATAAGATCGGTATGTACGGATAAGAAAAAGACCGGAGTTCATCTCCGGCTTTTTCTATGTTAGTTGGAGGTTTTTGAATGAACAAACACTTGATTCCTGAAGTGCTGTCACCGGCAGGTGATATGGAACGGCTGGATGCCGCACTCACTTTTGGTGCGGACGCCGTCTATCTTGCGGGCGAAAAATTCGGTATGCGCGCGGCCAGCGCGAACTTTTCCCGTGAGGAGTTGGCCTTGGCCGTAAAGAAGGCGCACGAGCTCGGTAAAAAACTGTATGTGACCTGCAATATTCTTCCGCGGAACAAGGACCTCGCGGAGCTGCCGGGGTATTTTGCCTTTCTTGACTCGATCGGTGTCGACGCACTGATCATCAGCGATTTTGGCGTCATGGACCTCGCTAAGCGCTACGCCCCCCATTGCGCTCTGCATATCTCTACGCAATTCGGTGTTGTCAATCACGCGGCTGCGACATTTCTGCATAATCTGGGAGCCAGCCGAGTTGTGTTGGCACGCGAGCTGTCTATGGAAGAGATTCGTGAAATTCGCGCTAATACGCCAAAAGAATTAGAACTGGAAGCCTTTGTGCATGGGGCAATCTGTATGTCCTTTTCCGGTCGTTGCGTGATTTCCAACTATCTGACGGGGCGCGACGCCAATCACGGGGAATGCGCGCAGCCCTGCCGCTGGAAGTACAGCGTAATCGAAGAGACCCGCCCCGATCAACCGATGACCTTGCTCGAGGATGCGGACGGCTCATACCTGTTTAATGCAAATGATATGAATATGATCGAGCATATCGCCGATCTCGCGCAGTCCGGCGTGGCCTCGTTGAAAATTGAAGGACGCGCAAAATCGGCCTATTACACCGCAGTTACTGCAAACGCTTACCGCCGAGCGGTGGATGGGTATGTGGAGTCGGGTTTCGCGTCAAGCTACAAGCCGGAAGAGTGGATCATCGAGGAGCTGAATAAAATCAGCCACCGTCCCTATGGGACAGGCTTTTATTACGGAAGGCCCTCACAGTATCTCAAGGCCGGCGGCTATATTCGCTCCTACGAGATCGCGGCAGTTGTGGAGGATTGGCAAGACGGCTGGCTTAAACTCGGTCAACGCAATCGTTTCTTCACGGGAGATACACTGGATGTGCTCTCGCCGGGTGAAAAGCCGTTCGCCTTTACAGTAGAACATATGGAAAACGACGAGCGATTACCGATCTCATCGGCACCGCATCCGACGATGGCCGTCTGGGTGCCCTGTGAACGTCCAATGAAAAAGGGAACATTACTCCGTTTCAAAAAATAACGTCAGGCTTGTATATTTTTCCTCAACGGGAACATTCTATCCTCGAAAGGATGGGATGGTGTGCGTAGGAAGATATGGATCGTGTTTTCACTGGTAACGATTCTTCTGGTCGGTATAGCCACACGGTTGTGGTATATTGCGCACGTTCGGCCTGCCCAGGTAGCATCTTCGCAAAACCGATGGACAGTATCCGTCGCTTCAACGCGCGGAACGATCTACGACACCAATTTGCGCCCATTGGTTAATGAAACGCACGAATATCACGCGGCAATGATTCCGTCCGAACGGTTATTGGCGCACGTGAGCAACGCGACGACGGCAAAGGACTTTGCTGCCTTGCGCGACCAACTCGCGCAAGGAGTGCCGGCGTCGGTTCGGCTGACAAAGCCCATCGGTTTTACCGATGGGCTGCGCCTGTTCTGGGTGCCCACGCGGTATTCGGAGCGCTTGTTGGCACCACATATTATCGGGTATCTGGATGCTGGTGCGACGCGGGGCTTGACCGGAATCGAGACGGCCTTTAACGAAGTGTTGGAGCAATACAAAGGAGCTGCGACTGCTTCGTTCAGCGTAGACGGCAGAGGGAGCTTGCTCTACGGCGTTTCGCCCGAATGTCTTGATACGACCGCGAACTCGGTCGGCGGGGTCGTTTTAACTTTAGATAAAGAAGTGCAGACGATCACAGAAGATGTCAGCTCGGAATACCTGACCAAAGGTGCGGTAGTCGTTATGCAACCGAATAGCGGCGAAATCCTTGCATTGGCGAGCTTTCCGAGCTTTCAGCCGCAAACGGTTGCGCAAAGCATTGACGAGGACAACGGAGCCTTGCTCAACCGTGCTTTATCGCTGTATGATTGCGGCTCGGTATTTAAGATCATCACGACCGCCGCCGCACTGGAAAGCGGGATTTCCGCTCAGAAATCGTTTGCCTGTACAGGATATCTTGAGATCGAAGGTACACGGTTTCATTGCCATAACCGTCTCGGTCACGGCTCACTGGACATGCACGAAGCTTTCGCGCAATCCTGCAACTTATATTATATTCAGCTTGCGCAGCAGATCGGCGCAGACGCTTTGTTGGAGACAGCAGAAAAGTTTGGCTTGAATAAGGGTATTTTACTGGCGGATCCTATGGAAGCGCCGGCGGCATTATTACCCGATTTATCCACTCTCAGAGCATCTCGTGCCGCACTGGCGAATTTGTCGTTTGGGCAAGGCTATTTAATGGCATCTCCGCTGCATTTCGCACAGATCGTCAACACGATCGTCAACGACGGCGTTTTGCCGAGCACATCTCTTGTAAAGGGGCTTCTGGACGCTGAGAAAAATTTTTCAAATGCGAAAAAGGGGAGAGGGGTAGAGGTCATTTCAGCAAAAACGGCCGCCTCTCTGCAGGAAATGATGACTATGACTGTACGCAACGGAACGGGGCAATCCGCCGCGCCGAAATTGTGCTCGGCTGCCGGCAAGACGGGGACTGCGGAGACCGGCCAAATTATTGACGGAAATCCCGTAGTACAGAGCTGGTTCGTCGGATATTTTCCCGCCGAATCGCCGCAGTACATTATCTGCGTGCTGGCGGAAGATTCCACCGGCACGAACGCTAAGGCCACTGAGGTTTTTCGGGAATTGGCTGATGAAATCATAAATGAGATAAAGTGAAAGAGCCTGACCGTGCGGTCAGGCTCTTTTTTTGCCACTATTCATCGTCTTTCTTGGGCTTGTTTTCAACCTTGGCAAGCGGTGATGCTGCGGCAGCTTTTTTCAGCTGTTCCGTTGAGGTGTGCGTATAAATCTCGGTTGTACCGAGATTCTTATGTCCGAGAATTTCCTTGAGCACCAGTACATCGACGCCGCCCTGCTGATACATCAGTGTCGCCGCCGTGTGGCGGAGCTTGTGTGCGGAATAGTCTTCCGCACCGCTGACCTGCTTTAAGTAACCCTTTACTATATAATGCACACCTTGCAAGCTGATGCGGTCCTTAGTATGCCCGTAGAATAACGCTTTCTTGTCCTTAGTACCTTCGATGGGGCGTTTGGGCAGGTATGCAGCCAACGCCTTCTGGCACGCTTCATTCAAGTAGACTGTGCGCTCTTTATTACCTTTACCGATCACGCGCAGGCTGTTATCGCTGCGTACATCCGACAGATTTAATCCGGCTAATTCAGCGCGGCGCAACCCGCAATTCAGCAGTAATGTCAGTATACAATAGTCTCTCTCGGCGTATTTGCCAGTATTTGCCAATGACAGCAATTCTAATGATTGATCTAATGTTAAATACTGCGGCATCCGCGAAGGAAGCTTAGGCAGACTCAAGTTTTTTGCCGGATTATCGTCAATCTGATGGGTAATCTCCGAGAGATAATAGAAAAATCGGCGAAGCGATGAGACTTTTCGCGCACGTGTGACATTGGTGTTGCCGCGATCGCTTTTCGTGTAATTCATAAACTCAAAGAGATCATTCAAAGTTACAGAACGAAGCAGCTCTAGATCAACCAATCGAATGTCCGGCTGTGAGTCAGGAGATTCCGCAACTACAGAGCGTTGAATCAACAGAAAACGAAAGAACGTGCGGAGGTCAACAAAGTAACCGTTCACCGTATTTTCGGAACGACCTTTGATCGTTTCCATATAACCAAGGTAATCCCGCAGAACAGGAGGACACTCCGCTAAATACGCCTTATTCAACCAAATCAACGCCTTTCTGATAATTTTTCCGCCCAAGCCTCCCCTGAACTATATTAAATATTAATTTAGTATAGTTTTGCTGATTTTTGGACAAGGAGCATTGCGGTGCATCCCCTGCTTTAATGTACATTAATTAAATATATATCCTCGGTCAAGCATTGACTGGGCGGCCAGTAACACGCCGATCTTACCGCTGGCGTAATTGAGACCACCCTGCATATAGGCGGCGTACGGCTCACGCAACGGTGCATCCGCGGAAAGCTCGATCGATGCGCCCATCGTGAATGCGCCGGCCGCCATAATGACTTGACTGGTATATCCCGGCATATCCCACGGTTCGGGTACAACGAACGAATCAACGGGTGCGCCCTTTTGCATTCCTTGGCAGAATGCAATTAGATTTTCAGAATTGTTCAAGAACACCGTTTGGATAATATCGCCGCGTATCTCATCGGCAGTCGGCGAAACGCGGTAGCCAAGCAAATCGAACAGCGAAGCGGCGTAAACGGCCGTTTTGAGCGCCTCCCCTACCACGTGTGGCGCTTGGAACAGTCCCATATACAGCGAGCGGTTATGTCCGAGCGAGGCTCCGACCTCGCGGCCAAGGCCCGGGGTCGTCATACGGTAAGCGCATTGCTCGATGCAAGCTTTGGTGCCGCAGAGATAGCCACCGTTCTCTGCAATACCGCCGCCGAGGTTTTTGATCAGCGATCCGGCAATCAGATCGGCACCGACCTGACACGGTTCGAGCTTTTCAGCAAACTCACCATAGCAGTTATCCACAAAGATAACGACATCCTGGCGAATTTCCCTTACAGCATCCACGATTCGTTTAATCCATTCAATCGTCAGACTCGGGCGCGTGCAATAGCCGCGAGAACGCTGAATGTGAACAATACGGATGGTGTCATCAGCACGCAGTGCAGCCTGAATTGCCGGCAGATCGGGACATTCGTTCTCGTCCAATTCAACCTGCTGATAACCAACTCCATACTCTGTCAAAGAGCCTGCAGAGGGTGATTTGTGTCCAATCACTTGTTCCAATGTATCGTATGGTGCGCCGGTTGCCGCCAGCAGTGTATCGCCCGGACGCAACATAGCGAACAACGCGATCGTAATCGCGTGTGTGCCGGAGACGATGCTATGGCGAATCAGCGCGTCTTCCGCCCCCATAATATCGGCGAGGATCTCATCGAGTGCATCCCGTCCGCGGTCGCCGTAACCGTACCCCGTAGTCGGCACAAAGTGACTTTCGCTGACATTATGACGAATGAATGCCGATAACACCTTTTGTTGGTTGTATTCTGCGATCGCGTTAATTCGGGCAAACGCCTCCCGAGCGCGCTCCTCTGCTTTATCCGATATTTCCGCTAAACGCTTGTCCACAGAAAAGAATGTCATATCCATTGTTGTTAACCTCCTGATTAAGGCAGAGTCAATTCTGCCCACGTTCCCCACGGAACGAAGCCCAATTTGCTATACAGCATTGCTGAATTCTCATCACTTGGTGCGATGAGAATGCTTCTTTGTGTAAGCGTGTCTATCAAGCGACGGATGCATCGCGACGCAGCCCCTTGCCCTCGATGACACGGCAAGGTTGCCACACCGCCGATCAGCGCTATATCTTCGATCTCAGCCACTGTCATTGCAACGCTGACCAACCTGCCATCGTCCCCTTCAGCGGCAATATGACAGCAACCGTGCCGTACCCGATGCGAGGTATCGACATACCATCCTTCAAACGGCGGAAGCTCATCAAAAACAGCCGACAATAGCCTGTAAACTTCGCGCAACGAAGCATCGTTTTCGCGAAAGATCTGTAAAGTTGTATCGCTTGACACTTTGTCCAACCGCATAACAGGGCCATTCCGTAAAGAACACTGCCATTTTTCGGCTAGTACAGTGCCGATTTTCCCGTCCGTATGGATCATTTTAATATCGGAATGCATCTGCAGAAAAGCGCACCATTCATCGTTTGGTAAAGAAACACAATAAAATGTGCATACGCCGTCCATAATGGACGCGAGCGACCCTTCCTCATCAGCAAAAAACTGGATAAACGGCACACAAATTCCATAAGCGCGAGCCAACGCGCATATCCGTAGTTCGCTCTCGCTTTTGCTCTCACGGTCAAAATCCCGCTCGTTGGCAAGGCGGATCATACAGTCAGCCTCTCAACCAGCAAGAACAGCAATTTTTCCATCGCCTCAATGTCGCTCATCAACCCCATACACGACGGCGAGTGAATATAGCGACAAGGCAACGAGATCGCCGCTGTTTGCGCCCCGATGTAGCCGCGTTGCAGAGCTGCGCCGTTATTACCGCCGGCGATACGGTTTTTTGTCTGTGTCGTTATATCGTTCTCTTCGGCAAACGTGCGAATAGAGCAGTATAGCTCCTGATCGTACAGTGTGGCACCGTCGGCAAACGAAATGACCGGTCCCCCACCGACACGACAGACGCAGGTTTTATCGCTGCTTCCTGCAACATCCGCTGCGGTAGTGGCATCGATGGCAACGGCGATTTCTGGTCTTACTGCCTCGGCGACTGTTTTCGCGCCGCGCAAGCCGACCTCCTCCTGCACGGAAAACGACAACCAAATATCGCGCTCGGGCTGCTCGGTCGCTATGCTGAGCAACAGCGCACAGCCAACGCGGTCATCCAGTGCTTTGCCAAGCACAAAACCGTTTTGCCACTCCTGCAGACAGCAGGCAAAGGTTCCCCCCTGCCCTATTTCGACCAATGTTTGCGCGTCTTCGGCGTTCGCCACACCGATGTCGATGGTCATATTGTCGATCGCGGGAACCGTATCCTTCTCATCCTTTGTGCATTGATGAACAGCCTTGCCGCCGATCACACCGAGAACGTTGCCAATGCGAACGCGTTGGCCGAACAGCACCCTCTTATCGATACCGCCAACCGTGTCAAAGCACAGCGTGCCGTCGCTGTTTATATGCGTAATCAGAAAACCGACCTCATCCATGTGTGCATCAAACAACACGGTCTTTGAGGCTGGTGCTTTCCCGTGCAAATGCACAAGAATATTCCCCATAGCATCGACCGTTACATCCTTTGGCACGGACGATTCATCGAGTTCTTTCAGAATGAAGTCGCGCACAGCGTGCTCTCGACCGGAGATACCGTCCAGCGAGCACAGATCAAATAATACCTGTTTATTCATCCTTCTGTGCTCCTTTCAACTCGATCCACGCCGCCATCAGTTCTCCTACTGCGGCAACGTCGGAAACATCGATCGTTTCAACGGGCGTGTGCATATAGCGAAGCGGAATGGATAAAAGAGCCGTTTTAACGCCGCAGCAGGATGTGCTGATGACATCGGCATTGGTCCCCGTCGTCTCCGCCATCACTTCGAGCTGGTGCGGAATATGACAACTTTCAGCTAAATCACACAGCTCGTGGCGCATTCCGTCGTCAAGGATCGGCGAAATGCCGATCATCACACCCTTGTGCATCTCGCCGCAGTGTCGGGGATCGGAATCCTTCGTGAGCGCGAAGGACACATCGGTCACGATCGCAGCATCGGGGCAGATCTGTCTGGCTGCAACAGCGGCGCCGCGACACCCGAGCTCCTCCTGCACGCAAAATGCGACTTCCACATTCACGCAACGGTCCGATAATTTTCGCAGGCAGTGCAGAATTGCCGCCATACCGCTTCGGTTATCCAGACTTTTAGAGGAAACAACCGTTTGGCTCAGCTTAGTAAAATTCGGCACAAAGGCAACACGGGAGCCGAGCGGAATCATCTCTCGGGCAGTTTCGGCGTCCAGACCGGCATCAATAGCCATATCCGTGATCTCGGGCAGCTTATCCTCGCCGCCCGACAAATGCGGCGGAACAGATGAAAACACGCCGAAATACGGTTGCTTACCGTAGATAATCACTTTCTGTGCAGTCAAAACGCGCTTATCCACGCCGCCTGCGGGCGCAACAAAGATAAAGCCGCGCTCATCAATGTGCGTGACCAAGAAGCCGATCTCATCAAGATGCGCCTCCAGCATCACCGTAGGGGCATCCGGTCTATCCGCGCGACGCGAAGCGAGAATATTCCCCATAGCGTCCTGCACGATCTCATCGACATAAGGGCGAAGCAATTCCGTCGCCGTTTCGGCGATCTCGCCTTGCCCCGCACAGCCTGCGGCACAACACAATCTGTTCAGATCCTCAATAATTGTCGTCATTCTGTCTCCTTTATTTCTCGGGCAGTGCCTTTACGAGAGATTTGAAATGATTCCCGCGGACTTCGAAGTTTTTATACATATCGAAGCTGGCGCTGGCGGGCGACATAAACACGATGTCCCCCTCGGCCGCCAATGCGTAGGCTTCACTGACCGCTTCGTCCATATTCTTTACGCGGACGATCGGCAGATCACTATGCGCACGGATAGCGCGCTCGATCGCATCGGCGGTAGCGCCCATCAGGATCGCCGCTTTGACCTTTTGTGCAGCAACGGGCCCCATCGGGTCATACGGAATATGCTTATCGTAGCCGCCCGCAATTAAAATGACCTTTTGCTTAAAAGCGTTCAAACCGGCAATCGTGCGCGAGGGACTGGAGCCGATCGAATCGTTATACCAACGTACACCGCCGAGTTCACGCACGAGCTCGCTACGATGCTCAACGCCGCCGAATGAGCGAGCGAAACGCACAATATCCTCGACGCTGACCTTACCCCAAACGGCTGAAATCGCCGCCATATAGTTTTCAATATTGTGCTCGCCGGGGATGCGGATGTCGTCCGCATTCATTACGATCTGCTCCTGAACGCCGTCGAAAACGACGATCTGCCGCGCGTTGTTCAGCCAGCAACCCTTCTTTACGGGCTGCTGACGGGAGAACTGCCATACGTCCCCTTTTATGCCTGCGGTAAAACTGTTGGTGACATCGTTGTCCAGGTTAAGAACAGCGCGGTCGGTGCCCTTCTGGTGGGACACGAGATTGCGTTTTGCATCGATATACTCCTGCATATCCGTATGCCAATCCAGATGATTCGGCGCCACGTTGGTCACGACCGCAACGTGTGGCGACTGCGTCATATTAGTCAACTGAAAACTGGAAAGCTCAACGACAGCAGCGTCCTGCGGGCGGATCTCCTCAACATACGGCAGCAGTGCTCGACCGATATTGCCGCCGACAAAGGTCTTAACACCCGAGGCGTCCAACAGTCCTGCGATGATCGTGGTGGTGGTGGTCTTGCCGTCCGAACCCGTCACGGCGTAGATCGGCGCTTCACACAGATCAAAGAACAGCTCCATTTCCGAGGTTACGGTGATTCCCCGTGCACGCGCCGCCTCAAATTGCGGTAAATACGGCTTCATACCCGGCGTGCGAAGAATGAGGTCGGCATCGAGATCGTCAAGATACGTTTCGCCGAGGCACAGCCGAGCACCGGCTGTGAGAAGCTGCTCGGCAACCTCGCCGAGCTCATCGGCGGTGCGTCTATCGCAGGCAGTGACCTTAGCGCCGTTTTTCAAAAATGTATAAATCACGGGGATATTGTTGTTTCCGATACCGCATATAATAACACGCTTATCGGCAATGGATTCAAAAAACTCACGTGCTTTACTCAACGCAACCACCCTTTACAGAACTATTTGTTATATTATACTTATTTATGAGATAAATATCAAGATGCGTCTTGCGTTTTGCGGCAGAAAACCGCAAATAAATATGAAATTTTTATAAATTTCCTGTATTTCTGTTGCGGTAAACGTTAAAGCAAGCTATAATAACTCTAGATTGGAGTTGAGGCTGTTGTACTTTTACGAAGGATATGCTTGCCCGATATGTCAGCAGGCATTTACCGAAAACGACGATATCGTTGCCTGCCCGCAGTGCGGACTCCCCCACCACAGAGCGTGTTGGGCGAAAGAGGGGCATTGTCACCTATATCATTTGCACAACACCGATGAACAATGGAGCCGCGACAAGGCATCGGCGGCGCAGACGGCGCAAAAGAATAATCACTCTGCCCGTGAGGCGGTAGAGGAGACTCTCCCTTATCAGATCTGCTCGCGTTGTCACACACAAAATCCTGAATTTGCCGAATTCTGCAAGCACTGCGGCTCTCCGCTGAAGAACGAAAACGACTGGCAAAGCAATGTTCAACAGAACACGCCTTACAGCGAATATCAGCCCTTCCGCAATACGAGTTATTCCTCGCAAAACGTCGATCCGGACGAGGTGATTGATGAGGTGAGTGCGGAAGATCTCTCTGCTTATGTAGGTACAAAGGCGGATTACTATCTGCCGCGTTTTCGCCGTATGGCGCGTGGCGGTAGCAGCGCTTCGTGGAACTGGGCGGCGTTTTTCTTCGGCCCATTGTGGTTGCTCTATCGCAAAATGTACGGTCTCGGCGCCATCGTGATGATTCTTGAAATTATTCAGACGGCTGTAATGGAGATCTCGTACAAAGCACTCGGCCTTGGGATGACTGAGGAGATGACCTATGCCGAGGTCTATGCTCTTGTGGAATCCGCCTTATCAAATCCGACCAACCTATATTTTCTCTTGTCAATCTCGCTACTTTCTGTTATAATGCTTGTGATCTCGATCGTGATCGCCGTGTTCGGCAATCGTCTCTACCGTGATCATTGCCAAAGGACGATCAAACGCGTGCGCGAAAAGACGCCCGATCTCACGTCGGGTGAGCTTTCGTCGATCGGCGGCGTTTCTATCGCTGTGACGGTCATCGGCTATATTGCCCAGTATTTCATTACGCAGATATTGGTAATATTTATTTAACGGAGGATAATTATGGCAAAAGTAAGAAAAGCAGTCATCCCAGCGGCGGGATTGGGCACACGTGTCCTTCCTGCGACAAAATCGATGCCCAAGGAAATGCTCCCCATCGTAGACAAGCCTGCGATCCAGTACATCGTCGAAGAGGCGGTCGCGGCAGGTATTGAGGACATCCTGATCATTACCAACCGCGGCAAGGGTGTGATCGAGGATCACTTCGATCACAGCATTGAGCTTGAGCAGCGTCTTGAGGCCGGCGGTAAGACGGAGATGCTCGAGGAGGTTCTCAAGCTCTCCAATATGGCGAACATTCAGTTTGTCCGCCAGAAAGAGACGAAGGGTCTCGGGCACGCGGTCGCCTGCGCGAAGTCCTTTGTCGGTGACGAACCGTTTGCGGTGCTGTATGGCGATGATGTGATCATCGGCGATGATTCCGCCTGCGGTCAGCTCTGCCGCGTATACGAGGAGTTCGGCAAATCGGTCGTCGGCATCAAGCAGGTGTCGCCTGAGCAGATCCTGCGCTATTGCTCGCTGGCCGTCTCCCCTGTCCGCGACAATGTGTTTGATGTCTCCGATATGATTGAGAAGCCCTCGCCCGACAAGGTGATGTCTCTCTATTCGATTCTCGGTCGCTGTGTCCTCACACCCGACATTTTTGATATTCTCGCGGTCACCGAGCCCGGTGCAGGCGGTGAGATCCAGTTGACCGATGCGATGTGTGTTCAGGCGAAAAACGGCAATATGATGGGCGTTGATTATGTCGGCAAACGCTATGATATGGGGAATAAGCTCGGTATCCTGCAGGCGAACTGTGAGGTTGCCCTCGGTCGTGCGGATATGCGGGAGGATTTTGCCTCCTACTTAAAGGAATTGGTCAAGACTCTGTAACCACTGTCCCGAACAATGCATAAACGCCATTGTTCGGGACATTTTTTTGCGGAAAAACGGTAGACGAGCAAGCCAAAAAGTGCTATAATTTTCTAAAATGATGATTTTAGACACGAAAGGAACAGAAAGCGATGGAAAACACCAATCTTCTGTCAAAGAACAACCTTACGATGCTGACAGATTTTTATGAGATCACGATGGCGAACGGTTTTTTCTGCACCGGAAACGGCGAGCGGATCGTCTATTTTGATATGTTCTTCCGCACCATTCCCGACGGCGGCGGTTTGGCCATTATGGCAGGCGTTGAGCAGGTCATTCGCTATATCAAAGACCTGACCTTTACGGACGAGGATATTGCCTATCTGCGCGAAAAAAAGCTGTTTAACGAGCAGTTTCTGGAATATCTGCGTAATTTTAAGTTTGCGTGCGATGTGTGGGCAGTCCCCGAAGGAACGCCGATCTTCCCGCACGAACCGATCGTCACGGTACGCGGCCCTGCGATGCAGGCGCAGTTTATTGAAACGATGATCCTCGTGCTTGTCAACCACCAATCGTTGATCGCGACAAAATCCAGCCGCATTGTGCGCGCGGCGCAGGGTCGTCCCGTGATGGAATTCGGCTCCCGCCGCGCACAGGGCTGCGACGGCGCCATTTACGGTGCGCGCGCGTCCTATATCGCCGGCTGCACCGGCACGGCGTGTACCATTGTTGACCGCGAGTTCGGCATCCCCGCACTCGGCACGATGGCGCATAGCTGGGTGCAACTGTTTGATTCTGAATATGAAGCCTTCAAGGCGTATGCGACCACCTATCCCAACTCCTGCACGTTATTGGTCGATACCTACAACGTACTGAAATCCGGTATCCCGAATGCCATCCGCGTGTTTAACGAGGTGCTCGTGCCAAACGGCTATCGCCCGCGCGGCATCCGCATTGATTCGGGCGACATCACCTATTTAAGCAAAAAAGCCCGCAAGATGCTCGATGAAGCAGGCTTCCCCGATTGTAAGATCACCGCTTCAAACTCGTTAGATGAGTATATCATTCAGGATATGATCCGTCAGGGCGCGTGTGTCGACAGCTTCGGCGTCGGCGAACGGATGATCACCGCGTCCAGCGCACCCGTGTTCGGCGGCGTGTATAAGCTCGCTGCCGTTGAGCAGAACGGGGAAATCATCCCGAAGATCAAGGTCAGCGAAAACATCGCCAAAATCACCAATCCGGGCTTCAAGAAGCTTTGGCGTCTGTATGACCGCGAAAACAACAAGGCGATCGCGGATGTGATCACGATGCACGATGAGGTCATCGACGACACAAAACCGTACGAGATCTTCGATCCCGAGCACATCTGGAAACGCAAGACGCTGACGGATTTCCGCGCCGTACCACTGCAGGTGCAGCTGTTTAAGGATGGTGAGTGTGTATACGAATCGCCATCAGTCGAGGATATCCGCACTTATTGCAAGGAGCAGATGGACACCATCTGGGACGAAGTGCTGCGTTTTGAAAACCCCCATAAATATTATGTCGACCTGTCGCAAAAGCTATGGGACGAAAAACAGCGTCTGCTTATTCAGCACGGCCATAAAATGTAATTCGAGGTGTCATTATGACCTTGACTCTCCCCTCCTATGTCGCCCTCGCGCTTGAAAAACTGAATAATCGCGGCTTTGAGGCGTATGTTGTCGGTGGCTGTGTGCGTGACACGCTGATGGGACGAGAGCCGAATGACTGGGATATTACGACGGATGCGCTCCCCGAGCAGACGATGTCCGTGTTCGCTGAATACCGCGTCATCCCGACGGGTCTACAGCACGGCACGGTGACGGTGCTCATCGACGAGCATCCGCTGGAGATCACCACCTACCGTATCGATGGCGAGTACAGCGATAACCGTCATCCCGACCACGTGACGTTTACGCGTAACCTGCGGGACGATCTCGGGCGGCGGGATTTCACGATCAATGCACTGGCATATCATCCTCAGACAGGTATTGTCGATCATTTCTCAGGTCTGGCGGATCTGGATAATCGACAGATCGTCTGCGTCGGCGATCCGGAAAAGCGCTTTACCGAGGATGCGCTGCGGATTTTGCGTGCTCTGCGCTTCTCCGCCCAATTCGGTTTTCCGATTGAGAAAATGACGGCAAAAGCCATTCACCACCTTGCTCCCCTGCTTCGTCGTGTCGCCGCTGAGCGCGTACAAAGCGAGCTTATGAAGCTACTGTGTGGCGAGCACGTACGCTCGGTAATGCTGGCGTTCCCCGATGTGATCAGCATCATCCTGCCGGAGATCGCGCCGACGATCGGATTAGAGCAGGTCAATCCGTATCACTTCTTGACGGTGTACGAACACACGGTTGAAACGATCGCGGCGATTGCACCGAAACCGATGCTGCGGCTGGCTATGTTGTTCCACGACAGCGGAAAGCCCGCTTGCTACACGCGCGATGAGAATGGTATCGACCATTTCAGCGGACACGCAGCGGTGAGCGCCGCAATCGCCGAGCAGGCGATGTCCCGCCTGCGGTTTGACCGTCTGACCATCGACGCGGTGAAGAAGCTGATTCTTCACCACGACGACGATCTCACCCCTGCCGACTATCCGCTCAAACGAATGCTCAATCGAATGGGTCCGGATCTGGCGTTGAATCTCATCGAGATACAGAAAGCGGATGTTTACGGCCAGCACCCGGACAAGCTGGATCGCATAGCCGTTCTTGACGGCATCGCCAAACGCTTACAGGAACTCATCGACGAGAACGCGTGCTTCTCCCTCAAAGACCTTGCGATCAACGGCGAAGATCTCATCGCCATAGGCTATTCCGCGGACAAACATCTCGGCGATATGCTCGAGAGGCTGCTGGATGCGGTTATGTGCGGTAAGCTGCCTAATGAACGTGCGACCCTCTTGCGCTATGCTGAGGAGCGAAAATTATAAAAAGGCTGTCGGTGACAACATCCTTCTTGTGTTACAACAACAATGCCCAATGCCGAATTTCGGCATTGGGCATTGTTTATCTTATTTGCGCCAGATAGTCAGCGCGGCCACTCTCGTAGAGGTTATTTCCCTCGCTGTCGATCACGACGACCGCCGGAAAATTCTCCACCTCTAAACGGCGTATCGCTTCCGCGCCGAGATCTTCATAAGCGACGACCTCAGACTTTTTGACGCAGCGACCAAGCAGAGCGCCGCAACCGCCGATCGCGCCAAAATACACCGCACCGTGTTGCTTCATCGTTTTGATCACCTCGGAGCTTCTTTTCCCCTTGCCGATCATTCCGGTCAACCCATTCTTGATTAACAGCGGGCTATAAGCATCCATACGGTAGGAGGTCGTCGGGCCCGCCGAGCCGATGATCTGCTCAGGTCTTTCAGGCGTCGGCCCGACAAAATAGATCACCGTGTCTTTAAGCTCGATCGGCAACGGTTCTCCTCTCTCCAGCAGCTCGCACAGGCGCTTATGTGCGGCATCCCGCGCTGTATAGATCACACCGGAGATAAGACAGCTGTCGCCTGCACGCAGTGCGCGTGCCTGCTCACGGTTAATGGGCGCCTTAATCGAAATTGCCATCACAGCACCTCCGTCTTATGTCTTGTCACATGGCAGTTGATGTTTACCGCGACCGGAAGCCCTGCGATGTGCGTCGGGAACGTTTCGATATTCACTGCCAGCGCTGTCGTCAAACCGCCGAAGCCCTGTGGGCCGATGCCGAGCGTGTTGATCTCCGCAAGTAATTCCTCCTCGAGTTTCGCGTAGAATGGCGCGTTGTTCCTCTCGTCCACACGGCGCAGAAGCGCTTTTTTGGCGAGCAGCGCCGCCTTATCAAACGTGCCGCCGATGCCGACACCAACCACGATCGGCGGGCACGGATTCGGGCCCGCTTCGTCCACAGTCTTAAGCACAAAATCCTTTACGCCCTGCAAGCCGTCTGACGGGCTGAGCATCGCAATACGGCTCATATTCTCGCTGCCGAAGCCTTTGGGCGCTACCGTGATCTCGATCTGATCTCCCTCAACCAACTCAACATACAGCATTGCAGGAGTGTTGTCCCCCGTGTTCACGCGATCGAGCGGGTCACGAACCACACTTTTGCGCAAATAGCCCTCATTATAGCCCTGACGGACTCCCTCGTTCACGGCATCGGTCAGATCACCTGTGATATGTACATCTTGGCCAATCTTCAAAAACACGCAAGCAACGCCCGTATCCTGACAGATCGGCATATTCTCTTGATCGGCTATTTCGTAATTCTCGATGATCCGCTCTAAGATCTCCTTAGCCTGCGGCCATGTCTCCTTGGCATAGCAGCGGTTGATACACGCCTGCATATCCTCGCCCAGATGACAATTCGCCTCAAAGCACAACCGCTTTACCGTATCGGTAATACGCTGTGCGCTTATCTCTCTCATAGGTATCCTCCTATCAGTCATTCCGCAAGCTCTTGCGCGTGCGCATATTTTACACCTTGCAGTATACCATAGAATACGGATAATTACAAGACTAAAAGCCCGCTCGTATGAGCGGGCTTTTAGTCTTGTGTATTCATTTATTGATCGTTAGCGTATTAACATATTCGTGCATTTCCCGCTTCGAGCTGATCGCGTGTGTTCCGTCTATGATCTCCCGCTTCTTATCATCGCTGAGCATCGCAAAACGTTGCATAGCCTCGGGGTTTTGAGCCAAAGCCATAGAAAATCCCACCGGCATTTCATTGCGTTTCATTCCTATCCCTCCAGGTTCATTTTACGACTATTCTGCCCGAGTTTATCAGCGCTATTCCTGCCAACTTATGCATATCGGGAAGTATCCGGCGAATAATAAGTGAAAACACGCAAAGGAGAGCATATTATGCAGCCAGCGACAAAATTTCAGCAACAAAGCGGTTGTGCGATCAGCCTACCCACGGTCGATGAGAATGGCTATTATGAAATACGGTTGGAGAGCATCGGGGGTCTGGGAGCAAACCTCTGCGGGAAATTGCTCGGCGAGCTTGGCGCCGCCTATTTAGGACTTAACGCGGCGGCCTTCTCCAGCTATGGCTCCGAAAAACGGGGATCGCCCGTAAAGTCATACGTGCGGTGGAGCGCACCCGAGCGTGACATTTTGCACAACAGCCCGATCGAGCATCCGCACCTTCTGGTGCTGTTCCATCACGCTCTCTCGAAGACCTTGCCTGTGACCGCCGGTGTGGATGAGCACAGCACACTGATCGTCAATACCGATGCGTCCCCCGAGGAAATGCGCAAGGATCTCCGATTGTACGGCGGCACGGTGTGCTGTGTCAACGCATTGGAGCTTGCTCTGCAAAGCAAAAGCCGCGTCAATATGGTGATGCTCGGCGCGATTGCGAAAGCATCGGGCTTTATTCCCCTTGCGGCGGTGAAGGAGCTGGTCAGCGACACGTTAGGCAAGAAATACCCCACGTTGCTCGAAAACAACCTCAAAGGAATCGAATTGGGCTTTGAGCATCTGCAAATCCGGCACTTTGAGCCAAACAGCCAATATGAGAAAGTGCCGTATCGTGAGCTTCGCAGTAAGTGGGGGTATGAAAATGCGCCGATCGGCGGTGTCAATCCGCATTTCGGGAGTACGGTCTCCAACGATCTCTCCCCTTCACGGGAAGGGTTCATTCCACTGTTTCTGCCGGAGAAATGCATCCACTGCGGCTTGTGTGATACCACCTGTCCCGATATGGTGTTTCAATTCTTACCCGGGGAATACCGCGGAAAACCCTCGATGATGAATCGCGGACTTGACTATCATCACTGCAAGGGCTGCCTACGCTGTGTGGATGTGTGCCCTACCGAGGCATTAGTCGCAGGCAAGGAGAGCGAGCACCCAAACAAGCGGTGGTTTGTCCGCAACAAGGATCTGATCACGGATGATCTTGATTTTGAACCCGCAGGGGCTGATCCTTGGGTCACGGGCGAGTCCTATTTAGACGAAAAGCGTGTGGACGGAGGTTTGATGTAATATGGAAAAAGTAAAGCAAAAGCTGCTTTTTGAAAGCGGCAACGAGCTGGCAGCCTATGCCGCTAAACAGATCAATTATCACGTGATGGGCTATTACCCGATCACCCCCTCCACGCAGATCGCGGAATATCTGGATCAGATGGGTGCTGACGGCGAGCATACGATCGCGTTGATTCCCGCAGAGGGTGAGCACAGCGCCGCCGGCATCTGTTACGGAGCCTCGACGGGCGGCGGCAGAGTGTTTAACGCGACCTCTGCCAACGGACTTCTTTACGCGTTAGAGCAATTACCCGTCCAATCGGGCACGCGGCTTCCTATGGTGCTCAATATCGCCTGCCGCACCGTATCGGGTCCGCTGTCGATCAAGGGCGATCACAGCGATGTGATGTACACCCTTAACACCGGTTGGATCATTCTGTTCGCCGACTCACCGCAAGAGGTGTATGACTGCAATATTTGCGCTATTAAGATTGCAGAACAGTTGCGTCTGCCGGTCATCGTGGCGTTTGACGGCTTCTTTACCAGCCATCAAAAGAGAAATTGTACGGTGTTTGCCGATGACAACGATGTACAAGCCTTTATTGGCGCGGTAAACGCACAATACGCTGCATTGGACTTGGAGCATCCGGTCACCATCGGCTCCTATATGAATGAGCCTGATCTGATGAACAACAAATACCAGCTTCATCTGGCAATGGAGAAGGCGCGCACCGTCATCCCCGCGGTGTTTCGGGAATACGAGCAGCTAACCGGCAGAGTGCCGAAGACAATAAAGTCATACAGGACGGACGACGCCGAGATCCTGCTGTTTGTACTCGGCTCGGCTTATCTGACAGCCAAGGCTGCCGTTGACACGCTCCGTGGTCAAGGCAAAAAGGTCGGGGTGTTTTCCCTCGGTGTTCTGCGCCCGTTCCCCTATGATGAGATCGCCGAGCTGTGCAAAAATGCGCGCACGATTCTCGTCGCAGACAGACAGGACAGCTACGGCGCGGGCGGCGGTAATATGTCCTTGGAGATCCGCGCGGCATTGCAGCACAAAGGGCTGACCCCTCGTGTAATCAGCCGCGTGTACGGTCTTGGAGGACGGGATTTCTTCGAGCAGGATGCCATCGAGCTGTTCGAATCCTGCTACCGTGAAGACATTCCCGATTTTGACTATACAGGTGTCTATTCCGGCGATGCGAACTTCACCCTAAAACCGTATTTTGATCCGATCAAAGACGCCGCATCCCCCTCGCTCATCTCTTGCAGTGAACAGGACGGCAAGGTTACTGTCAAGGGTGGCACAGTGCGTGATACCACCGCCAGACCTAAGCGGCTCGCCCCCGGTCACGGGGCTTGCCCGGGATGCGGTATACCCGTCAACGTTAATCTTCTGCTGCGCGGCATCGAAGGAAACGTGGTGCTGCTCTTCCAGACAGGATGTGGGATGGTGGTCACGACCGGCTATCCAAAAACGGCGTTTAAGGTGCCGTACGTGCACAATCTTTTTCAGAACGGCGCCGCCACCTTGGCAGGGCTTTCCAAAATGTACCACAAGCTGCAGGAGCGCGGCGAGATGCCCGAGGGGGACATCACCTTTATTATGGTCAGCGGCGACGGCGGTATGGATATCGGTATGGGGTCAGCCCTCGGCACGGCACTGCGCGGCGATCACGTCATCCTGTTCGAATACGACAACGGCGGGTATATGAACACCGGCTATCAGCTATCCTACTCCACACCGATGGGCGCAAAAAGCGCAACCTCTCATCTGGGAGAAAATCAATGGGGAAAGAGCTTCTTTCATAAGGATATGCCGCGTATTATGACGGCGACCGGTATGCCGTATGTGGCCACCGCTGCCGAATCCGAGCCCAACGACTTCATCAAAAAAGCGGCAAAGGCGCAATACTACGCCAAGCATTACGGAACGGCTTATATTAAGTGCCTGTCCGCCTGTCCGCTCAACTGGGGAGATAAGCCGAACACCGAGCGCACGGTCATCGCCGCTGCTGTGAACTGCTGCTATTTCCCCTTGTATGAGGTGGAGCAGGGTATCACTACCCTATCCTACGATCCCGAAGAAAAGGGCAAAAAGATTGCTGCAGCGGATTGGCTCAATATGATGGGGCGTACCAAGCATTTAAGCGCCGAGCGATATAGCGAGGTGCGAAACGCCATCCAAAGCGAGATCGACCGTCGCTGGAACCGCTTAAAAGCCCTGTCAGAGCATCCTGCGTTATAACGGAGGTAGGAAGTTGAGCAACCGACTGCAATACGAAACCAGCCCCTATCTGCTCCAGCACAAGGACAATCCCGTGGACTGGTACCCTTGGGGTGCCGAGGCATTTGCGCGTGCCGAGAAAGAGGATAAGCCGATTTTTTTGAGCATTGGATACAGCGCGTGCCATTGGTGTCATGTGCTGGCTCACGAAAGCTTTGAAGACAGCGAGACCGCCGAGCTGCTCAATCGATATTTTATATCAATTAAGGTCGACAAAGAGGAACGCCCCGATATTGACAGCGTGTATATGGCGGTGTGTCAGGCGTTTGCCGGCGGCGGTGGTTGGCCCACCAGTATCTTTATGACCGCACAGCAAAAACCGTTTTTCGCCGGCACGTATTTCCCGAAAGCATCCCGCGGCGGGATGATCGGGTTCAAAGACCTGCTTACCGCTATTCACGAGGCATGGGAAAACGATCGAGCGACGTTGCTCAAACGGGCGGATACGGTCATTGAGCACCTCGATCGGTCCCCAAGGACGGTGCAGTACGCCGAATTAGAGCTCGCCCATTCCGCTGTGACGGCGTATGAGCGCATCTTCGACGAGCAAAACGGCGGTTTCGGACGGGCACCGAAATTCCCGACACCGCACAATATCCTGTTTCTGCTTTCTTACTATGAGCGCTGCAAAAACAAGAACTGTCTGCAAATGGCAGAAACCACGCTGTTGCAGATGTATCGCGGCGGGTTGTTTGACCACATTGGTTTCGGCTTCTGCCGCTATTCGACCGATAAAAAGTTCCTTGTCCCCCATTTTGAAAAAATGCTCTATGACAACGCGATGCTGATCCTTGCTTACTGCAAGGCGTTTTCCGTGACCGATAACGGTCTGTATCGCGACATTGCGGAGAAAACAGCGGAGTATATTCTGCGCGAAATGACATCAAGTGAGGGGGGCTTTTTCAGCGCGCAGGATGCCGACAGCGAGGGCGAGGAAGGAAAATATTATCTGTTCACCCCCGAGGAGATCATCGGCGTTTTAGGCGAAACGGACGGCAAAAATTTTAATCGGCATTTCGATATAACCGACAAGGGGAATTTCGAAGGGAAAAGCATTCCGAATTTATTGCGCAGCGATACTGCCGATCGATCCTACGATGCGTTTCTGCCGAAATTAGCGCTTTTTCGAAAAAACCGCTACGTGCTCCACTTGGATGACAAAATTCTGACAGCGTGGAACGGGCTGATGATTGCCGCTATGTGCGAATTATATCTCATCAGCAATAACGGCAACTATCTGAACGCGGCGAAAAAAGCCGATGCTTTTATTCAAGGGCATCTGTGCGAAAACGGCTCCTTGTACGTCAGCTTCAGGGAGTCAAGGCGCGGTGCACGCGGCTTTCTGGATGATTACGCGGCATATATCCTCGACCAGCTTCGCCTATACAGAGCAACATTGGACTGCAAATATTTAGAACGCGCGAAGCAACTGTGCAACGCGGTCGTAACAGAGTTCGGCGATGGTAAAGACGGGTTTTATTTGATTGGCAGTAACAGCGAAGAACTGATCCTGCGCCCAAAGGAGACCTATGACGGTGCTGTACCCAGCGGAAATTCGCTGATGGCATATAACCTTGTGCAGTTAGCACAGCTGACTTCCGATGAGGAATATAGCCGTTTAGCAGAGCAACAACTGGATTTTATCTCCGGAGAGGCATCGCCGTATCCCACGAACCACGCCATGTTTTTAACGGCTCTTTTAGAATACTACGATCCCACGTTGAAAGTGACGATCGTGCTCGGTGAAGATACGGATGCATCACACTTAGCATTCGCCTTCCCTACCAATGCCGTCATCCACCTGCTAACCGAGCCGACAAAGGAGTATTCTCTTAAAAACGAAAAAACCACCTACTATGTCTGCCAAGGGCGCAGTTGTATGCCGCCCACCAATGATCTGAATGAGATCGACCAGATCCGCAAACACTAACCGCAGAAAGGAGCATAGCTATGTCAGAGAACAACTCAATGGAGCAAAAGCAACAACCCGAGCAGGAGAAAACGAAAAAGAAGCTCACCAACCCAGGCGATATTAAAGGGAAGATCGACATTCACGATACGCGTGAGCGCAGAGACGGCCCCGGTGGGAATTAACAGCTGCGTTACTCGTGGACAAAATGCAACAGCACCGCGTACGCGCTGCTGTTGCATAAAAGCGGAGAAGGCGCAATGCTTATTACTTCTTACTTCTTAGTTCCCAAAGCCCCAAGGACATTTTGAGGTAAGAGTGAAGAGGTAATAGGTAAGAAGTAAGCCCCAAGAACTTATCGTCCTTGGGGCTTTGTCATTCGTGTCCGAAAAAGAACTGGGTAAAAACCGAGGATTTTTTTATAAATCATTGAATTTCAAAAGTCAAATAATAACCCCCAACCGATATAAATAAGGTGCGGTTAAATTTTGAACTAATATTTGCAGTGCCGTCTTTTCCATCTATAATCACGGTATAACTTTGTCCTGTAAACCTCCCCCAAGAAGTGACTTTGTAGATTCCTTCATAGGTTTTCCCATTTGTTTTGTCACTTATGGTAAGTTTACCATCTTTTGCTGTGCAGGTGAGTTCTATTTCTTTAGAAAATGCAAAAATATTACTGTCATCATCAGAAAAATCATATCCAGTTTTATGTGCTACTACAGAAAACGGCTCTGCTTTTTGTGCCATAGATAACACCCAAGTGTGTGTTTCAATAGCTGGCTTTGCAAAAACAGCATAAAGAATTATACATAATACAACTAATATTGGAATAAAAATATATTTTTTAATTTTCAAGAGATTTCACCGCCTTAGGTGTATTATAGCATAAAAGCGGTGGAACCGCAAGAATTATTCATTATTCATCAGCGTAAGCGACTTCATTTTTCATTATTCATTCGAAAATCCGTTCTCTTTTAATGAATAGTGAATAATACAAACAAAAATCCGCCCTCTTACGAGAACGGATTTTCGTTTGGGTAGTTTGAACTTAATGACACGAATAAAATGTGCCTGAAAACTGAAGATTTACTTATAATTGTATTATATAACAGCGCTTAATTATTCAAAAAAGTACTTATCTAAAATTTGCGAATATTTATCAGGAATAGAATAGCATCCTACCATGTACGGTTTTGGAGAACCATCTTCATTATTTTGGTTAGAAGAAATATATGTGGTTATAACCCATTCGCCTTTTATTTTCCCTAACCAGCCCTTATTTACCGTTGCAACAGGACAATTTTCATACGCAAAATATAAAGACTTCATACGCTGATTATCATTAAGAAGAAATATTGCTTCTGTTTCATAATCAAACGAGGTTGTTTTGGCAACATCAATTTTTGCTAAAACTTCTATAAAGTCTTTATCTTTAATGTACTCACCATTCCAACAAACCGTTGTGATTTTACCGCTTGTAGGAACCGTATAACCATCAAAAACAAATAAATATTGGTCTAAAAAAGAACGTGCAACAACAAAAGTATGTGATGGATCTTCTTTAACTTCATTGATTTTCCAACTACCATCTTCACTTTTGGCAATTGTTCTCCCCTCTGTATATTCGCCGGTAATTGTTGAATAATTCTTATCATTCCAAACCATACCTTCAAATCCAACTTTTGCCGAGTGATCAAATACAAAAGTACCACTATTCCATAACAATACAAAAATTCCAATTACAACTACAAAAAATACACATAAGCAAATAATTGCAAGTTTCGATAATTTACGTTTCATAAAATCACCGCCTTGGGTAAATTATAGCATAAAAGCGGTGGAAGAGCAAGGTATAATGAAATATCGGCTCTGCCGATATGAAATAATCCTTCGGATTATGAAATATTTCTGCGATGCAAAAATGTGAAATAAAATTCGTTCCTTCATATGCCGTAGGCATATTTCATACGCGAAGCGTATTTCATATTGCGTAGCAATATTTCACTCGTTCCGCAAGGAACGAATTTCATTGAAAAAAGGACTTCACGAATGTGAAGTCCTTTTTTCTGTCATTCGTGTCCGAAAAAGAACTGGTCTAAAAACCGAGGATTTTTAATCAGATAATTGTGTCTGCTAATTTTTTAATCAAGTAATTATTCTTACCCTGTAATAAAACATCCGTATTGTTGTTATCTCTATCCATTTTAACAAGAGTCTTGCGAAAGGCGTAAGAAGATATATCGATACTCCCATCTTTCCACATAGTAAGCATTTGAGTGATTTTATCGTGTTTTATTTTTTCGCAGATTATTCCATCAATATCATTAACTGCTACATAAACATTATTGTTATTAGATAAAAGCACTGTAACTTGTGGTGCTGGTAATCCTTCAATAATTTCATCTATTGTCGCAAGTTTATTTTTTGCAATGAAAATCATTTCTTCAAACATTTAATCACCGCCTTGGGTGTATTATAGCATAAAAGCGGCAATAAATCAATGCGGAGCATTGTATTTTATAATCCGTGGCGAAGCCACACATTACTTCTTCACTATTCACTATTACTTCGTACTTTCCAAAAATCCCGAATGCGAATTTAGTGAAGAGTGAAAAGTGAATAGTGAAAAAGTAAAATCCCGAACGCTTTCGCATTCGGGATTTTTGTCATTCGTGTCCGAAAAAGAACTGGGCGAAAACCGAGGATTTTTTTGTAAATGCCATTATTTAACCGTATTTTAGCAAATTCAAAACTCAATTTATCATTTTCGCTTTTTTACGAGTTATTAACATTAGTATCGTTCCGGAACTAAAAAACAACAAGCCGAGACACGGTACTACAAGTAATGCTAAATCTGTATGTTTTGAACCAATGTTTTGAGGATTATCAACATCATAATAAATTTCGATTTTTTCTCCTATATTCCATGAAGACGAATACATTTTAACAGTATTGTCATAAGATTCGCCGTCAACCTCATATGTCAAATGAGTTTTATAACGCGTTCGCCATTTGCCGCCAGCATGTTCCCGATAAGACTCAAAATCAGTGATTACTGCGGTTGTTTCTGCTTTATTACCATAATCAAAAGCATTTACGCAAAGAAATGCACCGCCAACCGAAAAAATTAAACCAAATATTATAAATATCAAAATAATAATTCTTAACTTCTTCATACAATCACCGCCTTGGGTACATTATAGCATAAAAGAGGTAAAGGCGCAAGGGTTAGTGATATTTTGTGCTCCGCACAGAGTGATATTATGCCTTACGGCATAGTGATATTTTTGCTATCGCAAAAGTGATATTATATTCGCCCTTAACTGCCCGAAGGGCAATATCACTTAGGCGTAGCCTAAATATCACTGCGAAGCAATATAACTCGCCGAAGGCGAATATAACTGAAAAACTCCTTGAGAAATCTCAAGGAGTTTTTTTGTCATTCGTGTCCGAAAAAGAAATGGGCGAAAACCGAGGATTTTCGTAATAATTAATTGTTTTTAACACTTAATCGCAAAGTTTCGATAAATGCTTTTACATTTTCAGATGCATCACCCGTTAATTCAGTTGAAAACACTTCTTTGCAATGAATATAAAAATGATACTTTTTATCTGCTATAAAGCGAATATGATACCAATTAATAATTCTGCCTTTTTTTATAGCCAATTTTCTTATATCGCTAAAGGGTATCTCTTTAACGGAAGCACCACTCGGCGTAAATAGTATTCCTCGGGGAGTTAAATAAAAATAAAGTTCTTGTTGATGTATTAGAAATGCATACTTATAAATTTCTCCACCGTAACACGGATATTTAATATCAGCGACCTTACGTTTTACCATCTCATAAGTAAAATCTAAAGATTTTTTAAACTTTTCTTTCCAATCCATTTCATCACCGCCTTAAGCGTATTATAGCATAAATTTGCACGAAGTGCAACATCGTTGGGCGTAAGCCTATATCGTTTGTGCGAAGCACAACACTGTTTGCGCAAAGCGCAACCTCGTTTTGTGTCCGCTAAAGCGGAACGATGTTAGCCTTCGGCTAAATGATGTTTGCAACTGCGTTGCAAAACGATGTTGTGTCCGAAAAAGAACTGGGTGAAAACCGAGGATTTTCATATTTTAATTATCGTAATCTATTGTTTCGTTAAAAATTTCATTACCCGTAAGCTCGTACAAGGTTTTTAATACGCAATTAAAATCTCCATAACCGGATTTTTTATAGGTTCTTTTAATTCCGCCGTTTCGTGGCTCATACTTAATAATTATAGAATCATCATCTAGTGGAAATACATATAATGTTGCTCTATCGGGACTGTTGATTTCTATAGCAGATTCTTCAGATGGCAACTCACCAAAATACAATGAACGATTTCCGTCAGACAAATATGCACAAGCATCGGAAGACAGATGGGTTGTTATACTTTCGTGTTTATAGACCACCATCGTACCTAACATCTTATGTATATTTTTTTCATAACTTGTAAAAAAAGAAAAGCATAATATTATAAGTATCGTAACGAGTGAACCAAGCATCATCCATAAAGAATTTTTACGCATATTAACCTCCTAAGCATCGTTATATAGTCATTATCCATTATGTTATGTTTATTATAGCATAAAAGAGGTGCGTATACAAGAAAAATCCCGCCCACTAAAGCGTAATGTTCTTAAAGGAGAATTACGCAGACCGAGTAGGATGACAAAAAGCACATGGCACAGGATCAAGTAAGATCCTGTGTCGTTGCTTTATATGGCGTGACAGAAAAACTTAAAGCAGATAACCAAATGGAATGGATTGGTCGTATGAACAATATTTATAATCGAGCTACAGAAATTATACAAAACGAAATTATTTACAATTGAATACCTATTTTATAAACGAACAGGGCAGAGTATTATAAACTCTGCCCTGTTCGTGGATATTGTGTTGGAAAATGGATTACTTTTATAACAAATTATTTAAGCCACTTTTTGTCGGTAGATTCGATAATATAACTTCTTACTATAGTTTTGCAGTCTTTGCATATATCACAGTGTATCTGTGCCACTACACTCATAATTCCTTTGCTAAATCTAAAGCCAACAGGACTTCCGTTGAGCGACTCAAACATTCTCAAGCCTACTTCAATATTTTCGCTGTTACAATGTGGACATTTCATAGCCAAGTTCTCCTTATTCGTCGTTTTCGCTTTTCTTCTCAATATGCTTCTTTATCCAATATACAAGCACCACTACTAAGATCAAAATACTAATTAACAAAGCACCAGCACTTTCGGTAATCAGTGCATTATCTATTAAAAGCTTTTTACCCGAAATAATGTCAGGCAAATATACAATCAGCAGAGCAACTCCGCAACCGCCCAATGCAGAGATATTCAATTTTTTGCCGGCATTTGAAACACCGTCATAACCATTCTTAATAATCATCGAAAGCATATATATTGCGATTGGTAAACCTATATTTATCAGACAGATTGCACCATTGGCAAAACCTATTCCAACAAAATCGCTTAATAAATAAATGATAATATTTACTACGATAGCACCAGTGAAGGCGTATTGAAAAGATTTTCCTCTTTCTATGATTTGTTTTTCGTCATATTGCTTTTTACTCATAATCAATCCCTCCAAAAAGCTCATCTAATGTTTTATTTAAAACTTTGCATATAGCAATACATAATTTAATCGTTGGATTGTAATCACCTTTTTCGATTGCGCTCATCGTTTGTCTGGAAACACCAACAGCTTCTGCTAATTGAGCTTGTGTCATATCCTTTTCAATTCGTGCAATCTTAATACGTATGTTTTTTGCCATATTTCCACCTCCGCAATAGAGTATATCACAGTATATGAAAAATGTCAAGTATATATTACATATTTAAATAATATTTTCCACCATTTGAGTTATATTTTACAAAAAGCCGCTGGATTTAATTCCAACGGCCCTTTGCCTTTTGTCAATTGCTTTTTGAATCAATAATGGTGTTAATAATTTCAATTAGTTTATTAACACGCTCGTTTCTTTCCTCAGATCCAATAAACATCGGATCGTCCTCGTGTAAAATTTCTTGAGTTGTTGGATCCATCTCCAAATAACAATAGGATTCTTCGTTCATTATATAAATGAAATATATCACGCCATCGTTATGAATGCCGCACTCACCATAATGTGAGTAAAAATATTTATGCAAAATTGATTAATTTTCTCTTTTCGGGAGCGAGTAGGAATAAACAAGTCCCCTCTAAAAACGATATATGCGTGTTAAAAACCAAAAATGCTCCGTTAGGAGCGCAGTAATTTCTACATTCCTAATGGAGCTTCTTTTTTTGTTTTATGGTTATTTATTTAACAACGAGATCATATCTTATTCCGTTTCAACAAGTCCTAATTTAGAACAAATTAGAAAAATGCTTAACTGCTTATTTTGAAAAGTTACCTGCTGATGCAATATCAATATTTCATTCAGACCAAGGTTGGAAGTACCAACATGCCGAGTACCAAAATTATTAATAGAACACAACATTACACAAAGTATGTCTCGAAAAGTCAAATGTATTAAATGCTTACATTGCGAAAATTCAAAAATGTCGAGTAACGGTCTGCTGTTATTCAAATCTTAACGAATCAGTAACCTTAATTCTTGCGCCATAATAGCTTGGAATGACGCTAAAAACAAATCCATATAGAAAAGCCACGAAAATAGGTAGCAATAAATTTGAAGGTTTAAAAACAACTTCAAATAGGATAAATAATCTTTCATTAAGATACGTTTGTATTAAAAGTACTGTCAAGCAACCGAAAATAATAGCTACAATTGAAGCAATAAAAGATATCATCATTCCTTCTATAATAAATTGATTCAATATTTCTAATTTTGTAGCTCCTAAAGCTTTTTTTATACCAATTTCGTTTATTCTTTCTTTTATTGAAAAAAACATAGTATTCATAGCATTAATTCCTGAAATAATTAATAAAATTAACATAATTAATGTTAGGAATACTTTCAAAGGCTTTAACTCGTTGGCATTTTTAGTCATAACTGAGTTTCTGTCTATTATATCATATGAAGAAAATTCTTTCAGACTTTGATTTTTATATAAAGTAAGACGGTCTTTTATTTTTTGATTATTACTTGCTTCATTCCAAATAAGGAGCTTTTGAGAAGATATTTCAAAGTTATTATTAACATAGGAGAAGGGGCAGTATACCATTGTATTTAATTGAATTGTTTCAGAAGCGTTTTTGCAAAATTTATCAAATCTCATTTTTTCTTGCGTTTGAAAATAACTGTTTCTTATTACACCAATTACAACACATTGTCTTTTTTCTATTTTGTCTCCTGTTTCTGGTTTAGTGGAAATATTACTAATACCGGGCAGAGAAACATCAAGTGTGATTGATGAGCCTATAGCGTTTCCATTTGGAAAAAGAAGTGATTCAGTAAATTCATCTATTACAATAACATTATTGCTAAGGGCAATATCATTTCCGTTAATAAACCGTCCCTTCAATAAGCTGCTTTTTGTAATTAAAAAATCTCCATTTGTTGATTGTATAGGAATTACATCATCTATATTAGAGACACCGACAATAGAAGCAGAAAGAGAACATATCAAATCATCTTGGTATTTTTTTGCAAAAATAGTTGTCTTTTCAGTAGCAAATATTGCTTCAAAGGCTGAATTAATGATAGTTTGTTTGTCAATTCTATCTTCAGATTCGTACCTTAATGCCACAATGTGTTCGTCCATTTGAGCTGCGTTTTTTCTGTTTTCATTATAATACGAATCAATTAAAATATTTCCTGTAGTAAACACAAATAATCCTACGAACAAGCCAATAACTGAAAGAAGGAATCTAAATTTGTTATAAAAGCACATTTTGAAAAGATGTTTTATGTAAAAGAAAAATTTATTCACTTTCATTAGATTAACCTGCCTTCTTTCAGTGAATAAGAGGCATCGCCATATTTCAATAAATTCATATCATGAGTAACTAAGACTATAGTAGTTCCATTGAATGTCAGATCTTTAAGATAATCAATTACAATTCGTGAGTTTTCATCATCTAAATTCCCTGTAGGCTCATCAGCGATAATTAACGGAGGATTCTTTATAATTGCACGTGCTATTGCTACTCGTTGTTTTTCACCGCCTGAAAGTAAAGAAACATTTTTATCTTTCATTTCAATCAGATTAAAATTTTCAAGAATAGTTTTCATTCGCTGAATAACTTCTGTACTAATTCTTTTTTCAGAATATAAAAAAGGTAGCAAAATATTATCTTGAATGCTGATTGACTCGATTAGATGATATGATTGGAAAATAAATCCAATCATATCCGAGCGTATGTTTGCGTATTTGTTGTTTTTTTGAGAATCAATTTGATGGTTATTCAATATATATGTACCTGAATCAAAAACATCAAGTAGTCCTAAAATGTTTAAAAGTGTGCTTTTTCCAGAACCTGATTGTCCTTTAATTATAGTTAATTCTCCTTCTTGAGCCGTAAAATACAAATCGTTTAACACATATCTTTTGCCATCGTAGGTTTTTTTGATTTTTTCCATTTCTATTATAGTCTTTGCCATGAAATCACCTATTCTATAATATCTACAATTAGGCGTTCTCCTAATTGTAAGCCATTTTTTATTTCTACATACTCAATTTTCTCATTGTTAGAATATTCGTCAAAAAAATCACCTATTTCAACTTCTCTACGAGTTCTTTGTCCATCTTCATTTTCGACTTCAACATAATAGATATCTCCATCCATTAAAAGCATTTGTTTTAATATATAGAGAGATTCTGTTTGATGTACTATTTCAAAACTGATTTCCAAAGGGGTGCCGGGGAGAAATTTTTCATCAGAATGGATTTGCACATCCACTTTTCCATCTTTTACTTCATAACCAAAATTAATAATTTTGCCAGTATATGTTTTTGTCGCATCTTGCGTTGTTAGAGTTATTATTGTTTTGGTGTCAAAATTAAGTAAATTCAATTTATCATAATCAATAGAAGCAACAATAAATAATTTATCATAGTTTAAAAGATTAAATTGAACTGACTCTTCAGAAATAATCATATTTACAATTTTACAATCGTATTTTGTCTGTATGTCTTTTTCTTTATATGTATATAGAATATCATCTTTTTTTAAAACATCTCCGATTTTATGTGTTGATCTAAAATACTTGCTGTCTAATTTGTTTTCAAAATCAATAGATATATTTTCTATATAGATATCGGCAGCGTCATTGATAACATTTCCAGTAGTTGTGATCGTACTATTAATGATTCCAGACTCTACCGTTGATCTTAAAGGCGTTGTGGATTGTTGAACTTCTAGATCATTTTCCTCATCATCTAATGCGGTAAAATACAAAATTCCAAATATACATGATGTCAAAAGAAGAAGAATGCAAATAAACGGTAAAATCTTTTTCATTTAAATTCTCCTTGAAATTATTATTTTAGACTGTCTACTATTTTATTTATGTTGGAAGCGTCATTCTCAATAACAGGATAGATAGGATCAAAAACAACAAATACACTATTCAAAAGTTTTTCATTGTCTGATTTCGTTAAATAATCAAAATAAATGTTTGTAGCGACATAACTTAACTCATTTACAGAATTGGAAGTGAAAGAAAAGGAAATCCTAATCGTTTCTCCTTTTTTTACATCTATTGGAAAATCGGCATTATGTGCATCTTCATCTCCAATTGCATAAATAACATTGGATACAGACAAAAAATCATCAAGACGTATATCCTGCAACACAACATCCTCTGTCGCATAAAATTCATACGTTACGCCTTCTTGTTTATTATTTATAAAACTCGAAGGAAATTCATTAGGAATAACTGAAATTTGCAATTCTTCTGTAAATATATTTCCTTCTGAAAATATATGATTAACAGGTGTTGAAAAATTTAAAGATTGCCGAACCCCATCAACATTTAGGATAAGATTCTCGAAGGTACAATTTTTAATATTATCTTTAGCGGTTATTTCTACCATAATATATTTTATGTATAAACCTTTGTACTTATATGAATTTAAAACATCAATATTATTATCAATTATATTTACGGTATAATCATCATTGTTTACGTTTGTACCTTCAATTCCCATATAATCAATTTTATCTATTTTTCGTTTTGAAAAAAGAGCAACATTAAATGACAATGTATCCAAACTTTTAGAATTAATAAAAATGTTAGAAGCAGTATTCATAAAATCAGCAGTTTCTTGTTGTTCACTAGTACAACCCGAAAATAGAAAAATTATTAAAATCAAACTAATCAAGTTTAATAAGCTTTTTTTTGTTTTCATAGGATTCTCCTCATATATATAAAGGGAGTATACTTGTGCGTATACTCCCCTTATTTGTCAATCGGTAATCAATATTCTCACAACCATTGTTTGCTACAACAATGATTAGTAACGAGTTACACCGCTATAAGAAGCGTTATTTCTATTATATACTATAGATCGGTAGGGTTGGCTACGAGGAGCAAAGAACTGTATGGTTCCTTTGTTGGTGCCATTCTGATACTTTGTGACTTTAATTTTATATGTATTCAAGCAAACATTGTAACTATAATATCCCTTTGGTGCACTCGCCTCAATAGTTCTTGACGCTGTGTTAGATGCACCCCAAGATGCAGAAGTGGTTTTTTCAATTGAGCCTCCAACATTTGCTGGCACCCCATAACTTGAAAAGTCAACGCCTGCATTTAGTGATGCTTTTGTTTGTGTGCCAATAGAAAAATTCTTTGTTTGTGATAAAACTATGTTAGTATTATTTTTATATTCAAACCCTGTGGATACGTTGGCATTACCGTAATAAACACGAAACCAGTTTGGATCTCTGTAAACTTTGGCAGTGTAATTTTGCTTCCACCAGAGTGCGCCTGTTGAGAACGAATAACTGTTATAGTAAGAATATGCAGCACTAGCTGGAAGCATTGTCATCGTAGAAACAACTATAACAGACAGCATAACAGTTATAACTTTTTTAAAAATTTTTTTAGCATTCATTTGTTGTAAACTCCTTTTGATATTTAATGAATTTTAGCTATTTGTATTCTCTCAAATGATTTTAGTCTCGCATCATTCTATACAAAAACTTGAATTATTGTATCACAAACAAAATAATTTGTCAAGTTTTAACAGCAAATTAAGAAGCTAAAATTTGCCTAGAATTTCCCAGCGATACAGTGATGTGAACCGATCCTTTGAAACCGAACTGACAAAAAGAATTGGTCTGTTTGCAACATATTATTTCGCACACAAGATTTAAAAGAGAAGTACTTAATGTCATAAACCTTCTTTTTCACTATACTTTTTACTGCTTTTTTCTTTGTGCAAGTTTCCTATTTTTATTCTTCTTAAATTTACACATAATTATTACATTCTTTCAGTTTTTTCTTTATCTTATTGAGTGCCCTGCGATACGTTTTATCTGCGGTATCGGGCGAAGCCAAACCGTGATCTATGGCAATATCTATAAACGCTTCTTCGGGTAACGGTTTTCGTGTGGGTTTTCCATCCTCATTTAAATCGTCAGCATCGTAGTAATGGGTGGCATAACATTCCATACAAAAGCCAAGATGAGCAGAAACCATTGCTCGTTCACGGTAGTTTAGTTTTTCAAATGCTGCCATAATCGCTTCTGCACGTTCTAATTTAAAGAACAACTTGTCCGGCTCGGCAGAACTGTCGTGTGCAATTTCTTCTCGGCTTTCTTCACTATCCTCGTCGGCGTATTGGCGGTAATAGTCCACAAACTGCATATTCTGCATTCCGCATCGGATAATTTCGGCGGCATCTTCCTTGCTTGTACCGATGTTGTCAGCGACCTCATCAAATGAATCGATATCGTACCCCAAACGATACAGAGGCTTCTTACAATAAAAAACACGCTCAAAATAACGATAATTCTTCAGTTTAATCGAACTTTTCCAGTTCAATTCGTTACCCCTTTAAAATTTCTGCACATATTTTGATGAGTTTTGACATTGACAGTTCGATTAAAAATAAATAAGGAACGGCCGCGAAAGCCGTTCCTTACTGGAGTTAAAAAGAATGAATGACACCTCAATCGAACCGTGATGGTTCACATTTGGGGTGTCATTCATTGTGGAGCTGCTAACCAGATTTGAACTGGTGACCTCATCCTTACCAAGGATGCGCTCTACCGACTGAGCTATAGCAGCGTATGGCGACCCGGAACGGGCTCGAACCGTCGACCTCTAGCGTGACAGGCTAGCGTTCTAACCAGCTGAACTACCGGGCCACATTTGTGGTTGTCCGCTGACAACATTGGCTATTATACTGGATTGAGCCGCATTTGTCAACACTTTTTTCGCATTTTTCTTCGGTTTTTGCGCATTTATTTTACGACAACGTAAAACCGCCCGGTGCGCAAAAAAACACACACCAAGCGGTTTACGTCAGTGGTAGGACGATCTGCATCAACACCAGTCCAATGACACCGGGGACACCCAGCAACACACCGCAGCCTGCCGTGAGCCAGCTAAAGCCGACCGACACCCCGGTCAGTCCCGCAGTGATATTAACCAGTGCAAGTGCACCGAGCCCCTGCAAACCCGAGCCAAGCAACCGTCGCAGTGGCTTTTCAGCCCGCACAGCCGCTGTAAACACCGCGATCGCCGTCACCACGAGCAAAGCAATGAACGCGATCTGCATCCAATCCATCATCCAAACACCGCCCTATTCTCCCCACAAATGGCTCTTTTCCACACAGGATATTCCCTGCTCTCTTGCCGTGCGCAGCAAATACCGATAGCGCGCGCGCAGGGCTTCCATCTCAAAAATGCATCCCTCGATCAGATCGGGGTCGCTCTCCATTGAAAAGCGCGCCTGCACCAGATCCAACTGCTGACAAACCTCGCGGATCGCCTCGATCGTTGGATGCGGCGCTTCGTCAGCACGTAACAGCACCTTTTTGAGTGTATTTTCCATTGTCGTCTCCCCTTCTGCTCTACCATTCTATGAGCAGTATGGGGCGGATAGACGCGGTTTAATCAAAATAGCGCGAAAAAACCACCTACCGTGCGGTAGGTGGTTTACTCATTCGGTCTATTATTTCGCAGCAGTGGTCGTCGTCGTTGCGCCTGTGGTGGTCGTCGTGCTAGACGCCGTCGTAGTCGTCGTCGAGGTAGTGGACGAGCTGTCGTCCGCCTTATAGCCCTTCAACGCCTGAGGGTTGAGGAACTGTGTCACCAGCATACCGACAAACACCAGCACAAAGAACGCGACCGCAATGATCTTCGTCCACTTGGCCAAACGGGCATCCCACGTCTTCGCCATCGCCTTATCCATAAAGGAATCCGCGGCACCGGAGATGACGCCGAGGTTCGCCTGACGGCCCTCCTGGAAGAGCACGACCACGATAATCAGCAGCGAAAACACGATCAGAATCGCGCCGATAATATACTCATAAACAGACATACATTTCCCTCCAGAAACATTTTGCTCATTAGACACCTAGGTATATTACCATAGTTTTCAGGAAATTGCAAGCAAAAGTTTTATTTTTTACGAATATTCCGCTATATTCAGCGAAAACTAGGGTCAGCAACGGTTATTGTTTCGAAAGCGTTTGCCGTAACCGCTGCCGAGAACCGCTATCGGTGAAATTTCATCGGCAGCGGTTTTCTTTTTTATAGCAGGGTCAGTTGCTCGCCGAAATCCTCCGCCTGCGGCAGCGCGCCCGCGGCGGGCAGTGTCTTGGTACGGTAGCGGTTTTCCTTCGTAAGCGACCCGACAACATACGGCTGTACCGACTGCAGGTGGTGCTTGCCCTTGACGGTCATCACCTGCACACCGATGGTATTACGGGTGGATTTCGCCGCGATCGCGCCGGTGTGCACCAGCAGTCGGCGGCCCGAGGTCGCGGTCAGCACAAACTCGGTGTCCTCGGGGATATAGAACATCGCCACGACAGGCGACTTGTCCGCATAGGCGCCGATGAGCTTGCGACGGTTGGTCTTGGTCGCATAAGCGCTCATCTCGACCTTCGCCGCCTTACCGTTCTCAAAGAAGAACAGCATATAACCGGTATATTCGGACATGACCGCCATATACCGCGTGCCCTCACCCTCGTCGAAGCCGAGCTTGGCGGGGATATAATCGCCCATAACGCTGGTTTTGGTGTCCTTGAAGTCGGCAACGCGGCTCTTGTAAACATTGCAGTGATCGCCGAAGAACAGCAGCTCCTTGACGTTCGAGGTCTCGACCGTTTGTACGATCTCGTCGCCCTCCTTGAGCTTGTGCTCGCCGCTCATACGTAAGGACTGCGGGGTGATCTTCTTGAAATAGCCTTCGCGGGTGAAGAACAGCGTGCAGGGATAGTCGGCGACCGTCTCCTCCTCTGCCATCACCTCTTCGATGTCGGTCGCGTAAATGAGCTGTGTGCGACGCGGCTGTCCGTATTTCTTCGCGACCGCGCCGAGCTCGTCGATGATGATGCGACGGATGCGCGCCTTGCTCCCCAGGGTCTCCTCGAGATCCTCTACCGCCTTTTCGAGGTCGCTGACATCCGCCAGACGCTTGACGATATACTCACGGTTGAGATGGCGCAGCTTGATTTCAGCGACGTATTCCGCCTGCACCTGATCGATGCCGAAGCCGATCATCAGGTTCGGGACGACCTCGTCCTCCTCGTCGGTCTCGCGCACGATCTTGATCGCTTTGTCAATGTCAAGCAGGATCTTTTCGAGTGCTTTAAGCAGATGCAGACGTTCCTTCGCCTTGGACAGATCGAAATAGGTGCGGCGGCGCACGCTCTCCGTACGGAACGCGATCCACTCATCCAGTAGCCCCGCAACCCCCATCACCTGCGGCACGCCGCCGATGAGGACGTTAAAGTTACAACCAAAGGAGTCCTCCAACGGCGTCATCGCGTACAGCTTGTTCATCAGCTTATCAGGATCGGTGCCGCGCTTGAGATCAATGGTGATCTTGAGGCCCTGCAGATCGGTCTCGTTGCGGATGTCGTTGATCTCGCGCACCTTGCCCGCCTTCGCCAGCTCCGCGACCTTCGAGATGATCGCCTCGATCGAGGTGGAATACGGGATCTCGGTGATATCGATGCAGTTATTGGACTTATCGTAGGAATAGACTGCGCGCACCTTGACGCTGCCGCGCCCCGTCTCGTAGATCTTCTGCAGCAGGTCGCGGTCGTAGATAAGCTGACCGCCGCCGGGGAAATCGGGCCCTTTAAGGGTCGACAGAATGTCGTGCTCGGGGTCTTTCATCAGCGCAATGGTGGTCTCGCACACCTCCTGCAGGTTGAACGAGCAGATATTGCTCGCCATACCGACAGCGATGCCGAGGTTGTTGTTTACCAAGATCGACGGAAAGGTCACCGGCAGCAGGGACGGTTCCTTCATCGTCGCGTCGTAGTTGTCGACAAAATCCACCGTGTCCTTGTCGATGTCGCGGAACAGCTCCTCCGCAATGGGCGCGAGCTTCGCCTCGGTGTAACGCGAGGCGGCGCACTCCATATCGGTGGAATATGCCTTACCGAAGTTACCCTTTGACTCAACATAGGGGTGCAGCAGCGCCTCGTTACCGCGGGACAGACGCACCATCGTGTCGTAGATCGCCGCGTCGCCGTGGGGGTTGAGCTTCATCGTCTGACCCGCGATGTTCGCGGATTTAATGAGATTGCCCTTGAGCAGGCCCATCTTGTACATCGTGTACAGAAGCTTACGGTGCGAGGGCTTGAAGCCGTCGATCTCGGGGATCGCGCGGGACATAATAACGCTCATCGCGTAGGGCATATAGTTCTCGCGCAGGGTGTCGGTGATGATCTGATGCTCGACCTCGCCCGCACCCGTGATGTGGGCGTTGGAGGGCAGACCCTTGACCTTCTTTTCGGGTTCTTTTTTGCTCTTTTTTGCAGCCATTCGTCTTCCCCCTCCTTTACTCCAGATCCAGCATATCGAGATATTCCGCGCCGTGCTCGGCGATGATACGCTTACGCCCGTCGAGGTCGTCGCCGAGCAGCACGTCGAACACCTGCGCCGTTTCCTCGACGTCGGTCGGTGTGACCTTCACGAGACGGCGGGTAGCGGGATTCATCGTCGTCAGCGACATCATCTCGGGCTCGTTTTCACCAAGTCCCTTGGAACGCTGAATGGTGAACTTCTGCCCATCGATGCCCTCAAGGATCGCGGTCTTTTCGCGGTCGTTGTAAGCGAAATAGGTATCGGTCTTGGTGTTGATCTCATACAGCGGTGTTTCTGCGATGTAGACATACCCCTTTTCGATCAGCGTAGGGGTCAGACGGTACAGCATCGCAAGCACCAGCGTGCGGATCTGGAAACCGTCGACGTCCGCATCGGTACAGATGATGATCTTATTAAAGCGCAGCAGCGACAGATCAAAGGTCGCGAGGTTCTTGTTCGCCTTGGAGCGCACCTCGACGCCGCAACCCATAATTTTCAGCAGGTTAACGATGATCTCGCTCTTGAAGATCTTGTCAAACTCCGCCTTCAGACAGTTGAGGATCTTACCGCGGATCGGGATGATCGCCTGAAACTCGGAATCGCGCGCCTGCACGCACGCGCCCATAGCCGATTTACCCTCCACGATGAACAGCTCGCGCTCGGCCACATCGCGGCTGCGGCAATCCACAAAGCCGGGGACGCGGGACGCGAGATCGTTGCTCGACTGCAGCGTCTTTTTGAGGTTAAGACGGGTGGTCTCCGCCTTTTCGCGGCTGCGCTTGTTAACCAGCACCTGATCGCACAAGCGGTCGGCATCCATCTTGTTCTCAATGAAGTATACCTCGAGGCTGTGACGCAGGAACTCCGTCATCGCCTCTTGAATGAACTTATTGTTGATCGCCTTCTTGGTCTGGTTCTCATACGAGGTCTGCGTCGAGAACGAGGACGACACCAGCACTAAGCAGTCCTGAATGTCCTGGAAGGTGATCTTAGACTCATTTTTGAGGTATTTACCATTCTGCTTTAAGTAAGCGTCCACCTGCGACACGAACGCGCTCTTGACCGCCTTGTCGGGCGAACCGCCGTGCTCCAGCCAACTGGAATTGTGGTAGTATTCGAGCAGATTGACCTTGTTGGACACGCACATTGCGACGTTGAGCTTGACCTTATACTCGGGCTTGTCCTCGCGGTCACGGCCGACGCGCTCCGACGACCATGTCTGAACCGCGGTCATCGTCTCCTCGCCCGCGATCTCCTTGACGTAGTCGGCAATGCCGTTTTCGTACTGATAGTCCTTCACGTCAAAGCTGCCGCCGTGCTGATCGCGAAAATGGAACAGCAGACCCGGATTGACGATCGCCTGACGGCGCAGAATGTCATCAAAATACTCGACGGGTGCGTCAATATCGGTGAACACCTGAATATCGGGCTTAAAGCGGATGCGGGTACCCGTATCCTTCTTCGCATACGGCTCTTTTTTGAGACCGCCGACATTCTCGCCATGCTCAAAATGCAGCGTGTACACAAACCCGTCGCGCTTGACCTCGACGTCCATATACTCGGAGGCGTACTGCGTCGCGCAGGCACCCAAGCCGTTGAGGCCGAGGGTGTAGTCCTCGGTGTCGTATTTACCGCCCGCGTACAGCTCGCAGAAGATCAGCTCCCAGTTATAGCGCTGCTCCTTCTGGTTGTAATCAACCGGCACACCGCGGCCGAAGTCCTGCACCTCGATGGAGTGGTCGGCGTAGCGGGTAATGACGATCTTGTTACCGTAGCCCGCACGCGCCTCGTCCACGGAGTTGGAGAGGATCTCGAATATGGCGTGTTCACAGCCCTCCAGCCCATCCGAGCCGAACATCACGCCGGGACGCTTTCGCACGCGGTCAGCACCCTTCAGGGCGGTGATACTCTCGTTGGTGTAGGCTGTCTTTTTCGTTGCCATGTAAAGCATCATCCTTTACTAGATACAGTATTACAATTAAGTATTTTAACCCATATCTTGGGGTTTTGTCAAGATAGTTCCACACTTTTGTGCAGATAGTTATCTTGCGTGGTTTTTCGAGGAAATATGTAATCAAGTTGACATAGCCGCGAAAACGCGCTATGATACAAGGGAATTATTTAGAAAGGGGCATCGTTATGGCGGAGAATTATCAGCGGATGCTGGATAACGTGCTACAGCGCATTTCTGAGAGCGAGCGAACACCGCGTCTGCTGCTGCATAGCTGCTGCGCTCCCTGCTCGAGCTACGTGTTGGAATATCTCAGCCGCTATTTCGCCATCACGGTGCTGTATTACAACCCGAACATCAGCCCCGCCGAGGAGTTTACCTACCGAGCGGAAGAGCAGCAGCGGCTAATCGACGAAATGCCGCATCACCATCCCGTTTCGCTGATCGTCGGCGATTATACGCCCGAGCGCTTCAGTGAGATTGCCAAAGGGCACGAAAATGATCCCGAGGGCGGCGAGCGGTGCATTGCCTGCTACCGTCTGCGGCTGGAAGAGGCCGCGCGCACGGCAAAGGACGGCGGCTTTGACTATTTCACCACCACCCTATCCATCAGCCCGCTCAAAAACGCGGCCAAGCTCAACGAGATCGGCAAAGAGCTCGCTGTCGAGTATGGGGTCTCATACTTATTCTCGGATTTCAAAAAGCGCGAAGGCTATAAGCGCTCCTGCCAGTTATCGGCAGAATACGGACTGTACCGACAGGATTATTGCGGGTGTATCTACTCCAAAAGGGATGCCGAACGAAGAAATAATAAGAAAAACAACTAACCGCGCTTGATTTTTTACTGCAAATATGATACACTTATGCGGTCAAATACGTGCAGGCGTGGTGGAATGGCAGACACGTTGGTCTTAGGAGCCAATGCCCCGCGCGTGGGGGTTCAAGTCCCGCCGCCTGCACCAAGCCCCCGACACCGCCTCGCGGCGGTATCGGGGGCTTTGCGCAGGCGGTGCTTTGAGGTTCTT
>JAZSHK010000146.1:0-3514 GCA_045533185.1 Acutalibacteraceae bacterium | reverse complement strand
CGGCAAAGCCCATCAGCGCCCGCTGAAGCCTCCGGTCCATCTGACCCTTCAAAAAGAAAACAAAGCCGGCACCCAGCGCCGTTCCAAGAAACGGCAGGAGCACTGCGCTCAAAACTTTAACAGTCATATACAAGCCTCCTTATGTGCTTATGGCCTTATTTTAATCCTGTTGCGTCTGCACCTCCGTGATAAAGTCACGGATTGTACCTTTTTAGTATTGTATATTTAAACCACGAAATCCAAAATTCAACGAAAGAGAGAATTTGTTATGATCACCAATGACATTAAATATATCGGCGTCAACGACCACCAGCTGGACCTGTTCGAAGGTCAGTACATCATCCCCAACGGCATGGCCTACAACTCCTATGCCATCATCGATGAGAAGATCGCCATCATGGACAGCGTGGACCGCAATTTCGGCGCCCAGTGGCTGGACAACATCAAGCAGACTCTGGGCGAGCGCAAGCCCGACTATCTGGTGGTTCAGCACATGGAGCCCGATCATTCCGCCAACATCACCACCTTCCTGAACGCCTTCCCCGAGGCCGTGGTGGTTTCCTCCATCAAGGCCTTCAATATGATGAAGAACTTCTTTGGCACCGACTTTGCCGACCGCCGCATCGTGGTGGGCGAGGGCGACAAGCTGGAACTGGGCCGCCACACCCTCTCCTTCATCACCGCCCCCATGGTTCACTGGCCCGAGGTCATCGTGACCTATGATGCTTATGACAAGGTGCTGTTCTCCGCCGACGGCTTCGGCAAGTTCGGCGCACTGGACGTTGAGGAGGACTGGGCGTGCGAGGCGCGCCGCTACTATTTCGGCATCGTGGGCAAATACGGCGCACAGGTGCAGGCGGTGCTGAAAAAGGCCGCCGCACTGGACATCGCGACCATCTGCCCCCTGCACGGCCCCGTTCTGAATGACAACCTGGGCTATTACATCGGGCTGTACGACATCTGGTCGTCCTACGGCGTCGAGAGCGAGGGCGTGGTCATCGCCTACACCTCGGTCTACGGCAACACCAAGAAGGCGGTCGAGCTGCTCGCCGAGGAGCTGACCGCGGGCGGCTGCCCGAAGGTCGCGGTCAACGACCTCGCCCGCTGCGATATGGCCGAGGCGGTGGAGGATGCGTTCCGCTACGGCAAGCTGGTGCTCGCCACCACCACCTATAACGGCGAGGTGTTCCCCTTTATGCGGGAGTTTATCCACGAGCTGACCGAGCGCGGGTATAAAAACCGCCTTGTCGGCATCATCGAGAACGGCACGTGGGCACCCGCCGCCGCCAAGACCATCAAAAAGATGCTCGACGGCAGTGACCTCAGCTACACCGACACCACCGTCACCGTCCACGCGGCGCTGAATGATGCAAGCACCGCGCAGGTAAAGGCGCTGGCAAAAGAATTGTTGTAATTTCCCTCGTTATGGGGTATAGTATAAACAGAAAAGGAGGGTTAGAGATGAAATACGTTTGCGATGTGTGCGGCTACGTCTACGACGAGGCCGTCGGCGATCCCGACAACGGCGTTGCCCCCGGCACCAAGTGGGAGGACGTCCCCGAGGATTGGGTCTGCCCGCTGTGCAAGGTCGGCAAGGATATGTTCTCACAGGAATAAGCCGTTGAGCGGTCCCCGTGCGATGCACGGGGACCGCTCTTTTCGTAAAAGGATGCGAATTTCTTTGCATTTCGGCGAATTTTGTGCTATACTGTCACTGCGGCAACCAATGAGAGGGGGAAGGACGATGGCGTACGTCAAGCCGAATCGGCTGTATTACCGAATCGCGCAAGCAGCATCCTACGTAGTAGCCACCTGCATATTCAAGCGCAAGATGCTGCGCAACGAAATAAAGCACAAAAAAGGGGCATTCGTCGTCATCGCCAACCACGAGGCGATGCTGGATTTCGTCAATCTCATCGGCACGACCCGTCGCCCGATGTCCTTTGTCATCAGCCGATCCTTCTACAACTCTCTGCCGCTCAAAGGCTTTATGAACAAGATGGGGGTCATCCCCAAGCAGCAGTTTCAGACCGCCGTGCGGGATCTCAAGCACATCAAGGCGGTCATTGAGCAGGGAGAACCGGTGGCGATCTATCCCGCGGGGCTGATGTGCGAGGACGGGCTGTCCACCCCCGTTCCCGCGGCGACCTATAAATTTCTCAAATGGCTGGAGGCGGACGTGTACGTCGCGCGCACCGTCGGCAGCTATTTCGTGATGCCGAAATGGGCCAAGGGCCTGCGCCCCGGTCGGACCTATATGGACATCTATAAGCTTTTCGACAAAGATGAGCTCGCCTCGATGGCGCTCGACGAGGTACAGCGCAAGACCGACGAGGCGATCCTATTCGACGCCTACCGCGAGCAGGAGGAGCATCGGGTCAGATACAAGAACAACGCCGTCATCGACGGGCTGGAGAACGTGCTGTATCAGTGCCCCCACTGTCGGACGGAATTCGCGATGCAGGTCAGTGACCGCCGCACCATCGTCTGCACCGCCTGCGGGTACGAGCAGGTCAGCGACGACTACGCCTTCCTGCACAACCACCGCGGTTTAGGCGAGGAGGTGCGGTATGTTTCCGACTGGAGCCGCCTCATCTACGACGAGCTTAAAGCAAAGGTCCGCGAGGGGCTGGAGCACGCGCTGGAAACCCACGCAACACTGCATATGATCGATCCAAAAGCGGATAAATTCGCCGAGGCCGGCAAGGCGCATATCACACTGTCAAAGGACGGCTTTCGCATCCGCGGCGAGCTGCGCGGCGAGGCGGTCGACCTGACGGTGTCGGTCGCCAATATCCCCACACTGCCGTTCAAGCCCGGCAAATATTTCGAGATCCAGCACGGCGCGGATATCTACCGCTGCTATCCCGAGGACGGACGGCTGACGATGAAATTTATCAATATGGTGAAGATCTTCTACGAGCTGCGCGCCGAGAAAAAGGCCGTGCAGACGGTGTGATGTCACCCCCGCGTGCGATGCTGTGCGCGGGGGTTGTATTTTTGCTGTATCCGTGGTAAAATTAGTGAGATGAACGCCCCATTAAGGAGACGGTTTTATGAAAAATCAAGCTATCCTGAAATTATTAGACAGCAAGGCCCCCTTCTCCCTTGCGGAGGAGTGGGATAACGCAGGGCTGCTCATCGGCAGTCCCGACAACGAGGTCAACCGCGTGCTCGTCACGCTGGATGTCACCCCCGCCGCGATCGAGGCGGCAAAAGCAATGGGTACCGACCTCATCGTCACCCATCACCCCGTCATCTTCTCCCCGCTTAAAGTCCTCGACAGCGACGGTATCCCCTACGCGCTCGCCGCGGCGGGGATCGACGTCATCTCGGCACACACCAACGCCGACAAAGCCGTCGGCGGGGTCAACGACGTCCTCGCCGCGCGGCTGGGACTTCGTGACCTGCGTGCGACCGAGGACGGCTTTTGCCGCATCGGCACGCTCGCCGAGCCGACCGATGCGACCGCGTTCGCCAAGACGGTCGCCGCGGCGCTCGACACCGCCGTGCG
>JAZSHK010000068.1:0-3473 GCA_045533185.1 Acutalibacteraceae bacterium | reverse complement strand
AGCCGTGACCATTCGGTCAGGACTCTGAATGAATTTGTACAGAGGGTATCAGCCGTTTTTGGCTTCCTTTTCCTGGCGCGCGATGTCGCGGGCACTGGTCTTGCCCTCGGGACGGATCTCGCCCGCCTTCTGCAGGGAGATCTTGGTGAGGAACGGACCGACCAGCTCGTAGACAAGCACCGAGAACAGCGTGATATTCGCGACGATGGCACCCTCGGGACCGAGCGCCTCCGCCTTGATCGCCATACCGAGTGCCACGCCCGCCTGCGGGAACAGGGTGATGCCGAGGTATTTGACGATGTTGGGGTCACATTTCGTCAGCGACGCACTGCTGCGCGCACCGAAATATTTGCCGAGGCAGCGGGAAAGGATATACACAAGGCCCACGCACACAATGACGGGGTCACGGAACACGGCGAGCTCCAATTCCGCGCCGCTGATAACGAAGAATAAAATGAACAGCGGGGCCGTCCAGCGGTCGACGCGATCCATCAGCTCCTCCGAGAAGTCGCAGATATTGCAGAAGACGGTGCCGAGCATCATACACACGAGCAGCGGCGAGAACGCGATGTGCACCCCAGCGATATGGAATTCCAGCATCGACAGTGCGACGGTCATCATCACGAAGGTGACGGACATCGCAATGCGCTTTGAACGAGAGTGGAAGAACTGCTCGAAGAAGTTGAACAGAAAGCCCATCAGTGCGCCGAGCAGCAGCGAGCACACCACCTCGAGGATCGGCTCGAGAATGATGGAGATGATGTCGACGTGCCCCGCCATCAGTGCACGGGCGATGCCGAAGGATACCGCGAACAGGATAAGGCCGACCGCGTCGTCGAGTGCGACGATGGGCAGCAGGATGTCGGTGAGCGGGCCCTTCGACTTATATTGCCGCACGACCATCAGCGTGGCGGCGGGGGCGGTCGCCGAGGCGACCGCGCCGAGGATAATGGCGGAGGGCAGTGGGAGCTTGTCGGGGATGAGGAAGTGCAGCCCGATGAGCGCCGCGTCGACGAGCAGGGTGGTCGCGACCGCCTGCACGATGCCGATGACCGTCGCCTGACGCCCCGTTTTTTTGAGCTGGGCGAGGCGGAACTCGTTGCCGATGGAGAAGGCGATGAAGCCGAGCGCCACGTCCGACAGGATGCTGTAGGTCTTGATGTCCTGCATATTGATGAAGCCGAGTCCCGGAACGCCGAACGCGCCGAGCACGTACGGGCCGATGAGGATACCTGCGACGAGGTAGGCGGTGACGGCGGGTAATTTGACGATCTTCGCGAGGCGCGAGAGCATCAGACCCGCGAACACCGCAATGGATAAGCTGAGTAATGCTTGCATAGTGTCATCTTCTTTCTTGTTTTTCCATCCAAGCGCACATTATATCACTCTTAACAATAAAGTCAATAGGCAAAACTCACGGATTTTGACACGAAATAAAAAAGTATTTGACGAATAGCGCTTGTAGGTATACAATAGGGAACAGATCGTTGCAGAGTAGACGGTGTGCGCTGAGGCGACAGCCTCATAGTGTTACGGGATGGGAAGTTGCCCGTAAACGAGAAACCCTTGGGTTTGTGATGCACCGTTGCATCCGCTGCAGGATGTTTTTCTACTCTCCTTTGGTCTGCCTTAACGGCGATTGGAAAGGAGAATTTTTTATGTCCAAAATGTCGAAACCCGTCCGTCCGCTGCGGGTGACGGTGGCGTGCTCACTGCTCGTCGCCGTCAGCATTGTATGCGGAAAATTCCTGCAATTCCCTGTCGGGGAAGCCCTGCGCTTCAGCTTAGAGAATCTGCCGATTTTGCTCAGCGGGATGGCGTTCGGCCCGCTTGCGGGCGCGCTCGTCGGCACGGTCGCCGACCTTATCGGCTGTCTTGCCGTCGGCTACGCGATCAATCCGCTCGTCACCCTCGGCGCGGCGGCCATCGGTCTTATCGGCGGCGGTGTCTACCGCCTTGCGGGCAAGCTGCCGCTCGGCTGGCGGGTGACGCTCGCGGTCGCCGCGGCACACCTCGTCGGCTCGGTGGTCGTTAAGACCTTCGGGCTCGCGCAGTTCTACACCCTGCCGTTCGGCGCGTTGATGCTGTGGCGGCTGCTCAATTACGCCATCGTCGGCACAGCGGAAGGGCTGCTGCTTGTTGTCTTGCTCAAAAACAAGGCTTTGCGCGCGATGCTGTGAGGTATGATATGAATTATAACGAAGCACTGGAGTATATCCACTCGGTCAACTGGACCTTCTGCAAGCCGGGGCTCGAACGCATCACCGCGCTGTGCGCGGCGCTCGGCGACCCGCAGGCGGGGCTGCGCTTTATCCACGTGGCGGGCACCAACGGCAAGGGCTCGTTTTGCGCGATGACCGCGGCGATACTGAAAAGCGCGGGGTACAAAGTGGGGCTGTTCACCTCGCCGTACATCAAGACCTTTAACGAGCGGATGATGATAAACGGCGAGATGATCGGTGAGCAGGAGCTCGCCGACCTGACGGCGTTCGTGCGCCCGATCGCCGACGCGATGACGGATAAGCCGACCGAATTTGAGCTTATCACCGCAATCGCGCTGTTGTATTTCCGCCGCCACCACTGCGACGTCGTCGTGCTGGAGGCGGGGATGGGCGGCCGTCTGGATTCCACCAACGTCATCCGCGAGCCGCTGTTGTCGGTCATCACGGGCATCGCACTGGATCACACGGCGTTCCTCGGCGACACGGTGGAGAAGATCGCCGCCGAAAAGGCGGGCATCATCAAGGACTCCCGCCCCGTGCTGTACGGCGGCGAGGACACCGCCGCCCGCCGCGTCATCGCGAACACCGCCGCCGCACGCGGCTCGGCGTTCCACGAGGTGGATTATGCCGCTCTGACTGTCACTCACGCGGGACTGGACGGCGCGGCGTTCGATTTCGGCGGGTATAAGGATGTAAATCTCAATCTGCTCGGCACCTATCAACCGCGCAATGCGGCGGTGGTGTTGCGGGCGGTGGATATTCTGCGTGATGAGGGGCTATCCATCCCCGAGCGCGCGGTGCGCGAGGGGCTCGCGACCGTGATGTGGCGCGGGCGGTTTGAGCTGCTCGCGAGCGACCCGCCGATCATCTTCGACGGCGCGCACAATGCGCAGGGCATCGCCGCCGCTGTCGACGGTATCCGCCACTATTTCGGCGGGCAAAAGGTGTATGTGATGACGGGCGTGCTGCAGGATAAGGACTATCAAACCATCGCCCGTACGCTCGCGACGGTGGCGGGGCGTGCCTTTGTGCTCACCCCCGACAATCCCCGCGCGCTGGCGGGGGAGGAATACGCCGCCCTGCTCGAGAGCTTCGGCGTGCCGTCGACTGCCTACCCGTCGGTGAAGGCGGCGTATGCCGCCGCCGTCGCCGCCGCTCGCGCGGACAACGCCCCACTGATCTGCCTTGCCTCTTTGTACACCTACCCGTCGTTATGAGTGTAACTAAAGGCAGGACACGCCCGCCCGTGCG
>JAZSHK010000042.1:0-9119 GCA_045533185.1 Acutalibacteraceae bacterium | reverse complement strand
CCGATGGGCTTTGTGCCCATCGGCGGGGTGTGTTTATATCGGCCGCTTGCGCATTTTCGGAGCTTTTATAGCCTCTCCCCGAGGGAGAGGTGTCGCCGTAGGCGACGGAGAGGGGGGAGAATGATGGGTTTCATAGATGCTTGGATTATTCGCGCATCGTATCGCCTTGTTCTCGTATGCCCCGTGCGCGGCTTCAGTCGCATCGCCGCGATCATACGGTCTCCCTTTGCTTTTCGAGCGCCTTAAACCGCTTCCACGTCGGCAGGGCGATCACCAACAGCAGCGCGGAGACAGCAACCATTCCGAGCCACAGATCGGCGACCGTCACCCAATCGGTCATCTCAGCGAGTTTGGTGAAGCCGTAGCTCTGGATGACGATGCCGAAGGAGGCGGCGGCATTGGTGATGCCCGCGACGGTGCCGTTGAGCCCGTAGCGGGTGAAGTGCATCGTATACGACAGCAACAGATAGTATGTGCCGTTGAGCGCGCCGACGATGATGCACAGCGCGACGACCGCGCCCCACACGTTGTAGCTGCCGATAAAATGCAACAGGAGGGAAAGCGGTAGGCAGAGTAACAACAACAGGATGGTGGCGACGATCTCGTCTTTAATGACCCGCGACAGCCCGAAGCGCACCGCCAGCGTGCCGAGCACGCCCGACAAAATGACGAGGGTGTTGAGCAGATTGCCGACGGTGTCGGACACCTGTTCGTAGGATTCCATCAGCATGGTGGCGGCGAGGGTCTTCATCCCGTTTTCTACCGTTGAGCGCAGCACGACGCAGGCGATAACAAAATGAATGCCGCCCATTAACAAAATTTTTCCCGTAGGCATCCCGCTTTGCACGAGCTCGAGGGGCTTGTCGGAGTGGAAACCGCGCGGAACAGTGTCGGGCACCATATACGGCTCCACATGTTTCGTGACAAGGTGGAAGATAGCGGTGAGCAGGAACAGCACCACCGAGGAGATGAGGAAGTTATCCTGCCAACGGTCAACGAGCGCCGCTATGATATAGGCGACCATCAGCCCGAGCGCGGAGGAGAAGGACATAAAGAACGCCGCGCGACTGCGTTGTTCGGGGACGAGCTGGGAGGAGATGATCTTGAACACGCCCGGCCACACCGCAAACTGGATGACAGCGTTGAACGCCCACGTGATCAGAATGACGATGTAATTCTGATTAAAGAAAATGATCGCGTTGGCGATGCCGCCGCCGACCAGCCCGAGTTTGATGAGAAGATCGGGATTAAATCGATCCGCCACCACACCGCCGACTATCTGCAACGGGGTATAAACGAGGTAAAACACCGCGGTGATCAGCCCCGTCTGGGATTTGGTCAGCACGCCCGCATCGACGATGGACGCCATCGCGGCGGAAAAGCAGTTCTTGGTCATATAGACCAGAACGTACATAAAAAATACGGTCCAAAAGAGCATAAGACTCTTTTTCTTATTCTCTAAATGCATAGCAACATCTCCCTGATGCAGTATAGCACAGTTTTTCGCTGCCGTAAACAATTACCTTAGTAAACGGTAGCCTAATCTATCGAAATTCAGCGTTTTGAAGCAAAAAAGTCCGACGGACGTGCCTTTCAGCGCGTCCGTCGGACAGGAGTGCAAAGGGTTATTTCGCATTAGCGGTTTCGGCTTCCTCGGCGTTTATTGCTTCGATGGCCTCCGCCTGAATATTGGGGTCGTAGGAGAGAACAGGCTCGACGTCCTTACTCTTCAGCTTGCGGTCCACATAGTTCTTGGTGATTTTGATGACCATCGGCATCATCACGACTACGCCGATGAGGTTGGGGATCATCATCAGACCGTTGAAGGTGTCAGAGATATCCCACGCCAGGGAGGAGGTGAGCACCGCGCCGAAGATGATGGTGCACACGTGGATGATGCGGAACACGAAGGTGGTCTTTGTGCCGAAGAGGTACTCCCACGCCTTCGAGCCGTAGTGCGACCAGCCGAGCACGGTGGTGAAGGCGAACAGGAACATAGCGATAGCCACGAAGCGCTCACCGATGTTGCCCCAGCTGAACACTTCGTTAAAGGCACCGCCCACCAAGGTGGCGTCGGTATAACCGGCGGCGATCTCGCCTGTCTGGGCGTTGAACACACCGCCGTTGAGACCGCCGGAGGTCAACACCACCAGAGCGGTCATCGTGCACACGACCATCGTATCGGCGAACACCTCGAAGATACCCCACATACCCTGCTTGACAGGCTCTTTAATGCTGGAGTTGGAGTGCACCATAACGGAGGAGCCGAGACCGGCCTCGTTGGAGAACACACCGCGCTTGAAGCCGTTGGTCATAGCGATGATCACACCGCCAATACCGCCGCCTACGAAGGCTTCGGGAGAGAAAGCGTTGACGAAAATGGCGCGGAAGGCGGGGATGATGGCGTCATAGTGTATACCAATGATCACCAAGCTGCCTGCAACGAACAGCACGACCATAAAGGGAACGATCTTCTCGGCGACGCTGGCGATTCTCTTTACGCCGCCCAGGGTGATGATGGCGGTGAGGATCATGATGAGCACGCCCAGCAGAACGTTGTACAGAGAAATGCCTTCAAAAAGGGTAATGCTCGAAAGAGCCTCTACGTTGAAAGCGGAGGAAACGTTGGCAACGATCTTGTTTACCTGACCCATGCTACCGATACCGAAGGAGGCAAGCATTGTGAAAATACAGAACAGAACGGCCAGGACCTTACCGACCCATTTGCAGCCCTTCTTTTTGCCAAGGCCGTCCTGCAGGTAGTACATAGCACCTCCGGACCATTCGCCGTTGGGGTTGCGGCGGCGGAAGTACATACCCAGTACGTTTTCGGAATAGTTGGTCATCATACCTAAAAAGGCGGCAACCCACATCCAAAACACCGCGCCCGCACCGCCGACGCAGATGGCGGCGGCGACACCGGCGATGTTACCGGTACCTACCGTGGCGGCAAGCGCCGTGCACAGCGCTTGGAAGGGGGAGATGGTCCCCTTTTCCTTGGTGTGACCGATGACGTTTTTCTTAAACAGACTGCCGATGGTGTTTTTCCACCAATGGCCGATGTGGGAGACCTGGAAGACCTTGGTGCACAGGGTGGTGATAACACCCGTGCCGATGAGCAAGGTGAGACCGAATGCGCCCCACACAACGCCGTTGATGCTGCCGTTTATCTCGGCAATTTTGTCAAACATAATTGACATCCTCCTCAAAAAGTATTATGTCAAAAAACAAAAGGTCGGGAGAACTCCCGACCTCAAAAGCACATAAAGTCACAAAACTTTGTCCTTTTGCCTGAGAGAGTTTAGCCCCTTCGGCACTCAATTTAATGAGCTTCTCCAAAGTATGTCTATTGACATAGCCGCATTATACACTATCCCACGGTAAAATACAAGGCCTTTTTTGCAGATTTTGTAATTTTATGCAATAAAGCGATAAATCACTAAATTTTCAAAATGAAATAATTAAAAGTTGACAAATGCCCACGGCTTATGTATAATAGGTGAGCAAAACCAATACGGAGAGTTGTCCGAGTGGTCGAAGGTGCAGCACTCGAAATGCTGTGTACGAAAGTACCTAGGGTTCGAATCCCTAACCCTCCGCCAGAAAAGGGGACTTGTTTCGACAAGTCGCTTTTTCAATGAAATTCGCCTTTCGGCGAGTGAAATATTACTTCGTAATATGAAATAGCTTCGCTATGAAATATTTGCTTCGCAAATGTTTAAGAGGCGAATTTTATTTCACTTTCTGCGTTAGCAGAAAATTTCATAATCCGTAAGGATTATTTCATATTGCGTAGCAATATTTCATTGAATATGTTATAATGTTTGCAGAGGTGATATTCTTGAAGGAAAATAAACTTGTGGATTTATCAATGGACTTTTCCGTGAAAGTCATAAAACTTTGCGAAAGCATAAAAGGACATTACTCACTCATTAATCAATTAGAACGCTCTGCAACTTCTATTGGTGCAAACATTCATGAAGCAAATTACGCTCACGGCAAACCCGATTTTGTTGCTAAACCTCAAATATCGCTCAAAGAGTGTTATGAAACCGAATACTGGCTCGAATTGTTTGTAAAATCGGATTTAATTAACGGGGAAATTGCAAAAGACTTATATAATCAATGCGGCACAATTCGCAGAATATTAATAGCCTCTATTAACACTGCAAAGGAGAATAACAAATGAAAAATTAGACAAAAATTTGTTTATCGTTATAATAAGTATTTTAGTTTTCATTTTATTTATTATAGTTTTTTCTATGCGGAGTTCTATGATTCAAAGCGAAGTAATTGAAGATGTTGTATTTTCTCAATCGGTGCAGGGAATATTAGCATTTATAATGTTTTTTCCTTTGTTGTTATCTTTGTTCTTTTTTGGGAAATTTTTTGAATCAAAAGGGCATTATCCCATAGCAAAGATTTTAAAATTCGTTTCAATAGCATTGTTTGTTTTTTCCATATTTCAAGTTCTATTATCGTTGTTTGGGTTTTACAATTAACTTTTTATGTGGGTTCGAACACATAGGTTAAAAAATAAAAGGGCATTGAATTTGTACTACCTTTCCAAAAAGATCGCCTGCGCATCCGCGCAGGCGATCTTTTTCTCATTTCTCAAAGCACACAAACTTATCATCCACGTTTTCGGGGCGGGTGTTCTGCGTCAGCAGGCTGACGATGGGGACAAGCACGAGGCCGCCGACCATCGCGAACACGCCGGAATACAGAGAGTTCGTGAACACGAAGCCCAGCACGGGGATATCCTTGACGGAGAATAAGCCGACGCTGATGCAAAGCTGCACGAGCTCCAGCCCCGTGCCGAAGATAAAGCTCGCGGCGACGGCGGCGCGGGTGGTGCGGCGCCAGTAGAGACCGTACAGGAACGGCGCGAGGAACGCGCCCGCGAGCGCGCCCCACGACACGCCCATCATCTGCGCGATGAAGACGGAATCCTTCCACAGTGTATCCTTGAGGATGGCGATGACCGCCGACACGGCAATGAAGAACACGATGAACAGCCGCATAATGAACACACTGCGCTTATCGCTCATTTCCTTCTTGCGGGAGACGGCGGGCTTGACGACGTCGAGCGTCAGCGTCGAGGAGGAGGTCAGCACCAGCGAGGAGAGGGTGGACATCGAGGCGGCGAGCACCAGCACGATGATGAGTGCGACCACCACGGGGGCGAGGTCGGCGAGCATCGTCGGCACGACCTTATCGAACATCACCGCGCCGTTTTCAGCGATATAGCCGCCGTCGATCATCTCTTGACGGTACAGCTTGCCGAAGCCGCCGAGGAAATAGCAGCCGCCAGCCACGACAACGGCGAACACGGTGGAGATGATGGTGCCCTTCTTGATGGAGCCTTCATCCTTGATGGAGTAGAATTTGCCGATCATCTGCGGCAGGCCCCACGTGCCGAGCGAGGTGAGCATCACCACGAAGAACAGGAAGACGGGGTTGGGGCCGAAGGTCGAGGTGTATTCGGCACCCGCCTGCTCGCTGAGGGCGCGCACCGCTTCGGTGAGACCGCCGTTCTGATTCAGCACCGCGAGGATGACCGTCACGATGCCGACGAGCATAATGATGCCCTGAATGAAGTCGTTGATGGCGGTCGCCATATAGCCGCCGAAGATAACGTAGATGCCCGTCAGCACCGCCATCACCACCACGATGACCCAGTAGTCGACCTCGAACACGTTGTTGAACAGCGAGGAAAGCCCGTTGTACAGCGAGGCGGTGTAGGGGATGAGGAATACAAACACAATGACGGACGCGACTACCTTGAGCGTCTTGGAATTGTAGCGTTTTTCAAAGAAATCGGGCATTGTCTTAGAGCCGAGATGTTGGGTCATCACGCGGGTGCGGCGACCGAGCACCATCCACGCGAGCAGCGAGCCGATGAAGGCGTTGCCAAGGCCGATCCAGGTCGAGGCAAGCCCAAAGTTCCAGCCGAACTGCCCCGCGTAGCCGACGAAGATGACGGCGGAGAAATACGACGTGCCGAACGCGAACGCGGTCAGCCACGGGCCGACCGTGCGTCCGCCGAGCACAAAGCCGTCGACGCTCGTTGAGAGCTTGCGGCAGTAAAGCCCCACACCGATCATCAGCGCGAAAAAGCAAATAAGCATCGGAACGCTCACCAGCACCGCGGGGCTGACCGAGCCTGCCGCGAGCAAGGGAAAGGACATTGTCATAGGAAAACACTTCTTTCGGAAAATTCTCGTTGCAAACACTTTAACACTTTAAAGCGTGTTTGTCAACCCCTAACGAAAAAATTTTGAAATTTATGTGATATAGTTGACACGAGCGCTTTAAAGTGCTAAAATGTTTACCGATCATTATTATAAAGAGGAAACATATTATGACCATCGTACATTTGTTAGAGAGATACGCCCGCGAGTACGCGAACGACACCGCGCTCGTGGAGATCAACCCCGAGCAGCCCGAGACCCGACGCCTGACCTGGCACGAGTACGAGCTGGTCGAGCCGACGGGGCGCGCACGGCACTACCGTCGGGAGATCTCGTGGGCGGTGTTTAACGAAAAGGCCAACCGTCTGGCGAATATGCTGCGGCAGAACGGCATCGGCAAGGGCAAGAAGGTCGCCATCCTGCTGATGAACTGCATCGACTGGCTGCCCATCTATTTCGGTATATTAAAGGCGGGTGCGCTTGCCGTGCCGCTCAACTTCCGCTATTCCTCGGACGAGATCGACTATTGCTTAAAGCTCGCCGAGGCGGACGTGCTCATCTTCGGCACCGAGTTTATCGGGCGCGTCGAGGCGGTCGCGGACGAGATCAGTAAAAGCTGCACCCTCATCTACCTCGGCGCGGGCTGTCCCGCGTTTGCGGACGATTATAACGACCTTATCTCCGAGTGCTCGGGCACCTTCCCCGAGTGTACGCTGACCGAGCAGGACGACGCGGCGATCTACTTCTCGTCGGGCACGACGGGCTTCCCGAAGGCGATCCTACATAATCACGAGAGCCTCATCCATTCCTGCCGCGTCGAGCAGAACCACCACGGGCAGACCCGCGACGACTGCTTCCTCTGTATCCCGCCGCTGTACCATACGGGCGCAAAGATGCACTGGTTCGGCAGCCTGCTCGCGGGCTCCAAGGCGGTCATCCTCAAGGGCACGCAGGCGCGCAGCATCCTCGAGGCGGCGAGCCGCGAGAAATGCACCATCGTGTGGCTGCTCGTGCCGTGGGCGCAGGATATTCTGAATGCCCTCGACCGCGGTGAGATCGCGCTCGACGAGTTCGATCTGTCGGCGTGGCGGCTGATGCACATCGGTGCCCAGCCCGTGCCGCAGAGCCTCATTAAACGCTGGCTGGAATATTTCCCGCATCACCAGTACGACACCAACTACGGTCTGTCCGAGTCCATCGGCCCCGGTGCGGTGCACCTCGGTGTCGGGAACGTCCACAAGGTCGGTGCGATCGGCGTCCCCGGCTACGGCTGGCAGGTCAGGATCGTCACCCCCGAGGGGGACGAGGTCGCGCAGGGCGAGGTCGGCGAGCTGTGCCTCAAGGGTCCCGGCGTGATGACCTGCTACTATCGCGACGAGAAGGCGACCGCCGACACCCTGCGTGACGGATGGCTGTACACGGGCGATATGGCGATGCAGGACGAGGACGGCTTTATCTACCTCGTCGACCGCAAGAAGGACGTGATCATCAGCGGCGGCGAGAACCTCTACCCCGTGCAGATCGAGAACTTTATGGCGGCGCACCCGAAGATCAAGGATGTCGCGGTCATCGGTCTGCCCGACACCCGCCTCGGCGAGATCGCGACGGCGATCATCGAGCTGAAACAGGGTGAGACCTGCACCGAGGACGAGATCAACGAATTTTGTAAGGACCTGCCGCGCTACAAGCGTCCGCGCAAGCTGATCTTCGCCGACGTGCCGCGCAACCCCACGGGTAAGATCGAGAAGCCGAAGCTGCGTAAGCTGTACGGCGCCGAGGGTCTGGTCGACTCGCAGAACAAGTCCTGATATATAAGGAGAGTAAGTATATGAAGAAGTTAATGATCGGTAACCAAGCGGTTGCCGCGGGTCTGCACGACGGCGGACTCGGGGTGGTGTCCAGCTACCCCGGCACCCCGTCCACCGAAATTACGGAGTTTTTAGCCAAATACGACGACCTGCACAGCGAATGGGCGCCCAACGAAAAGGTTGCCTGCGAGGTTGCCTACGGCGCGTCTCTGGCGGGCGCACGTTCCGCCTGCGCGATGAAGCACGTCGGCCTTAACGTCGCCGCCGACCCGTTGTTTACGCTGTCCTACACGGGCGTCAATGGCGGTATGGTCATCTGCGTGGCGGACGACCCCGCGATGCACTCCTCGCAGAACGAGCAGGATTCCCGTCACTACGCCATCGCGGCGAAGGTGCCGATGCTCGAGCCCGCGGACTCCGCCGAGGCGTATGCGTTCGCGAAGTCGGCGTTCGAGCTGTCGGAGAAATACGACACCCCCGTACTGCTGCGGATGTGCACCCGCATCGCGCACAGCCAGTCGATCGTGGAGACGGGCGAGCCTGTCCCCGCGGTGCTTAAAAGTTATGAGAAGAACCCCGCCAAGTACATTATGATGCCGGGCAACGCCATCAAGCGTCACCCCGTCGTGGAAGAACGCACCCTCGCGCTGCAGGAGCTCGCGGAGGACTGCGCGTATAACACCGTGGAGATGCACTCGGACGAGATCGGCATCATCACCTCGGGTTGCTCGTATTTGTATGTAAAGGAGGCGCTCGGCGACTCTGCCAGCATCCTCAAGATCGGTATGCCCAACCCCCTGCCGGTGAAGCTCATCAAGAATTTCGCCGCCAAGGTCAAGAAGCTGTACGTCATCGAGGAGCTCGATCCCATCATCGAGACTCACGTGCGCGCGCTGGGTCTGGACGTCACGGGTAAGGAGCTGTTCTCCCTGCTCGGCGAGTTCTCCCAGCAGACGGTTGCGGCGGCGTTCGGTCTCGCGGAGAAAGAATATATCACCGCCGACTCGCCCATCCCCGCCCGCCCGCCGATGATGTGCGCGGGCTGTCCGCACCGCGGCATCTTCTACACTCTTGCGAAGAACAAGATCACGGTGCACGGCGACATCGGCTGTTATAC
>JAZSHK010000094.1:0-3448 GCA_045533185.1 Acutalibacteraceae bacterium | reverse complement strand
CGTCGCGGATGGAGGCGCTGTCGGTGAGCAACATTACCAACCGGTCCACGCCGAATCCCAGTCCGCCCGTGGGCGGCATACCGTATTCCAACGCGGTGAGGAAGCCCACATCCAGCATCTCGGTCTCGCCGTCGCCGCGGTCGCGCAGCTCGAGCTGCTTCATAAAGCGGGCGCGCTGGTCGATCGGGTCGTTAAGCTCAGAATAGGCGTTCGCCAGCTCGCTGTGGCAGACGAACAGCTCGAAGCGCTCGGTCAGACGGGGGTCGGCGGGGGACGCCTTGGTCAGCGGGGAGACCTCGACGGGGTACATCGTGATGAAGGTCGGCTGAATCAGCTTCTCCTCTACGCGCTGATCGAAGCAGGCGTAGAGTGCGTTGCCCCAGGTCTTGTCGGCGGTGTCCGCCAGCTCCACGCCGATCGCGGCGGCAGCGGCGACCGCCTCGGCATCGTCGGTGATGACACCGAAATCAATGCCGACGTATTCCTTGACGGCATCCACCATCGTCAAACGACGCCAGCCGGGGGTCAGGTCGATCTTTTCGCCCTGCCACTCCACCTCATAGGTGCCGAGGATCTCCTTTGCCGCACCCGAAATAATGCCCTCGGCGATGTCCATCATATCGTGGAAATCGGCGTACGCCTCGTACAGCTCGACGGTGGTAAACTCGGGGTTGTGCTTGGGATCCATACCCTCGTTGCGGAAGATACGGCCGATCTCATACACGCGGTCCATCCCGCCGACGATCAGCCGCTTGAGCGGCAGCTCGGTCGCGATACGCATATACATATCGAGGTCCAGCGTGTTGTGATGGGTGATAAAAGGACGCGCGGCGGCACCGCCGGCGATGGTATTGAGCACCGGCGTCTCCACCTCGATATAGCGTCGGTTGTCGAGATACTGCCGCATATATTTGATGAATTGCGAGCGGATAATGAAGTTCCGCTTGACCTCGGGGTTGACGATGAGATCAACGTACCGCTGGCGATAGCGGGTGTCGGTGTCCTTTAAGCCGTGATATTTCTCGGGCAGGGGGCGCAGAGACTTACTGAGCAGCTTAATGGACGTCGCATGGATGGAGATCTCCCCCATCTTGGTGCGGAACACCCAGCCGGTCAGACCGATGATGTCGCCGATGTCCCATTTCTTGAAGCCGGCATACTCTTCCTCGCCGACGTCGCCGCGGCTGACGTACACCTGCATACGGCCGGTGGAATCGTGCAGGTCGACGAAGCTCGCCTTACCCATAATGCGGCGGCTCATCATACGGCCCGCGACCGACACCTCGATCGGCTCGGGCAACTCGATGCCCTGCCCCTCTTCGGGAGCGCCGTGCTCGGCGATGTACGCCGCTTCCTTTTCCTCGTACTCAGCGCGGATCTCGGCATTGTACGCGGTGACCGTATATTTCGTCACCTCATAGGGGTTCTGTCCCGCCTCGCACAGCGCGGCGAGCTTATCGCGGCGCACCTGCAGCAATTCGCTTAACTGCTGCTCGGTCATCTCCTCGGCAACGGGAGCGTTATTTTGATTGTTACTCATAGGATCACGTCCTCTTTCTATAGCATCATATAAAACAGCGGGCGGTCAACCTCTGCCGCCCGCCGCCGATTATTTCGAGATCTCAAGCACCGTATAGTTCACGATGGTGCCGTTGGGCAGCACAGCCTCGCCCGTCTCGCCCACGCGCAGACCGATGATCGCCTTGCCGACCGGCGACTCGTCCGAGATCTTGCCGTGGAAGGGGTCCGCCTCCGTCGCGCCGGAGATGGCGTAGCTGTATTCCTTGCCGTTCGCGTCGGCGATGCGCACCTTGGAGCCGACGTGGACGTGCTCACTGCTCAGCTCCGACTCGTCGAGCACGCGCACGTTCTTGAGCTGTGCCTCGATGGCGGCGATGCGGCTCTCCAGAAGGGCCTGATCGTTCTTCGCTTCGTCGTATTCGCTGTTTTCCGACAGGTCGCCGAAGGACAGAGCGACCTTGATCTTCTCCGCTACTTCCTTGCGTTCAACTGTCTTGAGGTGTTCCAGTTCGTCCTGAAGCTTCTTCAAGCCCTCGCTGGTCATAACCACTTCTTTCATTATCTGACACACACCTTTCGGTCATTATTCTTTCAGTATACCCGCATTTCGGGACTTTACCATTATACCATCCTTTTTATGGTTGTCAAGTCCCGCCGCCGAATTTTCTATATTATATAATAAGGTATATAAATATATTCCGCTTGCAATTTCACGACAGCGTGATATAATAGATAGGTATGTATGAAAAAGAAAGGAATACCCCTATGAGTCAAGACGTTACTTTCGAGTCCCTCGGCCTCTCCGCGCCGACCCTGCGCGCGCTCGAGGCGATGGGCTTTACCGCGCCGACACCGATTCAGGCGCGCACTATCCCGCTGGTCGCGGACGGCTACGACGTCATCGCCAAAGCCCCCACCGGCACCGGCAAGACCTGCGCCTTCGGCATCCCGCTCATCGAGAGCCTCAATCCCGATATGAAGGATCTGCAGGCGCTGGTGCTCTGCCCGACGCGCGAGCTGTGCGAGCAGATCACCACCGACCTGCGGGCGCTCATACGCTTTAACCCCGCCATCCGCGTCGCCTCGGTCTACGGCGGCGCCAATATGCAGCGGCAGGTCGAGGCGCTGAAAAAGCATCCCCACATCGTCGTCGCCACCCCCGGCCGTCTGCTCGACCATATGAGCCGCGGCAACGTCTGGCTGGGCAACCTCTACACCGCCGTGCTCGACGAGGCGGATGAGATGCTCAAGATGGGCTTCATCAAGGACGTGCGCCGCATCCTCAACGCCACCCCCGGTGACACGCAGGTCGTGATGTTCAGCGCGACCCTCTCCCGCGAGGTGATGGACGTCGCGTGGGAATATCAGCACGACGCCATCGAGGTGCAGGTTGCCGCCGAGGGCGACAACCGCCCGCACATCAACCAATACGTCATTCCCTCGAGCGGCTCACAGCGGCTGGAGGATATGCTGGACATCATCCGCGCGGAGGACTACCACCGTGTGATGGTGTTCGCAAATATGAAATGCACCGTCAAGCAGCTCACCGAGCGGCTGCAAAAGCGTCACGGCTCGGTCGACTGCCTGCACGGCGATATGCCGCAGTCGTTGCGCAACAAGGTGATGGCGAAATTCCGCGAGAATAAGCTCGAGATCCTCGTCGCGACCGACGTTGCCGCCCGCGGCATCGACGTCGAGGACGTGGAGGCGGTGTTCAACTACGACATCCCCGACGAGAACGAGTATTATCTCCACCGCATCGGGCGCACCGGCCGCGCCAAGCGCACGGGCAGCGCCTACACCTTTATGACCGACTCTGACAAATTCCGCATGCGCGACATTCTCAAATACACCCGCTCCGAAGCGATCACGATGGTATTTGACGAAAACCGACATCTCATCCCCGCCACCGCCACCGAAAACGAGG
>JAZSHK010000001.1:0-3551 GCA_045533185.1 Acutalibacteraceae bacterium | reverse complement strand
TCTTACTTATGATGGATTATTCAGCCTTTTTGCGGGCCTCGATCACCTTCGCGGCGACGGGCTGCGGTGCTTCCTCGTACCGTTCAAAGCTCAGCGTGAAATACGCACGACCCTGCGTGGAAGAACGCAGCATCGTCGCATAATCCGCCATCTCGCCGTGCGGTACCTCGGCCTCGACGCAGGTCAGGCCATCCTCAGCAGGATTCATACCGAGCACGCGGCCGCGGCGCTTATTGATGTCCCCCATAATGTCGCCCGTGGAATCCGACGGGACATACACCTTGAGGTTGTCGACCGGCTCGAGCAGATAAGGGCTCGCATCGGCAATGCCCGCCTTATAGGCGATGCTCGCCGCGGTCTTGAACGCCATTTCGGACGAGTCGACAGGATGGTACGAGCCGTCGAGCAGCGTCGCCTTGACGCCGACGAGCGGATAGCCTGCGAGCACGCCTTCCTTGGCGCAATCCTGCAGACCCTTCTCCACCGCGGGGAAATAGTTCTTCGGCACCGCGCCGCCGAACACCTTCTCCTCGAAGATCAAGCCCTCGCACTCGGCGGGCTCGAACTCGATCCACACATCGCCGTACTGGCCGTGTCCGCCCGACTGCTTCTTATGCTTGCCCTGCACCTTCACCTTGCGGCGGATGGTCTCGCGGTACGCGACCTCGGGCTGTGACATCGTGATCTGCGCGCCGAATTTCGCCTTCAGGCGGGAAGCGATAACATCCAAATGCTGCTCGCCCATACCCGAGAGGATAAGCTCACGCGTTTCGGTGTTGGTCTCCACGCTGATGGTGGGATCTTCTTCTTTCAGACGGTTAAGACCGGAGGCAACCTTCTCCTCCTCGCCCTTCTTTTCGGCGCGCACCGCCATCGACAGGCAGGGGGTATCAAACGGCACACCGGGCAGAGTGATCGGACACTCGGGTGCGCACAGCGTGTCACCCGTGCCAGTGCCGACCAGCTTCGCGACCGCACCGATGTCACCCGCGGGAACAAACGGCGTTTCCTCCTGCTTCTTGCCGCGGATGGTGAACAGCTTACCCAAACGCTCGGTCTCGCCCGTGCGGGTGTTGAGCAGTTGGCTGTCAGGCGTGACCTTACCGCGGATGACCTTGAAATACACCATCTTACCGACGAAGGGATCGACCACGGTCTTAAAGACGGTCGCCACGGTGGGCGCGTCCTCCTCGACCCTCAGCTCGACCGGCTCGCCGTTCGCGTCCTCGCCGATCTCTCCCGCGACCGTCTCCGCCCAAGGAGCGAGCCACAAGAGACCCGTCAGCAGCTGATCGATCGCCTGCAGCTCGGCGGCGGAGCCGCAGAACACAGGCGCGATCTCGCCGCGGCGCACGCCGTGAGCGATGCCCTCGATGAGCTCATCGGGGGTGAACTCCTCACCGGAGAAGTATTTTTCCATCAGTTCTTCGCTCGTTTCAGCGACCGCCTCGCACATCGCCGTGCGCAGGCCCTCCAGACGGTGGCCCATATCGGGAATCGGTACGGCGGTCGCCTTGCCGTTCTCGTATGTATAAGCGCGGTACTCCAGCAGGTTGACATAGCACTGCACCTTATGGTCCACCACATACGGCACGACCAGCGGGCACACCATCGGGCCGAAGGTCGCCTTCATCTCTTCGAACACCTTATAGAAATCCGCACTCTCGCGGTCGAGCTTATTGACAAAGAAAATGGTGGCGATGCCCTTCTTCTGCGCGGCGGCAAACGCCTTCTCCGCGCCGACGGTGACACCGCTCTTGCCCGAGATGACCACGACCGCGCTGCCCGCGGCACGGATGCCCTCGCGCACGCCGCCGACAAAATCAAACAATCCGGGCGTGTCGAGGAAGTTCATCTTAGTGCCCTTCCACTCCACTGGAACGATCGAGGTCGAGACCGACACCTTGCGGCGGATCTCCTCGGGGTCGAAGTCGCTCACGGTATTCCCATCCGCCACCTTGCCCAGTCGGTCGAGCTGCCCCGTCAGGTAGCACATCGCCTCGGTCAGCGAGGTCTTACCCGAGCCGGCGTGACCGGCAAGCGCAACGTTGCGGATGTTTTTTGCATGATAATATTGCATGGAATCCACGCCCTTTCTATCTGCCTCTCTCGACAAGACCCGCCAAAAGAGGATATTTTGCACAAAAATATTTCCTTTCGTGAAATATCTTTATATGATTATAATATAAACGCGCGAGGATTACAACAGTTTTTTGTGAATTTTTTTGCAAAATTTCCAATTTTCTTATCGGTAGTAAAAATGAGAGCCGTATACGCGAAACCGCGTATACGGCTCTCAAATATTTCAGCAGTATTTTTCCATAAATCACAGCTTATCCACGCACACACCGCCGCAGGGACGGATGTTCAGCACGTGGCAGGTGCCCTCACCGAAAACACCCTCAATGACGGACTTAAACTCCGCGAGCTTATCCAGCGGGACAAAGTTCTGCGTCGTACCGCCGAAGCCGCCGCCGTGAACGCGCCACGCGCCACAGCCCTGCAGCACCCCCTGCGCGAGCGCGAGCGCGAGGGACATCCCCTGCTCCTCGACGCTGCAGTTCGGGTAAACGTTCTGCAGATACTCGAAGGACGAATTGCCCGACTCGATGATAAGTGCCTTAAAGCCCTCAAAATCGCCGCGACGCAGGGCTTCCACCTGCTCGACCACACGGTCGTTATCCCGCAAGAAGTGGATCGCGCGCAGCACCGCGCGGTCGCCGTGCCGCTCACGCAGCAGCGCGATGTTGGCGAGCAGCGCTTCCATCGTCGTCTCACGCAGATATTCCACCCCAAGCGAGGCGGCAACAGCGCGCATCTCCGCGGGAATGGCGGCGTATTCGTGGGTCAGGTCGGCGTGATTGCCACCGACGTCCACGATGCACAGCGCGTGACCTGCCGCCGAGAAGTCAAAATCCACCTTCTCGATGATCGGCTTGGACGGATCGGCAAAATCGATGGTGATGATGTTGCCGACCGAGGACGCCATCTGGTCCATCAGACCGCAGGGCTTGCCGAAATATACGCGTTCCGCAAACTGCGCGATTTTCGCAATTTCCACCGCGGAAACGTTGCCGTCGTTATAGAGGTGGTTCAAAATAACGCCGATAAGCACTTCAAACGCCGCCGAACTGGAAAGCCCCGAGCCTTTCAGCACGTTAGACGTGGTGTATGCGTCAAAACCGCCGATAGCACTGCCCAATTCTTGGAAACGGGCGGCGGTGCCGCGGATAAGGGACGCGGAACGATTGATTTCCTCTTGCTTTACGGTCAAACTATCCAGTTCTACGGTATCCATATCGTAGCCTTTGGATTTTACGCGGATGCGGTTTTCTGTAGTAGGTGCCACCACGGCAATAACGTCTAAGTTTACACTGCCCGCCAACACACGTCCGTGGTTATGGTCGGTGTGGTTGCCGCCGATCTCGGTGCGGCCGGGGGCGGAGAACAGCAACAGGTCGGTTGCAGGTTCGCCGAAGGTCTCTACGAAGCCTTGAACAGCGGCGATATATCGTTCACGCTGTGCGGCGATATCTTCGCCGTATAACAGC
>JAZSHK010000023.1:0-3210 GCA_045533185.1 Acutalibacteraceae bacterium | reverse complement strand
TTCTTTCTGTTTTGGTGCGAGGAATGGGACTTGAACCCACACGTCGTTCGACACACGCACCTCAAACGTGCCTGTCTGCCTATTCCAGCATCCTCGCAAATCAACGTTGCTATTATAGCACCTGAAAACGCGGATGTCAATGGTTTTTTGCGGAATTTTCCGCAAAAAGGCGCAACGTAAAATTTTCGCTCAACACTTGACAAAATCTCGTCAATCCATCATAATATTAAGGAAAGAAAACGAGGTATATACTTATGGCTAAAAACACAAACATCTCGATGCCCGTCATCCGACGGCTTCCGCGATACTACCGCTTTCTCTATGATCTGAAGCGGAGCGGCATCAGCCGCATCTCCTCGGGGGAGCTCTCCCGCCGTATGGGGCTGACCGCCTCGCAGATCCGACAGGATCTCAACTGCTTCGGCGGCTTCGGCCAGCAGGGCTACGGCTATGCGGTCGACCAACTGTATGACGAGATCGGGCGTATCCTCGGCATCACCGAGCCGACTAAAGCGATTCTGGTCGGTGCGGGCAACCTCGGCAAAGCGGTTGCCAATCATATGAATTTCGAGGCGCGCGGTTTTCGCCTTGTCGGCGTGTTCGACGACGCCCCCGCGCTCGTCGGGCAGGATCTGCACGGACACACCATCCACCCCACCGCCGAGCTCGAAACGATCTGTGCCGTCGAGCAGCCCGCGATGGCTATTCTCTGCATTCCCAAGGAAGCCGCGCCCGCGCTCGTTGAGCGTCTGCTCGCCTGCGATGTCCGTGGGTTCTGGAACTTCTCGCACTACGACATCTGCCACGACCACCCCGAAGCGGTCGTCGAGAACGTCCATATGGGCGACAGCCTGATGACGCTCTCCTACCGAATGACCAACGACTGATTTTTACGGCACACCGAAACACGGTGTGCCGTATATTTTTTGTCCTCGCGCACACAATAAGCACGAGGTGACGACGATGCAAAACAACGAGAACAGAGATGCCCCGCGTTCAATGAAGCCGGACGAAGCGGTGTTCGGGGAGCCCGTCGATGTGGTCGATCAGATCAACAAATACGGTACCTACGAGGTACAGGACACCACCGACACCGACAACGTGTTCCCGCTGATCGGGCCCTTCGGCGCAGGAATTACCGGTGTTGCCCTGCCGAGCATCCCCGACGCGGTCAAGGAAAAGTATCGATCAAACAAAGACGGTGAATAAGCAAAAGCGCGTCTGTAAAGGTGATAGCCATTACAGACGCGCGCTCTATTTATTTTTCGCAAAGGCGGCGCAGCCAGTCAAGGGTCAACGCAGGCCACTGCTCGCAGCCGCCCATTCCCTTCGCAAGACCGACACCGTGATAGCCGTACGGCGTGATAAACGCCTCGGCGGGGATGTTATTCGCCCGCAGTTCCTCCAGCATACGGAAGGTATTTTGAACAGGCACCGCCCTATCCTCCATCGTATGGAATAAAAAGCACGGGCAGGTATCCTCGCTCACGTTCTTATCGACACTGAACGCATCCCGCAGCTCCTCAGCGCGCTCGCCCAGCAAATTATTAAAGCTGCCGAGATGCGCGATCGCAGGATCGGAGGAGATCACGGGATAGCACAGCACCGCACCGTTCGGGCGAGCGTTCACTCCATCGAGTGCATCCCCCACGCGGCAGATGTCGTTCATCGTCGCCACACAGCCCGCCAGATGCCCGCCGGCGGAAAACCCGATGATAAACACCTGCTCGGGATCGACGCCCCATTCAGCCGCGTGTAAGCGCACAAGCTTTACAGCGCGTTGGGCATCCATCAGCGGCGCGGGGTGGCGATTCGGCGCTACGCGGTAGTCCACCACAAACGCATTAAACCCGTTTTCGTAATAAAACTCCGCGATATCCCCACCCTCGTGCGGCGCACGATTTATATATGCACCGCCGGGATATACCACCATTGCGGGGCGTACGCCATCTTCGTGTATGTAAGCCGTTACACGGTTCGGGCACTCCGCCCCCTCGCGGTATGCGGGAATGTCATTCTCCCATAATTTAAACTCTTTGATCATTTGTCACACCCCTTGATCAGCGCGATTTTTCGCAAGCGTTCGGCGATATCGACGAGCCGCGCCGCACCGACCTCATCGCCGTTATGGTGCAGACCCGCGGCGCGGCGGGTCAGATGCTCCGCCATCATCTCGCGGTAGGGGCTCCCCTCTCCCGCCGAGAAAAAACCCGCATAAAACATAAACTCGTCCGTCTCGGGCTCGGCGGCGGTGTACGCCGCCGCCATCACGGGGTACAGCCGATGCCCGTCCCGCACGAGGCGTTCCTCGGCGACGGTAAACCCGCTCGTCAGCAACCAACGGCGCAGCTCCTCTGCCCGCGTCATCGGCTGCAGGATCAGCCGCAGGCGGGCGTCCTTCACCCAATCGGCGGCGGCTAAGATCGCAACAATGGTCTCGCCACCCATACCCGCAATAACGACGTCGTCCGTCTCATCGGCCTTGACGGGCGCCAGCCCGTCACCGAGCCGCAGGGCGATGACATCCGTCAGCCCCGCCTCGGTCACGGTGCGGCGGGCGGCGTCCAGCGGACCCGAGCGGATATCCGCCGCGATACCGCCCGGGCAGATCCCCGCCTGCACGAGATAGACGGGCAGATAGGCGTGATCCGTGCCGATATCCGCTATACGACTGCCGTGGCGCACCATCGCTGCCACTGTCGACAACCGTTTATCCAAATTGATCATACAGTACCCCTTATACAGCGATATCCACCGACGATGTCGGTGGATATCGCTCATTCACATCAGTTGCCGAAATGCTTATTCAGCTTCTCGACCAGCACGTTCACGTCCACACCGTGCACGGCGCACGCCTGCTCGATGGACTCGCCGCGGGCAGAGGGACAGCCGAGGCAGTGCATCCCCATCTCGAGGAAATAGGGCGCGGTGCTACGGTCGGCATCCAGAATATCGCCGATCAAGCTCTGTTTGGTAACGATCATAGTATTGACCACCTTTCTGTTTCACTTGATATTAGTATAGTCGTTTTTGCTTTAATGCGCAAGAGCAAAATTTTGTCAGTCGTTCTTTTCCACGCCGAGGGTAACGGTCTCGCCGTTGATGCTCCACTCCTTGACAAAGCCGGCGGTCTCGCCGCATTTGAGCGCGGTCGCCATCACGTCGCCAAGCACGCTGTCAGCGTTCTTCTCAAGGATCGCCTGCACCTTG
>JAZSHK010000056.1:0-5184 GCA_045533185.1 Acutalibacteraceae bacterium | reverse complement strand
GCCATATCGGGCGCAGGAATTTTATCAAACGTTTTGCTGTATTGCGTTTGCTCCATATCAATGCCGTAGAGCTGTTTCATCAATCTTACGGCATCTTGGTTGATTTGCGGCTTTGTTTCGGTACCCGCTGAGTAAAAGTCGAATTCATCACCGCGCAGATGCTTGCCGAGTGCTTCGGCAATCTGACTGCGGCAGGAGTTGTGCACACAAATAAAAGCTACTTTTTTCATTTCAATAACTTTTCAACCTCTGCCACTTTCAGCACCTTGCCGAAGGCGGCGACCTTTTCGTTTATCACGATGGCGGGCATACTCATCACACCGTATTCCATAATTTTCGCCATATCGGTAACGTACTCCACCGGGGTATCAAGACCGAGCTTGTTTACCGCCTCTTTGACATATTCCAACTGCTGATGACAGGCCTTACACCCCGCACCCAACACTTTGATACAGCAAATTCCCTCTACGGTTTTACCGCAGCATTCGTTGGTAATGGGTGCTTCTTTGGAAGCAGCACCGCTGCAGCAACAAGTTTTCTCTTTCTTCTTAACAAATATTTTCATATACATACCTCCGAGTTACATAATAAGCGGCTGAATCAGATTAAAGAAATAGCCGACAAGGATCATTCCCACCGTGCAGATCGCCACAAAGATACCGAGCAATTTCGGCTTTACTGCCTTGCGGAGCATAATAATCGACGGCAAGGATAAAGTTGTAACGCCCATCATAAAGGACAGCACCACGCCGAGAAGCGCCCCTTTGGCAAGTAGTGCTTCGGCAATGGGAATGGTGCCGAAAATATCGGCATACATCGGCACACCGGCAACGGTAGCCAGAATGACGCCGAACGGATTGTTGTTGCCAAGTGCCCAAATAATCCAATCCCCGGGAATCCAGTTGTGGATGATCGCGCCGATTCCCACACCGATCAAAACATATGGGAACACTCTTTTCGCGGTATCTACCACCTGATCCCAAGCGTATTTGATGCGATCCTTGAAATGCAATTCCGCCTGCGGTAAATCAAGGGATTTGCCGTTACGGATGTATTCCTCCACTTGTGTTTCAAGGTGTAGTTTCTCAATCAGCGTACCGCCGACCACAGCGATGACAAGACCAAGTACCACGTACAGCAAGGCGACCTTCCAACCGAAAATGCTCATCAGCAGAACAAGACTGCCGAGATCTACCATCGGCGAGGAAATGAGGAACGAAAAGGTTACACCAACGGGCAAGCCCGCGCTTGTAAAACCGATAAACAGTGGGATAGACGAGCAAGAACAAAACGGTGTTACCGTACCGAGCAAGGCGGCAATGATATTCGCCCCAATGCCGTGGAATTTACCGAGTATCTTTTTGGTGCGCTCGGGTGGGAAATAGCTTTGGATATACGAGATAAGCAAAATCAAAACACCGAGCAGCACCATAATTTTAATCATATCGTAAATAAAGAACTGTACGCTTCCGCCGATTTTACTTGCGGTATCCAGTCCGCAAGCGTTCAGAACGGTGGCAATCAAACGGTTCAGCCAAGCCATACCGAGAATTTCATCTTGAATAAAATCCCAAATCACCGACATTCGCAGTCACCGTCCTTTACACACTCAAGGGATGCAATGAACGCTTTGAATTCCTTTAAGGTTTCACAGCAAAGGGAGTAATGCGTCCATTTACCTTGCTTTTCGCCTTTGACCAAGCCGCTTTCCTCTAATATCTTCATATGATGGGAAAGGGTCGGCTGGGTAATGTTAAAAGCTTCCAGCAATTTGCATCCGCATTTTTTGCCGTCCGATAACATTTCCACAATTTTTAAACGATTGGAATCAGATAACGCTTTACAAATCAAAGCCACGTCAATTTCACACATCATAAACACCTCGCATAGATAATCGTCTATGTTTATAGTATATGCGACACATAGACGTTTGTCAATGTGTTTTTTGTTTGGCAATTGACATTTCGTGCATTTGGCGGTATAATACTAAAAAAATACGTCACCGGAGGCAGAGTGCCGTAGCGCTCACATTGCCGGATTAGGTGTCCGAGTGAGCTCGGGTTATTGTGCAAAGCAATAGCCGGGGTTTTTTGTTTTTAGGAGGATATTATGAAACACACCGAAGTTACCCTTGTTCCCTTGACTGCCGAGGATCGCGAGCAGTTTATCCTCGATAATCAATGGTCGTTTAAGTATGGCGCGCTGGAGGAATTCGGCGAGCGGGACGACCATATCGATGGCGACGGCGAGATCATTTCCCGAAAGACCATCGAGCGGTGCATCGACGATCCCAAAGGCGAGACCTACCGCATTATGCTGGACGGCAGAAAGGTCGGCGGTGTGATCCTCAAAATCGACAAAGAGACCAACCATAACGAACTGGAAATCCTCTTTGTTTCTCCCGAGGAGCATACCAAAGGCATCGGCTACGGCGCTTGGCTGGCGGTGGAAGCCCTCCACCCCGAAACAGTTGTGTGGGAAACCTGCACCCCCTATTTTGAAAAACGAAATATCCATTTCTACGTCAACAAATGCGGCTTCCAAATCGACGAGTTTTGGTGCGAGTATTTCGCACCCACCCATCCTATGCCGGACGATGAGGACGACGGAGGCGAAGGCCCCGACGAAATGTTCCACTTTGTCAAGGTGATGAAATAAGCATCCGTTGAAATGCCGTTGTTTCTATGGTATAATCTGTTTGAAGTGAGGGCGTTGCATATGGTTGAATTCTCGTTTTTATTTTTAGAACTTATTTTTGCGGCTATTTGGCTAATCGTCAGGAGTTCTATATGGATTAAAAACCGCCATATAGACTTGAAACGAGAAGCCGTTTTGCTTTTGATGTATATCAATCTTGCGGTAATCATCCGATTTACGTTTTTCCCTATGGCTACGGTGGACGGACGTGTTCAGCCACTTGTATTTGATGTTGCCACCGCATTTCCGTTCAGAGTCAATTTCATTCCGTTTGTCCATCTGTTTGACTATGAAAGCAAGCGAGATCTTTTGCTGAATGTGATTGGAAATGCCGCGATGTTTATTCCCAGCGGCATAGTTTTGCCGATCGTCTACAAAAATCTCAATAGATTTTGGAAAGTGTTTCTGGCGGGAGCGGGCATTTCTCTTTGCATAGAAACGATACAATTGCCATTTAGCGTCAGGGCAACCGATATCGATGATTTGATCTTAAATACCGTCGGTGTCATTGTGGGGTACGGGATTTATGCATTCATACAACGCATAAAAAGAGTAAAACGATAAGAAACAAAGCATAATCGCCGAGCAGAGCGTAATTTACGCTCTGCTCGGTTTTTCTCTTATGCTGCGATGTCTAAACCGTTCGTAAATTGCTCAAAGTCAAAGTTAAAATCAATCTTCACTTTATAATCCCTCGAAACCTCACTGCGGTTGATAAGGGCATTCACCACCATCTTCTTTTTCTCCAAGCTCGTACTGTCGTATAGTTCCGCCCAAGAGATCAGCTCGTCGAAATGATCGCTGAGCTGACGGAGCAGATTTTCGGTATCTTTCACATCCCGCCGTGCATCGGCGCATTGCTCTTCTAACCGCGCACATTCGCTCTCCGCTTCGCGAATGAGGTCCGACAGCATCTCGGTAGAAAAGGAACTCTCGCCACGAATGGATTTCACCACCTCTGATTTGAGCAAGGTCAGGTTATCGCTTGCCTTGCCGTAATCGGCATTCAGCATAATCAGCCGCGCCTTGCGCAGTTCCAGTTCATTGGCATATTTCGCATTGACCACCTCGCTCTTGGACACCCCTTTCATCTTGGAAAAAATGTCCTTGATGATAGAATCCACGATATCGTCCAGAATGTGCATGGTGTAACCGGTCTGCCCGTCGCATTCGGTTTGCTTGCGGGTCTTGCCATAACAGACGTAGCGAAGTCGCTTGGTGGTGTCCAGCGTACCGTCGGTGCGTTTGCGATACCGCCCGTTGGTGCTGAGCAGTAACCGCGCCCCGCAATGCCCACAAAACACCTTGCCTGCCAGTAACGATTTGGCTTTGCTGTTCATCGGTGGCACGGGATTGGCGCGGTGGTTGATCGACCGCTGATTCATAATTTCGCGGGCTTTTTCAAACTGTTCGGGGGTAATAATTTGCAGTTCCAAAATGACACCCGAGCGGGATTCTCCACTGCGGAGCACCCCTGTATAGGTCAGATTTTGCAGCATCCCCCGCACGGTGGCGGAATGCCACTTTTTGCCCGTTCTGGCACGGTAGCCGTGGTCGTTGAGCCAGGTTGTGATGGTGTGGGCACCCAACCCCTCACGGGTGTATTTATCAAAAATAATCTTCACCACCAGCGCCTCGTCCGCATTCACTTGCAGGTCAAAGAGTTCGTGCTTTTTCTTATTGGTGCGCCCGTTTTTCACAAGGTCGTATCCATAGGCAGCACCGCCGCCCTTGTAGTGACCCGACTCCACGATCTGACCCAAGCTCGTTTTGGTACGCACCGAGGTTTTCTCGCTCTCGCCATCCGCTTGCCAAAAGCGGATATAGTTTAAGAGCTTGTCGGTGTGGTTGTCAAAGCGTTGCTCCCCCTCTTGGGTGCTCCACACCTCCACGCCATTTTTTACGAACCATTCCACCACAAAGGGGGTCTCATCCGCGATACGACCGATGCGGTCGAACATAAACACCAGCAGAATATCAAACTGTTTCTTGCGCGCCAGCTCCTTGATAATTTGGATTTTATCGCGGTTTTCGGCGCGGATCTTATGACCCGAAACACCATCCTCCTGTTCCTCGTGCACGATGTTCCAGCCCTTTTCCAACGCGAATTTATGGCACGCCTTGCGTTGCATCGGGATATCAGCTTCGTTGTTGCCGTTGTAGTCCACCTGTTTGCCGGTGGAAACGCGGTACAAACAGCATACTCGTTTTGCCATTACATCACCTCCTTTGCCATCATTTTAAGGGCGGGGTGCCCGTTTTGTCGATTGTGTGACACACGTAATCGAATGTGCGGATTCATCGGGCATCCCTCGCTTTTCGTTTTTGCAACAATTGCTGGTAATACTCCAGCGCCTTTTCGGTGTAGTCCTCCATCTCCTCGTCGGGAATCTCGGCAGGGATGGCAGACCGCACGCGGTCCATATCAATGTTCCAGGTGCGTTCCTCTTTTTTCTCCCGCCTGGCTCTCTTAAAGTCGGAGGCCAA
>JAZSHK010000064.1:0-12332 GCA_045533185.1 Acutalibacteraceae bacterium | reverse complement strand
GGCCTCCGACTTGTCCCAAGAATGCGCGGGGCGGAGTGGACGGTGACGGCGTTCCCCGTAAAACGAAAGGGGATATTCATTCTGCCGAAGGTGAGAAGCAAGGGAGAAAGCTCCCCGTAGCGCACACGTTCTACCGTTACCTCTCCCCCCGTTGCCGCCGCCGCGATCAGATAAGTACCCGCTTCAAGCGCGTCGGGCGGGATCTCAAAGCTACCGCCCGAAAGGGGGACGCCCGCGCCGGGGCGGCCGTTCTCGGGAGCCTTGCGCGGCTGTACGACAAGGAGACCCCGCTCGTGGCGGTGTCAATGGACTTATCCGTGCGCGCGGACGCCTGCACCCTCACCGTGACGGACGAGGATGGACACCGTGTGTGCGTCGCCGCCGACGGTGCCGAGCAGGCAATCAACCGCCCGCTCGACCCCGCCCTTGCGAAAGACCAGCTCACCAAGACGGGCGGCACGCCGTTCTGCACCACCGACATCGCCGTTACCGTCGACGAGGGGCTGACCCTGCCGATGGCGCGGCTCAACGCCCTGCGCCGCGATGCGCTCGATAAACTGTTGGATGAGCGCGGGAAAACCACCCCCATCCCCTTTGACATCACCGCCGTGCCGTCTGTTCCCACGGGCAAGGCGTATACCGAACCCGCGTGGTTTATCCGTCTCGCGGACGCGGCGCAATATACGGACGCCCTGCGTCCCTACCTCGTGTTCCTGCCGCTCGACACCCCGCCCGACACCGTCCGCGCGCTGACCGCCGCGGGGCAAAGGGTCGGCGTTGACGTCCCGCGCGGGATGTTCGGAACCGAGGCGGCGGTTGCTGAAAAATTAAAAAACGCCGCCGAGGCGGGCGCTGTCGCCGCCTTATGCGGCAACGTCGGCGCGATCCCGCTTGCCAAAGCCGCGGGGCTATCCCCCATCGGCGGCTTCGGGCTGAACCTGATGAATTCGCAGGCGCCTTCGTTCTGTAAAGGCACCGACCTTGTCGCCGCGACGTTGTCAATGGAGCTGACCTTCCCGCAGATGCAGGCACTCGGCGACACGCCGCTGCCCGTCGGCATCCTGCTCTACGGGCGACAACCGCTGATGCTCACCCGCAACTGCCCGCGCAAGTCCGCGCTCGGCTCGTGTGCAGGGTGTCAACACCAAGGCCTAACCGATCGCACGGGCGCACAGTTCCCCGTGATGTGTGCGGGCGGGTGCAGCGAGGTGCTCAACACCGTGCCGCTCTATTGGGGCGACCAAATGGACGAGGTGCCGCCCGCGGCATTTTACCTCTTCCACTTCACCACCGAGACCCGCGACGAGGTTGCCGCGGTGCTCGCCGCCTATCGGCAGGGCACTCCCCCGCCACCTGCCATCACCCGTGGCCTCTACCGCCGCGGGGTGGAATAAATACGATATTGGCCCCCGACCGTTTTTACTAAAACCAGTCGAGGGTCAATGTATTTTCAAAATTCCTCTTGACAACCAGACTCGAAAAGTGTATTATTGTACTAGTGAACTAACACAATTTAATTTCGGAGGTGATCGAATGGCGTGGGTCCTGGATAAAAACCGACCGCTCAGCCCGCAGATCTGCGAGCAGGTATGCCTGCACATCGCACTCGGGCAGCTAAAACCCAATGAGCGACTGTACTCGGTGCGCGAGGCGGCGCTTGAAGCGGGAGTCAATCCCAACACCGTACAGCGATCGTTCGAGCTGCTCGAGCAGCAGAACATCCTGTATTCGGTGCGTGGCTCGGGCTGGTATGTTGCCGAGGACATTTCCCCCGCAATGGAAACGCTCAAAAATCTGTGGAAGGAAAAGACAGCCGCGTATTTCGCGGCAATGGAAGCCCTCGGGCTGACACCGCAAGCGATCAAAGACTATGTAGAGGAGTGGAGTATATGAGCGAATTATTGGTTTGTAAAAATCTCACCAAAAAGTACGGCAACGTTCTTGCTCTGGACGGCGTGAATATCACGCTGGAGAGCGGCAAGATCGTCGGTCTCTTGGGCCCCAACGGCTCGGGCAAGACGACCTTGATCAAAATTCTCAACGGACTGCTCACCCCCACCGAGGGACGGGTGCTGATCGACGGCGAGTTGCCGGGTGTGGAGACAAAGAAGATCGTCGCCTATCTGCCCGACAACATTTATCTCAACACCTGGATGACCGTGCGGCAGATCGTAGAGTATTTCAAAGATTTCTACGCGGATTTCCGCGAGGAGCTGGCGTATCAGATGCTCGAGCGGCTGGACATCTCCCCCGACCGCAAGCTCAAATCGCTGTCCAAGGGTAACAAGGAGAAGGTGTGTCTCATCCTCACGATGAGCCGCAATGCCAAGCTGTACGTTCTCGACGAGCCGATCGCGGGTGTGGATCCCGCGGCGCGCGACTACGTTATCTCCACCATCATCAATAACTACAACCCCGACGCGACCGTGCTCATCTCCACCCACCTCATTGCGGACATCGAGCAGGTTCTTGACGAGGTCGTGTTCATTCAAAACGGGCACGTGCTGCTGCAAAAGAGCGTCGATGCCATACGCGAAGAAAACGGCAAGAGTGTCGACGAGCTGTTTAGGGAGGTGTTCAAATGGTAAAGAAGTTATTTAAGCACGAGATCGCCTATTATGTGCGCTCGATGTTGCCGATCTACGGCATTCTGATCGCCATCGCGGCGGTGGGTCGTATTATCCAGTTCTTCGAAGCCGACAACTCCGTCTACAATACGATCAGCATCATTTCCATCGTCACCTTTGTGATGGCGATCATCGCCGTGTTTGCGATGGCGATGGTGTTCACCATCACCCGTTACTACCGTAATCTATTCACCAGTGAAGGTTACCTCTCCTTCACCCTGCCCGTAACCCCGACCCAACATATCCTGACAAAGCTGACCACCGCGATCTTGGTGCATCTGGCATCCATTGTCGTTGCCATACTGGCGGTGTGCATCATCACCGCAGGCGACGTGCTCTTCGAAGTCGGCAACGCGGTCCGCTACATCGTTGACTTGATCCCCGAACGGCTTGCCTTTACCTTCAAGGAAACCACCGCCGCCCAGTGGCAGGTGAACATCTGGCTGTTCGCTTTCGAGTTTATTCTGCTGGTCATCGCGGCATACATCTATCAGATGCTATTATTCTATGGTTGTATCACCGTCGGGCAGATGTTCCACAAGAACCGCGTCCTCGCCGCCGTCGGCGTGTATTTCGGCTACTATATGGTTACGCAGGTCATCAGCACCATCGTGCTCATCATCTCCCAGCATCTGCCGTGGGAGGACTTCGGCTTGATCTTTATGGACGCCCCCATCGGGTGTATTCATACCTTGGTGATCGGCTACATTCTGCTCAATCTGCTGATTGCGACGGCGCTGTTCTGTGTCTCGCGCATAATCATCCGCCGCAAGCTCAATCTGGAATAAGGAGGAGAAGCAATGAAAAAAGTGAAACGGTTTGTTGCGCTCTTTACCGCGCTTATCCTCGTCTGTCTGTCCGCCACGGGCTGTAACGCCATCGACGAGATGCGTGAAAATCAAGCATTTTATACCGAAACCGGCGGGGTGAAGCTGCGCGGCACCGATTATATCCCGTTGCCTGAAAATGAGTATTTCCGCCCCTTTAAGCGCGATGACCGCACCGTCATCCGCATCACCGAGCCGGACGTTCCCGTCCTGCTCAGTTCGGAATTCGGAGATTACAGCTCGCTGTATAACGATGGGGAGATCCTTTATTCCAACTATATGGACGTTTACTATTGCCGCGTGGATAAATACGCCGAATACAACGCCGTACTGGCCGCTCCCTTTAAGCCCACCGGTTATTGCTATACCTATAACGTGTTGGACACCGATACGTTGGAGTATACCGAACACCTATATCAACTGACCGCCGAACAGGCAAAGGCGGTGGAGGAAATCCTTTTCACGGTCACCCCAACCGTACAGGACGAGAATACCTATACCTATGATTATTTCGTCGAGCTGAATGCCTGCGACGACACGATGTTATTGCGCGATGAAGCGGTCAGCATTGCCGTAAACGGCAATGCCTATACGATCGTTCGCCCCAACTACAACGGAGAACGAAAAGACCTCGAATATGCCGTGCCGCCGGCGTATAACGCAGTGTTCGATAGCATCGTCAAGCAAGGATACGATGCCGCCAAAGCATCCGACGCCTATTTCAGCGACCTCTACGGCTACGACGAGGACGAATACGACATTGACTACAAAGTAGCATAAAACGCAAAGAACTCCCCACCCGCTCGGGTGGGGAGTTCGCTGTTTCTTATTTTAGAAAGCCGCTGACGATCTGCTCCTCAGCCTCTTCCTCGGTCAGCCCGAGGGTCATCAGCTTCACGAGCTGCTCGCCCGCAATCTTGCCGATCGCCGCCTCGTGAATGAGCGCGGCCTGGAGGTGGTTTGCGGTCACCTCAGGGATCGCGCTGACGCAGGCGTCGTCCATAATGATCGCGTCGCACTCGGTGTGTCCCGAACAGCGGTTGTTGCCGTTGATACGGGAGCGGAACACCTGCCGCGACGTGCCCTTCGCGACCGAGCGGGAGATGACGTTCGCACTGCAGTCCTCACCGTCCATATCAACGGTGAAATCCGTCTCGGCGTACTGCTTGCCGTGAGTCATAATCTTCTCTTTGACGATGAGCGTCGCGCCGTCGCCGAGTCTTCCCTTCGTCACGCGGACGGTGGAGCTGATGCCCTTGATCTGGGTGGTCTCCATCTCCATATACGCGCCCTCGTCCAGCTCGACGACGGTGGTGGGATTCATCACGTTCTCGCCGTTGCCGTCCCCGTCGCCGTAGTGCTTCTCGATATAGCGCAGGCGCGCCCCCTTTGCGAGGTGGAAGGAATGAATACCGTCGTGGCGGGACTCGTCGTCCCCCGCATTGTGGATGCCGCAGCCCGCGACGATGGTCACGTCGGCATCCTCGCCAACGTAGAAGTCGTTATACACGAGATCCTGCAGACCCGTCTGACTGATGAGCACGGGGATGTGCACGCTCTCGTTCTTGGTGCCCGCTTTGATGATAATATCGATACCGGGCTTGTCCGTCTTGGTGATGATGTCGACGTTTTCGGTCGTCGCGCGCGACGATAGCTGTCCGTTAGCGCGGATATTATACGCGCCCTGCGGCACGTCGTGCAGATCCGCGATCTGCTCGAGCAGATTTTTTTCGATCTTGTCCATAGTGGTTTACCTCTAATATTACAACTTGTCCGTCAGCACAGAGCACGCCTCGTGGCTGCCGAGCAGCTCGGGCAGGATGTCCTGACGCGCGCCGTCAGCCTTGACCTTGCCGTCCGCGAGCACAATGACGCGGTCAGCGATGTTGAGGATGCGCTCCTGATGGGAGATGATCATAATCGAGCCGCCGAGCTTCTCGTGCATCTTCTCAAACACCTGAATGAGATTATTGAAGCTCCACAGGTCGATGCCCGCCTCCGGCTCGTCAAACAGCGAAAACTTCGTCCCGCGGGCGATGATCATCGCGATCTCGATGCGCTTTAATTCGCCGCCCGAGAGGCTCGCGTTGATCTCGCGTCCGATATATTCCCGCGCGCACAGCCCCACCTCAGACAGATAGGAGCACGCCTCGGTGATGGTGATATCGCGTCCCGCCGCGAGGGTGATGAGGTCGCGCACCGTCAGCCCCTTAAAGCGCACCGGCTGCTGAAAGGCGAAGCTGATGCCCTTCTTCGCCCGCTCGGTGATGCTCAGCTCCGTGATGTCCTCGCCGTCGAGCAGGATGCGGCCCGAGGTCGGCTTCACGATACCCGCGATGACCCGCGCGAGGGTGGATTTACCGCCGCCGTTCGGGCCCGTAACCGCGACAAACCGCTCGTCGATCGTAAGGCTGATGTCCTTTAGGATCTCACGCTGTGTGCCGTCGTTATCAACAATGAATGATACGTTTTGCAGTTCTAACATAGGATGCTTATTCCTCCATAAGAGTCCCGACCGCGGTAACCTCATAGGAGATGGTCTCCAGCGTATCGTCCGCGATCTTCACGTGCTCGGGTTTGATGTAGAAGGTGTAGGTATTGGTGCCGCCTGCCGCCACCAAATAGGCGTCGTCAACGTCCTCGGTGTAGCCGCTGGCAATGAGCGCCTCGGTCTCGCCGTTGGAGATCTTGACCTCCAGCGAGTCCAGACGGATCGCCTTGTTCGCGCCGTTGCCGAGCGTCATCTGCACGCACAGATGCCCGCCGTTGGTGTAATACACCTCGTTGACCGCGGCGGTGATGCCGTCATCCTTCAGCTCGGGCGTTGCCTCACCGTCGTAGAAATAGCCGGGGGTGTCCTCGCTCATTTCATAGCTCAGCTCTTTATTCGACTTAGCAATGTTGATGCCGAGCAGCACGCCTGCACCGATCAGCACGGCCAGCAGAATGATGCCCATCACCAGCAGGTCGCCGCGCTTCTCCTTCGGGGCGGCCTTTTTCGCCTCTTTGGCCTGACGGCGCGCCTCGCGCAGAGCCGCCAGCTCCGCCGCCTTGCGAGCCTTCTCCTCCGCCTTGATCTCCTCACGGGATTTCGAACGGCCGAAGAGCTCAAGTTCGTACTCCCGCGCCTCTTCCTCCGTCACCGATGTAGTCTTGTCGTCAAATTTATCCAAAAAGGTCACATCCTTATATTTATTCCGTATTATTTTACACGACTTTCGGCGGTTTGTAAAGCATAAAACCGCAAATTTCTCTCCAACACAGCAAAAAGGCAGGACACCGTCCCGCCTTTTCACCTGTTCAGAACATATCCGTCACATTCTCCAGCAGGTCGCCGATGGAATGCAGCGTTTTTCCCGCGTTGCGCTTGAGTCCTTTCTTGTTCTTCTTCACATAGCAGGTGCCGACCACGCCTGCGGCACAGCCGAGCGCCACGCCCATCCCCATACCTTTGACGAAATTGCCGAAAGACCGATTATTCATAGCCACACGCCTCCTTTCGGCATTAGTGTGCACACACAACGGAAAATTATCACCGCGGGCGTGATTTTTCTTGCGTCGGCGGCAGTTGTGTGCTAAAATCAAAGTAGAATTTTAGACATAAAGGGGTTTTTCTCTTGCCTACCCTCAACATCGTGCTCGTCGAGCCGGAGATTCCGCAGAACACCGGCAACATCAGCCGCACCTGCGCCGCGACGGGCGCACGCCTGCATCTCGTCGAGCCGCTCGGCTTTCGTATCGACGACAAAAAGCTCAAGCGCGCGGGACTGGACTACTGGCACCTGCTGGATATCACCTATTACAAGGACCTCGACGACTTTTTCGCGAAGAACAAAGGTCCGTTTTTCTACTTTTCCACCAAGGCGAAGCACATCCACTCGGACGTGACCTACCCCGACGGCGCGTATCTCGTCTTCGGTAAGGAGACCAAGGGCCTGCCCGAAGCCCTGCTGCACGACAACCCTGATTCCTGCGTGCGGCTGCCGATGATCGACAACGATGCCGCTCGCTCTCTCAACTTATCCAATTCCGTGGCGGTCGGCGTGTACGAGGTGCTGCGGCAGTGGAATTACCCGAATATGCGCACCCAAGGGCATCTGACACAATTTGACGATTAAGGAGAAAATACAATGATCGACTATTTAGCTTTCCCCGGCGGCACGCACCGCATCGTGACCTTCAGCTACGACGACGGTCCCGAACAGGATGTGCGACTCGTTGCTTTGTTTAACAAATACGGCATCAAGGCGACCTTCCACCTCAACAGCCGCAAATATCTCGACTGTACCCCCGAACAGCTCGCCGCAGTGCGCGAGCTGTACAGCGGCCACGAGATCGCCTGCCACACCATGCATCACGGCCATCTGACCGAGATGCCCGCCGCCACAAGGATCAACGAGATCATCGACGATCGCCGCATCCTCGAGCAGATCGCCGGCTATCCCGTGACGGGGATGTCCTACCCATACGGCTCGGTCGATGATGACACCGTCAACGCCCTGCGCGCCTGCGGCATCACCTACAGCCGAACGGTCAATTCCACGGAGTATTTTACCGTGCCGCGCGATTTTTTGCGTTGGAATCCCACCTGCCACCACAAACGAGCGCTGTGGCGCAGCGAAAACTTTATTGAAAACCTGAACAATCCGAATCGACAGCCACTATTTTACATCTGGGGGCACAGCTATGAATTCGCCACCGAGGCGGACTGGGCCGAGATGGAAACGCTCGTATCCTCACTCGCGAACAGACCCCAGATCTGGTACGCCACCAACGGCGAGATCTGTGCCTACCGAGCCGCACAGCGTGCGCTGGTCGTGTCGGCGGACGAAACGATGATCTACAACCCCTCCGCTATGGACGTATGGGTCAACAGGGACCGAGAGCCGCTTCTTATCCCTGCGGGCAAAACCGTGTATCTTGATTAAATCGCATAACTAACGCCCCTCGGCAATCACAGCCGAGGGGCGTTGATCATTCTTCGATCAATTTCCCGTCTTCCACGCGAATGACACGGTCACAGACACCGAGTGCCGCGGGACGGTGAGAGATACAGATGCAGGTCTTGTCGGTCAGCGTGCGCAGGTTGCGCAGCACCAGTTCCTCGGTCGGCTCATCGAGCGAGGCGGTCACTTCGTCGAGCAGCAGGATCGGCGCATCGCACAGCACCGCACGCGCGATCGCCAAGCGCTGGATCTGTCCTTCGGACAGCCCCGCGCCCCGCTCTCCGAGCGGGGTATCCAGCCCGTTCGGCAGCCCGCGGATCACATCCGCAATTGCCGCCGTCTCGGCCGCCGCCCAGATGAACTCCTCCGTCGCATCGGGGCAGCAGAAGGCGATGTTCTCACGGATCGTGCCCGACAGCAGCACGCTCTGCTGCGGCACGTAGGCAAACAGCGCGCGCGTGTCCGCGCCGAGCGGATGCCGCTCACTCTCGGTTACCGCGACAAGCGACCCACTCTGCGGCGCGTAAAAGCCGAGCATCAGCTTAAACAGCGTCGATTTCCCGATACCGGAGAAGCCGGTCAGCGCGATAAACTCCCCGCGCCGCACCGTCAGCGACGCCCCCGTCAGCACGGGATGGTCAGCCTCGTAAGCGAAACACACGCCGCTGACTTCAAGCAATTGCATCGGCGTCTTGCGCCAATCCGCCGCCGACACAGTCGCCCGCGGCTCATCGGGAATATTCTCCAGCTCGATAAGCCGCTCTGCGGACGCGAGCATATTGTAATATTGCGGCATCAGCCCCGACATACTCATAAACGGCTGGCGGATCTGCCCCACGATCTGCAAAAAGGCGGTCAGCGTACCGTAGGTGATCGACCCCGCCGCCAGACGGACCGCCCCCCACGCGAGCGCCGCATAGTAGCTGCCCGAAAACAGCAGGTGCAGCACGCCGTGCGCGGCGGCGCTCCAGCGGTTGCGGCGAATGAGGTTGACAAAATGCCCTTTCAGCCGCTCGCCCAGCCGCCCGCGCACGACCTCGCCGCCCTCAAAGGCTTGAATCATCGTCCAGTTTTCCAACGCTTCTTGTGTAAAGGCTTTCGCCTTTCCATCACTTTCCTGGCAATCCTTGTGCAGGCGTTTGACCCGCTTGCCGTAGGCGCGGCTACACACGAGCAACAGTAAGCCAAAGCCGAGCATAACCGCCGTAAAGCGGCCATCCAGAATGATCAGCACCACAAGGCAGGCGACCAGACGGGTCACCAGCGACACGAGCCGCGGCACAAAGCCCACCACGCCCGTGACCACGATGTGGCTGTCGGAATTGAGGCGGTTGAGCAGCTCACCCGAATGAAAGCGACTGACATCCTGCCAGCGCTTACGGAAGATCGCGGCAAAGACACGATCCTTGATGCGCATCTCCATCCTGCCCGCAATGCGGGCGTTAAATTGGCTGCTGAACACCTCGATCGCGATCTGCAGCACCAACACGCCGAGCAACCAACCGATGGTGGTCCACAGACTGCCCTGCGCGTCCCCGACGGCGATGTCGATCACCTTTCGGGTGAGCAGTGCAAACACCACCGCCGCCACCGAGTTAAACCCCGACAGCGCCGAGAGCAGTACGATGCGCCCGACGTCGGGTCGGGCAATACGCCATATCCACTTGTTCGCGGTCGGTGTAGCCATCACAATGATCTCCTTGATTATTTTGAAAACAAGCACTCGAGCCGATTCCGCGCGCCGTGAAACAGATGCCACAGCCGCACAAGCGGCGCTCTGAGCGGCATCAGCTTATGCCACCGCAGAGAACGGCGGCGGTAGGCAGTGCCGCGGCAGTCCCACCGCTTGCCCTTGCGCACAAAGGCGATCGCCACCGCCACGATCTGCTCGGGGCGGATATTCGGCTCGCGCTGTGTCTGGGCGTCACCCAGCATCGTATAGGTCAGGGGACTGCTCGAATGCATCGAGGGCAATGACTCGCGCTCGCCGTATAAGCGGCGCTTGGTTCCGTCGTCCCGCTCGACGATGCGATGCAGCACCAGCTGCCCGCTCTGCCGCCGATACAGCGGCACGTCACCCGGCTGCAGAGTCGTCGGATCGGCGGGCTTCGCCAGCACCACCTGATCGCGCCTGTGCCGCAGAAACGTGCCCATGCTGTTCCCCGTCACGGTGAGCAGCACTTCCTTCCCCTCGTCGAGGCAGGCGATCATCAGCGGCGACAGCTCCGCCAGCGACACCTGCACGGGCACGGCGTTCCGTCTCTTGCTCATACGAGCAGCTCCGCCTGCTGCAGCTTCTCGACAAAGCGCGCCACATCCGCCTCGGCGACGGCGGGCTCGACCTCGTATTCCCCGAGCAGAGCCTCGGTCAGCTCCTGAGCCGTGCGCTCTTGCTGTAGCTGCTGCCACAAAAATGCACCCGTCTCGTTGAGCGTGATCATACAGTTAAAATCGACCGTCTGCGCGCCGACGGGCACAACGATGAAGTGCCCGCCGACACTGCGCAAAACAAATCCGTCCTTCAGTTTCATATCAAAGCGCCTCCTGTAAGGTGATGCGAGTAATCCAAACCTGTTTTAAAAAGGCGGATTTTCGCTCACCCGTCGTTAAAATACGGTTTTGCTGCCTAGGTTGACCAAAAATCCGCACTTTTTAAAATCTTCGACCTCAAAGGGAGCAGATTTCGAGGGATTTTTGTTCTTCTTTTCTGCCGATAGGCTGGTGCCTATCAAAGAAAAAAGGGCGAAAAGCACCGAAATATGCCCCGCTGAGGCAGGTTCGGATTACTCACATCACCTTAAAAATCTCGTCAAATACCGTCATTACTGCCTCGTGGCTGATGTTGCAGTTAAGGCAGTAGACGGGAACGTTCGCTTGTACGCGTTCGGTGAAATCCAGCATTCGAATGCCGAGCGCTTCGTCGTAATACGGGCGGCAGATCTGCGAGGTGAGATGGAACATACTGTCCACCGTGTCCAGACGGCGGATGGCGTTCTCCTCCCCGCGCTCGATAAACACGATCGCCCGCAGCGGCACGGTGCGATTGCGGTTGAGCGCGGTCTTGCCGCTCCAGGGCGTGCCGCTGAGCATCGCCCGATCGCCGTCAAACCATACCGCGGGCTTATCGTCGTTGATGATCTCCACGGCGTCGCCGAACACCTCTTTCCACAGTCCCGTGTGGGTCGACTTGCCCGTGCCCGAAGGAGCGGAGAAGGCGACCCCCTGCCCGTTATAGGCGATCGACGAGCTGTGCAGAACACCGCCGCCGAGCGTCGCCAGACGGTTGTGGAAGGATGCGCCGGTATACATATACTCAAAGTCGGTGAGCGAAAACACGGGGTGGCGTCGTTTGGAAAACAGCTCGATATCCACCTCGGCGTAGTCGGGCGTGTAGGTGATCGCGAACAGCACGGGACCGAGACTGCCGTCGGGGTATCTCCCGCGCGTAAAGCGACAAAAGCGCCCGTCCGCCAGCCGCACGATCTCAACGTGCTTGATGCGCTGCACGGGCTCCCCCTCGGGAACGGGGATATGCTCCAGGCGACGCGTGCGCATAATCAGCACGGGCGCGCGCCCGTCATCCCGCCGATATTCGGCAAAGCGCCGCGAAAAGAATTCGGTGTCCGCGCTCTCCACGCAGATCGGCAGTCCCGCCACGCACAGATCCATCGCCAACGCCTCCTTTTCATAATGTAAGAAATATATAATGTATTTTATCAATTTTCCCCCATCTACTCAACTGCTTATTATAAAGAGAGGGAGACCGATGATCATCGGTCGCCCTCTCTTTATAATTAGCAGTTGACTTGTTCGCGGAAAATTGATAAAATACATTATATATTTCTTACATTATGAAAAGGAGGCGTTGGCGATGGATCTGTGCGTGGCGGGACTGCCGATCTGCGTGGAGAGCGCGGACACCGAATTCTTTT
>JAZSHK010000085.1:0-17724 GCA_045533185.1 Acutalibacteraceae bacterium | reverse complement strand
GTAAACTCACGGCTATGATCCATCGCCCGCGACCATTTCGCACCGGGGGTGTCGGTGGTCAGCGCGACGGTCATCTCGCTGACGCGGGGCAACAGGCGGTCGAGCACCGTCAGCTCCTGCACCGTGAAGCCCTTGAATCCGAGCACCATCACCGCCGCGCCGTCGGGCAGGCGGCTGTCGGCAAGCACCTCGGCTAAGCGAGTGAGCTTGTCCGCATCCTCCAAGCCGCTGTCGGCGATGAGCCCCTCATACACCGCGAAAATGCGGGCAAGGTCCTTCACCTTCTCCTGCAGGCTGCGTCCTGTAAGCGACCCCTCGTTCGCCAGCTCCTCCTCGGCGCGGGTGAGCTCCTCAAGCGGCACGGCGCACTGGCGCAGCTCCCCCCACAGCACGAGTAATTGCTCGACATAGGCACTGTCGGTGACCAAGCGGGGATCTGCCCCCATCAGCGGCTCACCCGCGTCCCGCGCAAGGGTCGCCACCTCGTCGAGTGCGCGGCTCATCAGCAGCGCGCGCACGCCGTCGTCGAGCTGCTCGCCCGCCAACCCGCCGACCTCGCGGAACACCGTGTCCGCGAGGCGGGTGAAGCTGAGCACCTGCACGCGGTTTGCCTGCTGTGCGCCGAGGCGCATCAGCAGTGTGCGCTCGGTCTCAAACGAGTATTGCTCCGGTACGATAAGAAACACGCGCTCGTGTCCCTGCTGTACCAGAGTTTTGATGCGGTCGAAGACCGCCCCGCTTTTTCCGCTTCCCGAGCGACCGATGAGCAGCTGCAGCATCCCGTCACGTCCTTTTGATTGGTATAGTTGAATTATACAACATAATAGGACAAAATCCAAGTGTTTTTCCGCACAGATTTCGGTTGACAAAATCGGCGGTTTGCGGTAAACTGTCAAACGAGTGAGCTGAGCAGCCGCGTGTGCCTGCACACGAGGAAAGTCCGAGCTCCACAGGGCGGGATAACGGCTAACGGCCGCCGGGGGTGACCCTAGGGAAAGTGCAACAGAGATATACCGCCGCAAGCGGCGAGCCAATCGGCTTGATCGTGCGCTTGCGCACGGCCCACTTGCGGTAAGGGTGGAAAGGCGAGGTAAGAGCTCACCGGCACGCCGGAGACGGCGTGGCCCTGCAAACCCTATCCGGAGCAACGCCGACCGAAGCGATACATTGGCCCGATGTGCTTCGACGGGCGGCTTGAGCTGTTCGGCAACGGACAGCCTAGATAGATGGTTGCTCACGACAGAACTCGGCTTACAGGCTCACTCAACCGATACGGACACACCGTGGTCATCCCACGGTGTGTCCTTTCTCTATAATTAAGTATAAAAGAACTCTTTACAAGCCGCCTACCTTTGTGGTATACTTACTTTGATTATGTGCGGGATTTCTCAACATCCCGTTATATTGGAAGAAGGAAGCGTGTAGATATGGAAGAGAAGGGTATGTTCCGCTCCGCCATCGGCGGCTTCAACAAGACCGATGTTCTCAACTACATAGACGGGCTCACCGGCTCCTGGAACGAGGAGCGCGTGCAGCTCGAGCAGCAGGCGCAGGCTGACCGCGAAAAGGCGGAGGCGGCCGCGGCGAAGGCCGAGGAGCTGCAGGCGGCGCACGAGGCGATGACCTGCGAGCTCGAAGCCCTCGAAGAAGAACTCGAACAGGTGCGCCCACTCGCCGAGCAGGTGCAGGCACTGACCGAGCAGCTTACGCAGATGCGCGCGGAGCTTGACGAGGCACTCGCCCAGAACGGCCAGCTCACCCACAAGCTCGCCCAGTGCGAGGAAAAGAGCCAATCCGCCCGTGCCGAAATGATGGCGGCGGAGGACCGCCTTTCCACCCGCGAGCAGGAGCTCACCCAGCGCAACGAACGGCTCGCCTCGCTCGAGGCGGTGGTCGCCCGGTATGAGGCGGCGCTCGGGCGCAGCGACGGGATGAAAGAGCATCTCGACGGTATCCTGCGCCCCTTCACCGAGAGTGCCTCCCGCCGCGCCGAGGAGACGCTGGATAACACCTATGCCCTTATCGCGGCACTGCTCGCCCAGCTCGGCGAGCTGCAGGAGGGCATCGACAGCCAGAAGCGCGCCCTGCGGCAGGAGAAGCTCGAGAGCGACGCGAAGCTGTCAAACGTGCTGAACAACTGGTTTAACAAGGCGAAGGAGTTGGCGGGTACTGCCGCCGACCACGCGACCCACTTTTTTCGCTGACCCGCCCGCCCGCGCGGCGGTAACGTCACAGCGGGAGACGAAGGGCGGCGGTAATTGGTCCACGGTGCGACCCCGCACCACTACGCCTAAGCGGCGCGGCCTGCTCGATCGGCTGGAAGACTGGTTGACGAGATGACCGAGCCACACAACGTAAGCGATAACAGAGGCATATCTGTTTCGGCGGCAACCGCCGCAAAAATAAATTCTATTTAGGAGTGTAGACCCATGGCTGAACTGAAGTATGAAATTGTGAAAGAATGCGGCGTGCTGTCCCAGTCCCCCTCCGGCTGGACGAAGGAGCTCAACCTCGTGAGCTGGAATGACCGCGAACCGAAGTACGATATCCGTGACTGGGCCCCCGACCACACGAAAATGGGCAAGGGCGTCACCATCTCGGCGGACGAAGTCATCCTGTTGCGTGACCTGCTCAACGAGATCGATCTGTAATCAACAACAACTAGGAGGTAACGGCTATGTTCCTCGTTGAAATTCTCAAGGCGATCGCCCAAGGCATCGTGCAGGGCATCACCGAATGGCTGCCCGTCAGCAGCACGGGACACATCCTGCTGCTCGATGCGGTATGGAAGATGAACGCCTCCGAAGCGTTCTTTGACGTGTTTAAGGTCATCATCCAGCTCGGCTCCATTATGGCGGTGGTGGTGCTGTATTTCCACAAGCTCAACCCCTTCTCGCCGAAGAAATCGCGCGAGGAGAAGAAGGATACGTGGGTTTTGTGGAGCAAGGTGCTCATCGCCAGCATCCCCGCGGCGATCGCAGGTCTCGCGCTGGACGATCTTATCGACGGCGTGCTGTCCGCGCCCATCATCATCGCCGCCGCGCTCATTCTCTACGGCATCGCCTTTATCTGGATGGAGAGCCGCAAGAATAAGCGCGAGCAGGTCTCCGACCTCAAGGACATCAGCTACAAGCGGGCGTTCGGCATCGGCGCGTTCCAAATGCTCGCGCTCATCCCCGGCACCTCCCGCTCCGGCTCGACCATCCTCGGTGCGTCCTTACTCGGCACCTCCCGTGCCGTGGCGGCGGAATTCTCCTTCTTTATGGCGATCCCCGTGATGCTCGGCGCCAGCGGCCTCAAGGTGGTCAAATTCTTCCTCATTGACGAGTATACCTTCACCACGCAGGAATGGATCCTGCTCGCGGTCGCGACGGTGGTCTCCTTCCTCGTGTCGGTGCTGGTCATCCGTTTCCTGATGGCGTTCATCAAGAAGCACAGCTTCAAGCCCTTCGGCTGGTACCGCATCGCCCTCGGCATCGTGGTGCTGCTCGTGCTGTGGCTTGCCCCACAGGTGTTAAGCTGATCTGAACAAGCAACAAGGCCTCTGCCCATCGGGCAGAGGCCTTGCTGCTTATTTATTTCGCCGCCGTCGCGGTGGACGTCGTGCTGTCCCCCGCCGTGGTGGTCTGCAACGGCAGGGTGGTGGTCGTTGCCGTGTTCAGCGCACTGCTGTCGGAGGTGCTGAGCTGCTCGAGTGCCGCCTTTAACTGCGGGTCGGTCTCGGCGGTGAGCAACGGGAACAGCGCCTGCTGCTCCGCCGTCAAGGTGACCTCTTTCGTCGGGACAATGCCCTTGCCCTCAAACGAGCCGCCCTTAAGCAGGGCATATTCGCCCGTGGTCAGCTTGAGGGCGGAGTTGTCCATCTCCACCTTGATATAATCCTGATATTTCGCCTTACCCGCCGTAGTGACACCCACCACCGTCGCGAGGCTCGACTCCTGCATCGCACCGACGATGAATTCTGCCTCACCGGCGGTATAGCCGTTCACCAGCACCACCGTCGCCGCACCAAGTTGCTCGTTGACACTCGAACTCAGAGTGGTCACATTGCCGTTCTTATCGGTGGCGGTGCCGTAGGCACCGAGCGGCATCAGCTGAGAGATTATCTCCTGCATCGCCGAACGCAGACCACCGCGGTTATTGCGCAGATCCAGCACCAGACCGGTGACGCCGTTCTGCTTCATCGCCGCGATGGTATCCGCAAACTGCGACGGGGTGTTCTCATAAAACGCGCTGATCTTGATATAGCCAATCGAGTCAATGGTCGCGCTCTGCACACTGCGCACCACGTAGCGGTAGGGCGACAGCTCGAACGCCAGCGTGCTGTCGCCGCGCTGAACGCTGAGCAGCACCTTTTCGGCGGCGTTGATCGACTGCTGAATGTCGCTGATCCTCTTCCCCGCGACCTCCGTGCCGTCAACCGCTTTGAGGACATCGCCCTTCTGCACACCCGCCTTCGCGGCGGCGGAGTCCGCCGCGACCGCGTAGATCACCACATTGCCGTCGGAATCGTTACACACGCTGACACCAACGTTATTGGCGTAGCCGGACAGACGCTGCTGCTCGTCGGTATACTCCTGCGGCGAGAAATACGCCGCATACGGATCGCCGCTGCCGTCCACAAAACCGGCAACAACACTCTGCCGCAGAGTCTCCTCATTGAGGGTAGGATACAGCTCGCGCAGCGCCTGATCGACGTCGTCAATGTAGGTGTACATCGCCTTGCGCTGAGACACCCACTGCACCTGACGGTTAAAATAGCGCATCGCCAGCATCATCGTCACCGAGATCGCCAACGCCGCCGTCAGCACGATCAACGTCAGCGCGGTGCTCAAGGTTAATTTCTTTTTCATGGATCTTCCCCCTTTTCGGGTTAGTTCACTTTCGGGTTCACATATGGGTTCTTGGGATCCATCGGGTCAACCGACAGACCGTTGAGGCGCACCTCAAAATGCAGATGCGGTCCCGTCACATTGCCCGAGGAGCCTGCTTTTGCAAGCACTGTCTTGCCGCCGACGACCTTCTGCCCGACACGGGCATACATCACCGAGCAGTGGGCATACAACGTGGTCACGCCGCGGCCCTTGCTGTCAAGTCCGTGGTCAACGATGCAGTAATAACCAAAGCCGCCGCCCCAATCACTGGTGCTGTTTGCGTAAATGACGGTACCGTCCGCCGCGGCAACGATGTTCTGTCCGTAAATCGGCACAGGACCGTTGGCAATATCAATACCGCGATGCATTGTACCCCAGCGCTCACCGAATACCGAAGATACCACACGCACCGTCGGCACGGGCCAGTACATCATCTTGGCATTATACTTACCCGTGGAAGCAGTGTTCTGAATCAGTCGGGTGATCTCCCGCTCGGTCGCTTCCATCTCCTTCTTCTTCGCGGCGAGCTGGCTGTTGTAACCAGAAACCGTACTCTGCAGCTTGCGGACCTCTGACTGCGCCGCAGCGTACAGCGTGTCCAATTCCTTCTTCTTCGCCGTTGAAGCGGCGCGAGAGCTCTCAAGCTCGGCCTTCTTCTCCTCCAGCACGTCCTGCTCGGCGGAAATCTTGGCCATCTCCGCCTCATATGCGTCGATGGTCTCCTGATCCTGCTCGGCGATGAGCTGCATCGCCTTGGATTTCAGCAGATAATCGGTGTAATTCTCGGTGTCCAGCAGCATCTGCAGGGTGGACACGTTGCCGCGCTTGGCGATCGCACGCATCCGCGCGCCGAGCTTCTCGCGGGTGTCGGCGATCGCCGCTTTCTTATCCGCGATCTCGCTCTCCGCCTTGGTGATCTGCGCCTCAACCGATTCGACCTGCGAATCCAACAGCTCGATCTGCTGCCTTGTGTTTGCGATCTGCGAATCGATCAAATTCTTGCGTTGTTGGCTAGCTGTTAGATCGCTGCTGGCATTGGCAAGCTGTTTTTTGAGCTGTGATTCTTGTTTTCTCAGCACTTCCAGCTTTTGATCAAGCTCCGCCTTGGTGGCGGCGGAGGCTGTCCACACGGCACTGCCGGTGACCAGCAGGATCGCCGCCATCATCACCGCCAATAGGCGGTGAAAGCTTCTCTTCTTACTCATATGCGCAGGCTCCCTTCCTGTTTGAGATAGCGACTCATCGAAATCGCACTGCCGCACACGCCGACGAAGATACCGCCGACCATAAATCCGATCAATAACCGTCCCCAAACCTCCGCAAACGGCACGAGGCTCCACAGAATACCGCCTGCAAAGCTACGCACCAGTTGGCTGTACAGCAGCCACAGCAGGCCGTAGCCCACCGCGCCCGCCACAAAGCCGAGGATCACACCCTCTACAATAAAGGGGAAACGCACGAAGCTGTCGGTTGCACCCACAGACTTCATAATATAGATCTCCAAGCGACGGCTGTACACCGTCAGCTTGATGGTATTCGAAATGATGAACAGCGACACGGCCAACAGCACGACGATGATCGCACCGCCGATGCCGAGCACCATACTGCGCACGCGGGTGAGCGTCTCGGCAATATCGCCGTCATAGGAGATATCCTCCACCCCATCCATCGTCTCAATGGTGGCGAGGGTGGTGTCGAATTTCGCCAGATCCTTGAGCGAGACGATGTAGGTGTCCTGCAGAGGATTCTCCTCCATCAGCCCCTCGATCGCCGCCTCGCCCATCTCCTCCTTGAAACGGTCGAGATACTCCTGCTTGGAGATAAACTCCACCTTCGCCACGTTGTCGGTGGCGGTAAGCCGTTCACCGACCGCGGTGACGGCGGGCTCGTCCAGTTCGGTATCAAGATACACCGCCACGACGTTCTGCTCATACGCGTTCTGGAACAGGCTGTCGATGTTGACAAACACCAGATACGCAAAGCTCGTCAGCAGCAAACAGCAGATGAGCACGCCGATGCTCGCCAGCGCCATAAAGCGGTTGTGCCACGTGTTGCGAAAGCCCTCGTGCACGAGGTAACGGATGTCGTGCGCACGCATCATACCGCCTCACCTCCCGCCTCAGCCGTCACGGGGGTGCGGCGACCGGTATCGGACACGATCTGTCCGTCCTTGAGCGTGATGACACGGTGGTCAAACTGGTGCACCAGCTCGTGCTCGTGGGTGACCATCAGCACGGTGGTGCCGTTTTTGTTGATCTGGGTGAGCAGCTCAACGATGTCGTGGGACATCTGCGGGTCAACGTTGCCGGTAGGCTCGTCCGCGATGATGAGGGACGGATTGTTGACCAGCGCGCGGGCAAGGCCGACGCGCTGCTGCTCGCCGCCCGACAGCTCCTTCGGATAGCGGCCGCTCTTGCCGTGCAGGTCCACGAGCTGCAGCACGTACGGCACACGGCGGCGGATCTCGCGGCGGCTCTTGCCGATGACGCGCATCGAGAACGCCACGTTATCGTACACCGTCATCGTGTCGATCAGGCGGAAATCCTGAAACACAATGCCCATCGTGCGGCGGAAGTACGGTACCTGCTTACGTTTTAAGCGGGAGAGGCGAAAATTGTTGACGATCACCTCGCCCGAGGTGGGGGTCTCCTCGCGCATAATCAGCTTGAGGAAGGTACTCTTGCCGGCGCCCGATGCGCCGACGATAAAGGCAAATTCGCCGTCGTCGATATGCAGATTGACGTCATTGAGGGCGTGACTGCCGGTGTCGTATGTCTTATACACACTCTGAAATTCTATCATCGGTTTGCGCCTCCTATCTGCCGAAGCACAAAGGGCTCGGCTACTTCTAAGCGTCCCGAGGGACGCGGTGTTTTCATATTCGGTGGCCCGAACAGCGGGCGGCACACGGCCGCCTACAACATTATAACGGGCAAAGCAGAGCAAAACAAGTGAAAATGATTGCCAGTGCAGAACCAGGCTCTCACGAACCAAAACCAGCCGCCGACAACGCCTGCCGACGGCTGGGATAGGTCACTTCTCCGGCGGCTGTTTAATACTTCACCGGATTGGCGCTGAGATACTTTTTCACCATCAGAGCAACCTTGAACACGATGGCGTCGTCAAACTCACGCAGATCCAAACCGGTCAGGCGCTTGATCTTCTCCAGACGGTAGACCAGCGTGTTGCGGTGGACAAACAGCTTACGGGAGGTCTCGGATACGTTAAGATTGTTTTCGAAGAATTTCTGGATGGTGAACAGCGTCTCCTGATCCAGCGAATCGATCGAGCCGCGCTTGAACACCTCGCGCAGGAACATCTCGCACAGGGTGGTGGGCAGCTGATAGATCAGACGGGCAACGCCGAGGTGATCGTAGCTGACGATCGACTTCTCGGTGTCAAACACCTTGCCGACCTCCAGCGCCACCTGCGCCTCCTTGAAAGAGGTGGCGAGATCGCGGATGCCCTCAACAGCGGTGCCGATACCGACGACCGCCTGCGTATAGAACTCGCTGGACAGCGTGTCCACGATGGAGCGCGCCAGCTTCTCGAGGTCCTTCGACTCGATGTTCGCAGGGATCTCTTTAATAAGCGCGATGTCCGTCTCGTTGATGTTGATGACAAAATCCTTATTCTTATCGGGGAAGAGGTTCTGCAGCACGTCGAAGGAGGAAATATCCGTCTTCGCGGGGGTGCGGATGAGCAGAACCACGCGGCTGACATCGTTATTAAAGCGCAGCTCACGCGCCTTAAGATAAATGTCGCCGGGCAGAATATTGTCAAGAATGACGTTCTTGATGAAATTGCCGCGATCGTATTTCTCGTCATAATACTGCTTGATGCCGGTCAGCGACACCGTCAACAGCGCCGCATAATTCGCCGCCTGCTCGTCCGTGCCCTCAACAAACAGCACGTACTCGCAGTGGGGGCGAGAGCCAAACGCCTTGTAGGTATAGCCGCCCAGCACCACCGGCTCCTGCGTGGTGAAATTCTCACTCGTCAGAGCGGTCGCGGGCTCACCGATGCGGGTGAGATTGCTGCAGGCGATGACCGTCATACTCTCATCGATGACACCGACGGTGCGATTGATCGCCTCTTTGGTCTGATGGATGATTCCCTGAAATACGCGGTTAGACATAACTACGACTCCTTTTACCGAAAATATGTTGGCCGCCCGTCAGGTGTATAACACAAACGAGATCTATCGCCCTCAGGCGATAAACCCAACGCAGCGTCCGAACGGACGACAGCAGCATTTCCGGTATACACTCTCCACACAGGGTGGCGGCTTTTTTCTTTGCTCCGAGCTCTCTCGGAGGGGTACCCCGCCTCTCACGCAGCTCGGCGTCCGCGGGCATATACCACCATCTCTTATTTTACACAATCTTTTGGTTTTTTGCAAGGCAAAAAGCATAAAAAAAGGACTTTTTTCATAAAAATATACAATTTATATACAATTTTGCTATATCTCTTGCTATCTCGCTTACAACAAAAGCCCGACGGCTGATGCCGTCTGGCTTTGATGATACAATTAGTTGCAGATGGTGCGCTCGGTGTCCTTGTCGAACAGGTGGATCTTGGTGTTCTCCAGGACCATCTCGATGGTGTCGCCGGGGCGCGCGGTGGTGGTGGGCTCCACGCGAGCGGTGAAGTTGTAACCCTCGCAGTTGACGTACAGGAAGGTCTCGGCACCCATCATTTCGGTAACCTCGACGTTCGCTTTGATCTTGCAATCCGCAAACTCTTCGATCAGACGAGGCTCGTCGTGGACGTCCTCGGGACGGATACCCATAATGACTTCCTTGCCGACGTACTCATCGAGACCCTTGCCCTCAACCTTCGCGGCCGGCAGGGGGATGCGGTACTTGACGCCGTTGGTGGTCTTGGTGTCCTCAGAGCCGAACTCCACATAGTAGGTGTCACCCTCTTTGAGGATAACAGACTCGATGAAGTTCATCTGGGGGCTGCCGATGAAGCCCGCAACGAACATATTGCAGGGAATATCGTACAGATGCTGAGGCGTGTCGACCTGCTGGATGACGCCGTCCTTCATAACGACGATGCGGTCAGCCATGGTCATAGCCTCGGTCTGGTCGTGGGTAACGTAGATGAAGGTGGTACCCAGCTTCTGATGCAGCTTGGACAGCTCGGTACGCATCTGCGCACGCAGCTTAGCATCCAGGTTGGAGAGCGGCTCGTCGAGCAGGAAGACCTTGGGCTCACGAACGATCGCACGACCCAGAGCCACACGCTGACGCTGACCGCCGGACAGAGCCTTCGGCTTACGATCCAGCAGGTGAGCGATGTCGAGGATGCGGGCAGCCTCCTCCACGCGGCGCTTGATCTCCTCCTTGGGAGTCTTGCGCAGCTTCAGACCAAACGCCATGTTGTCAAACACGGACATATGGGGATACAGAGCGTAGTTCTGGAACACCATCGCGATGTCGCGATCCTTGGGAGCCACGTCGTTGACCAGACGGTCGCCGATGTACAGTTCACCCGCGGAGATCTCCTCCAGACCCGCGATCATACGCAGGGTGGTGGACTTACCGCAGCCGGAAGGACCGACCATGATGATGAACTCTTTGTCCTTGATCTCCAGATTGAAATCAGAGACAGCGACAACGCCGCCGGCGTACTTCTTGTAGATGTGCTTAAGAGACAAACTAGCCATTTTCTAAACCTCCATAGAGAGCCTCTTTTCCAGAGTCTCATTATTCGCTTATACTATACCATTCTTTTCATCGAATAGCCATACCTAAAATAGACAAACTTTCCGATAAATGATTAGGCGTTTTTTATATGGTACGGATAGAGCGTCGAATTTCCCCATTATTTTTTAGGCAAAATGCACGCTTTTTCCGTCTCGGTGAGAGGACGACACCCGCCCTCGGGCAGATTTCCATCCAATTCCAGCCCGCCCATCGCATAGCGTTTGAGCCAAATGACGTGACAGCCGACCGCCGCGAACATCCGCTTAATCTGATGAAATTTCCCCTCGTAGATGACCACCTCGACGAGCGGCTCGTCCCCCGTCTCCAGCACCGCCACCTGCGCGGGCAGGCACTTGGTACCGTCCTCCAGGGTCGGACCTGCGCGGAAAGCCTGTGCCGCCGCGTCGGTCAGCGGCTTGTCCAGCCGCGCGCGATACCGCTTGGGCACATGGTGACGCGGAGAAAGCAGCTCGTGGGCAAAATCGCCGTCGTCGGTGATGAGCACCAGGCCGTGGGTGTCCTTATCCAGCCGCCCCGCGGGGAACAGCCCGCGGCGTCGGTATTCCTCCGGCAGCAGGTCGACCACCGTGCGTGCCTTGGGATCGCGGGACACGCACAGAATGCCCGCGGGCTTATTGAGCATCAGATAGACGTGACGGGCATAGCCGAGCGCCCGCCCGTCCACGGTGATGGTCTGCTTTTCAGGGTCGAGCTTTTTCGCAGGGTCACGGCAGACGACGCCGTCCACCGTCACCCGTCCGCCGCGCACGAGCCGCCCCGCCTCACTGCGAGTGAGCGTTCCCTGCGAGCAGAGGATCTTATCCAATCGTTCCATACGTTCTCCCGACGAAGACGCTCACTCCGCGTCACGCAACGACAGCGATCTCAGCCCGTGGCTGAAGCCATCCTGCGCGGTGGACGAAATGTCGCCGCCTATAATTCTATCCTTATAAGTATACAGATGCGCCTGCACGGACTCCTCACCGGGGTAGTTCGTCACCGTGTAGGTCCAGCATTTGATCCGCTTGCCGCAGTAGTCGGTCAGGTCGCCGCCCGCCTCCTGCTGCAGCGCATTATACGCCGCAAAGGCGGGGTCGCTCTCGGCAGGGATGAGGATCTCCCGCACCTCACTCTTGTCGGGTATCACCTCATAGCCGAGCTCAGCAAGAAACTGCCGCCGCGCGGCATCATCCGCCGCCACGGGTGCCGCGGTCGCGACCGCGGCGGTGCGCCCCGATAGCGATACCACCGTCACGAGCAGCAGTGCCACCACCGCGCACACCGCGATGATCCGCGGGCGGGTGGTCTTCATTGACAGGACAAACATACGCTCCCCTCCACACACTTTCCTACTGAAATGTATGCGTCGGGGATGCTTCTTATTCTTGGCTAGCCAAAGCGCTTAAACCCGAATCAGATTTTGTGATACGGATTTTCTGCTGAGGCATCGTTAAACTACGGTTTTTCTGCCTTGCTCACCAAAAAATCCGCTTATCACAAAATTCTGCGACCTTAAAGGTGCGCTTTTTTGTGTAGATTTTGGTGAAGCGGAGCACATAAGGCTGACGCCTATGTGCGACAATGAGCCAAAAGATACCGAAAAATCGCCCTTTAAGGCTGGTTCGGGTTTAAGTGCTTTGGCTAAAGTACACCCCGTACCACACGAGGAACATATACACCGTCCAGATCTTACGGGAATTGTCCCGCTTACCGCGGTAGTGCTCGTCCAGCACGCGGATGAGGTAATCGGTGTTGAAATACGCCTTTGCCGCATCGGAAAGGAAGGCCTCTTTCACGCGGTTGTAGTAGGTCTCCTGCCGCAGCCATACGCGGATCGGCACGGGGAAGCCGAGCTTCGGCTTGCTCGCCGCGGACTCGGGGATGTGCCGCATCGCGGCAAGGCGCATCGCATACTTGGTCGTGCCGCCGCCGATGCGGTGCTTGACGGGGATACGCGCCGCGACCTCAAACACCTTCTTGTCGAGGAAGGGCACGCGCAGCTCCAGCGAGTGCGCCATACTCATACGGTCGGCCTTGAGCAGGATATCCCCCACCATCCAGCGATTGATGTCGAGATACTGCATACGGGTGACGTCGTCCTGCCCCTCACAGCGGGCGTAATACTCGCGGGTGTAATCCATCGGCGAGGTCGCGGGGATGTCGCGAAGCAGACGCGCCTTTTCCTTCTGTGAAAACATATTGGCATTGCCGATGAAACGCTCCTCCAGCGTCTTGGAGCCGCGGATGAGGAAGGATTTCCCCTTGAAATCAAACGGCACGGCGCTCACCAGCGCGGCGGCCGCCTTGCGCAAAAAGCGCGGCAGGCGCTGATACCCGCGCAGGGAATACGGCTCGTGATAGATGCGGTAGCCGCCGAACAGCTCGTCCGCGCCCTCGCCCGACAGCACCACCTTAACGTGCTCGGCGGCGAGCTTGGACACGAAATACAGCGCGACGCACGCGGGGTCGGCGAGCGGCTGGTCGAGATAATACTGCACCTTAGGCAGGCTGTCCCAATACTCCTGCTCGCCGATGAGATGCACGTGATGCTCGATGCCGACCTCGCGCGCGAGCTCGGCGGCGTAGCTGCTCTCGTTATAGTGCTGTCCGTTGTCGAAGCCGACGGTGAACGCCTTTTGCCCGCCGAAATACGACGCGACAAAGCTCGAATCCACACCGCTCGACAGGAAACAGCCGACCTCCACATCGCTGATGCGATGCGCGGCGACCGAGTCGGTGAATACCTCGTCGATCGCGTCCACCGCCTGCTCAAGGGTCATATCCTCCTCGGGGGCGAACTGCGCGTCCCAATAGCGGGTAACGGTCACCTCGCCGCCCTTGTACGTGAGATAGTGCGCGGGCGGCAGGCAGTCGATGCCCTTGAAAAAGGTCTCGGTCGGCACCGAATACTGGAAGGACAGATAGCGGTCCAGCGCGGCGGGGTTAAACTCCTTCACCACGTCGGGGTGCGCGAGGATGGACTTAATTTCCGAGCCATACACCAGCCGCCCGTCGGGCAGCAGCGCGTAGTGCATCGGCTTGATGCCGAAATAGTCACGCGCGATGAACAGGCTCTGCTCGACGGTGTTCCAGATCGCAAATGCGAACATTCCGCGCAGGCGGGGAAGCAGCTCGACGCCCCACTGCTCATAGCCGTGCAGTAGGGTCTCGCCGTCGCCCGCAGTCGCAAAGGTGTGCCCCAAGGCAACCAGCTCCTCGCGCAGCTCGCGATAGTTATAGATCTCGCCGTTGAACATCAGCACAAGGGACTTGTCCTCATTATACAGCGGCTGGGATGCCGCCTCGAGATCGATGATGCTCAAGCGACGGAAGCCCATCGCAATGCAGTCATCCAGATAATAGCCGTCCGAGTCGGGGCCGCGGTGGGTGATGCGCTCGGTCATTTGACGCAGGTATTGTTCCCGATCGACGATCTCGCCCGTGAAGCCGCAAAATCCGCACATAACCGAAATTCTCCTTTACCGTTGTATCTTCATTAGGGTAGAGCGAAATATCCGAACACCGTTTTGAAAAGGGGGATTTTCGCTCTATATTCGTTAAAATACTCGTAAACCCGCAAGCCTTGCGAGAGCAAATAGGGTGAAAAGCGCCAAATCCTGCCGTTTTGAGGCGGGTTCGGATATCTCGCTCTACCCTAGTATAGCCGAAATGCCGCGGTTATTTCGCGGTCGGCTGTTCCGTGGCAAACGCCTCGAGCAGCTTGACGACCTGCGCGTATTCCTCGGCGCTCTCCTCGTCATCCGGCACCGCGTACCGCACGCCGAAGCAAAGCTCCTTCGGGAGGTTTGCAAGGATCACGTCCTGCGCGCGACGGGTGTGCTCCGTCCAGTTCCAGCAGAGCTTGTCCTCGCTCACACCCTCGGCGGTGAAGGCCAATTCCGTCAAAAAGCAATGGGCATTATCCCGTCCGACGGCGGTCAGCCGCTCCTCATAGGTCGGCTCGTAAAGATACAGCAGCGTATCGCCCGTGATAAGCTGCATCTGCAACGACTGCGCGTTGGCATCCTGATTGGCGTATTGCTTGCCGCCGAGGAAGAGACTGTTGATCTGCACAACGACCTCACCGTCGCCGTTGATATCCTCGCCGTACTGCGCGAGCACCTGTTCAAGATACGTCACCTCATCCGGCAACAGCCCATTTTCGGTCACCATCACGGCGGTGTAGTCGGGGCGCTCCCGCGTCACCGTCTGCACGATGAGGATGGTCAGCGCAATAACGGTAAAGGCGCCGATCAATACGCCGACCTTATGATGATACCAGAAGTTCTCCAGCCACGATTTCGGGGTGCGCGGCTTCTCGATCGGTCTCGGATCAGGACGCAATTCCTCCTCGCTGATCCCTCGCAGATATCGCTCTCGTGCCATACGCCATCGCCTTTCATTCCATAATTAAGGATATTGTAACAAAAATCCCGCCAATGTGCAAGCATTAGCGGGATTTTTTATGGTTTGTTTACAACTCTTTACTCAACAGGCTTACGCGGAATGACAATGGCGGCGATAATATAGGCAATCAGCCCTGCACCGGCAAACAAGGTTACGAAAACCCACGCCAAGCGAACAAGCGTCGGGTCAATATCAAAATATTCGCCGATACCGGCACAGACACCGTCCAGCTTTTTATTGTCGTTGGATTTATACAGTTTCTTATTCATCCGTATCACCTCTACTGAATATTTTTAAGAATGTGGTTTTAGGTCGGAATATCGCTGTCATTATTTTACCATACGCTGCGCCATTTTGCAACAAAAACAAACCGTATTCTCTTATTTTGCAGGTAGTTTTATAATATGCTTCCCTTGTTTGATCGCATACTCTAAGGCAATCTTTGTTCCGCTTTTACGGGTGGTAGGTGCGTGAGATTCGTCGTAGTATACGATGCAATAATGGCTATTATCGATCATTTCATAGTTGCGCTCGACATAGACGGCTCTGCCTGCGTCAAGGATCTTTTCGGGGTAATAGGTATCCTCATAGCTTTCCAAAAGGTAATTTTTATACTGCTCATTAATATACGGATATTCCGCCCGTACAAGGATGCGTTTTATGTGCGGGTATTTTTCTTTGATTTCGGTTACGAGCTCAAGGCAAAGACTGTTAAATCGGCTCTTGCTCCCGAAAAGAAAGGTGTCAACCTTTTCCTCCACAACTAGTCTTTCAAGGATCTCACACAATTGCGATTTTAGTTCCTCGGTTTCGTTTATCGTTCTGTGACCGAAAAAACAACAAGTGTTTTCCTGCATATACACTTCTCCAAAGTAAATAATATTTTACTTATTATATATCATATTTCACTTAAAGTAAATATATCTGCAGTTTTATCTCATAATAAATAGCCCAATTTTTCGATAAGATATATGTACTAGAGAAAAGGGGCAAAAAATATGAAGACAGAGTTTCCGGAAAAATATATTACTCTTGGATTAAAAATTGCATACTATAGAAGAAAAGCGGGGTTCACGCAGGAGCATTTCGCGGAACTTATAGACAAGAGCGTAAGTTTTATTGGGCAGGTTGAAGGTACAGGCACGGTGCGTGGCGTTTCTTTGGAAACATTATTTAAGATTGCACAAGTATTAAACATCTCTCCTTCCAAATTACTCGAGGAAGATTAAACGGTATATATGCAACAAAACTCTCTGCTGAATTTCAGCAGAGAGTTTTGTTATATGAATTCTTATTCAAATTAGTCCAAGGGTTTCATTGTTGGGACCTCTGCCCCCGAAGTTACAAAACAATACCTAAGTGTACAAAACTCCAATGGTTTCAAGCCCTATCGAAAGCCCATTTTTACAGCACAGAATATAACCCTTTGTATCTGTGCGGCATTTTGGCGTAGTAACTGGCGTACCATTGGCGTAGTTGATTAAATCTGCTTATCCTTAAAGAATTCACCCAAGCTTGTAAACTCTTTCTTTTTCAGTTCATTGGTCACGTCGCAATAAATATCCATCGTGGTACTAATGTCAGCGTGACCTAAGACATCCTGAATCACCTTTATATTGATACCCGACTCACATAGTCGTGTAGCAAAGGTATGTCTCAAGCTGTGGCAACTAAAGGGTGGCAACAGAACGGGATCCTTTTCTCCTTTGAGCAACACTTCATCATTACAGTCACGAATAATTCTGCGTATAGCTTTGTTGAGTGTTCCTTGATGCTGAACATCACCGTAGCGGTTCACAAAGATAAAATCCGTATAGCAGTCCACAATTGCCTTGCATTTAACCCCGGCATCCTCTTGATTTTGCTTTTCCATCAGGAATGCTTCTTTTACATCATCCATCATCGGTACGGTTCGTTCGCCAGCTTTGGTCTTGGGTGTATTCACGCTAAAGGAACAACCGTTACCGTCACCGTGATTGTAGTATACCAAGGTGTGATTGACGTGGATAAGTCCTTCATCCAAATCAATGTCGCACCACCGTAGTCCTATCAACTCACCGACACGCAATCCCGTGCCAAGCATAATGGCGAATACCGGATACCAATGCCGATACACCGGATGATTTTTAAGGAAGTTAATGAATAACTGTTGTTCGGGGATAGTAAGTGCCTTTCGCTTTTCTACTTGAAAATTGTGGGACTGTTTCAGTTCTTTCAGCATATTATCGGTGGGATTAAGGCGTATGTAACCATCATCCACCGCCAAGTTAAACACTTGGTGCAGAACTGTATGCACATTGTCAATGGTTGCTATAGTCAAAATCCTATCGTCTGCAAGACGGTTATAAAACCTCTTTACATCCGATTTTCTGACATTCGCAATCCGAAGTTTGCCGAATGTGGGGCGCACAAACATATTGTACATATACTTGTAGTTCTGAAAGGTGTTATGCTTCAAACCCCGTTTCAAATCACACCACAGGTCAAATACATCATTGACTGTTATCAAGCGAATCTCGGTTTTAATGCCGTCCCTTTTATCAAGGATAATTTGTTCTTCTTTTTCGCGAAGCTCCTCAAGGGTACTTGCATATATCGAGTGGCGCTTACCATCGGGAGTGCTCCAACGGTAATCATAAATTCCGTCTGCTCTTTGGGATTCACCCTTGCGGAGTGTAACCCGATCCTTATCTAATCTTCTACCTTTACCTTTCTTTGCAGTCATATTT
>JAZSHK010000106.1:0-4707 GCA_045533185.1 Acutalibacteraceae bacterium | reverse complement strand
TATATTGTCCCGCTGTGCCGTATTGCTGTTGGGTTAACCTGCTACTGAAATTAAGCAGGTGGGCATCGCCCGACACGTTCCGGCTCCCTTCGTCCGCTTAAGGTGACGCGAGTAATCCGAACCTGTTTTAAAAAATCGGATTTTCGCTCGCCCATCGTTAAAATGCTCGGAAATACAACCAGCCAATCAAAGAAAAAAGGGCAAAAAGCACCGAAATATGCCACGTTGAGGCAGATTCGGATCATTCGTGTCACCTTAAGGCGGGAGGTCTGCACTCCGGTGTCGGAGTCGGATTCCCGTATCCGAAATGTAGTAGGGTTAATGAACAGCAGTCCGCGGTCACAGCAGGAGCATAGGCGTGTTTTGCCTTGCGAGGTTTAGCTCAGTGGCTCCTCGACCTCATTGATCTCGTAGTATTCCGCCAGACGCTCCTCGAAAATGCCCGCGATGTTCTCGAACATCTCGTCATCCTCGATCGGGACGAGCAGATCGTCCCCCTGATCGTTGACGACCTCAAGGATCACCAGCTCGCCGTCGTCCTCGATGGCGGCCTCTGCCTCGCTGTACACGGGCAGCAGCGCCACATAGCGCCCCTCGTCGGTCTCAATTGCGTCTAATACCTCAAATTGGTGCTCGTTGCCCTCGTCGTCGATGACGGACACCAGATCATTGCCGTATTCTTCTGCCATGGTTATTCACTCCTTATCTCATCTGCTATTATCATAGCGTATATTACGCCGTTCGTCAAGATGGTATTTGCAGTCATTTTTCGGCGTTTTCCGCACACGGGCGCAGGGCTCGCGGCATAGAATGATAAAGGAATAAACAGGACGGGAGGGGACGAAATGGCGAATCATTATATCCACGTCGGCTCGATCACCAACGCGATGCGTGGGAAGAAGCTGCTGGAGGAACGCGGGATCCGCGCGTATGTGCATCGTGCGTCCAACCCGCCTGAGGGAGACGGCTGCGGCTACAGTCTGTTGGTGACGGACAAGGTCGGACAGGCAGAGGGGATTCTGCGCAAGAGCGGCGTGCGTGTGGTACGCGTCAGTGATGCATTATGATGGGAGTGAGAGCATGATTTATTGGGATAATGCGGCGACGACCTTTCCGAAGCCGACTGCGGTGCAGACGGCGCTGATGCAGGGGTTGACTGCGTTCGGCGGTAACCCCGGTCGCGGGGGACATCGGTTAAGTATGGCGGCGGCGGAGCAGGTGTACGAGTGCCGCGAGGCGGTCGCGCGCTTTTTTGGGCTGGAAGACCCGACAGGCGTGATCTTTATGCCCAACTGCACGACGGCGCTCAACACGGTCATCCACGGCCTGATGCGCGACGGCGGGCGGGTGATCGTGTCGGATCTGGAGCATAACGCGGTGTGGCGGGCAGTCAATGCCCTACGCGGTCAGTCGCGCGTGGACGTTGCCGCGTGGTCGCCCGATGAGGAGCAGACCGTGGAGAATTTCCGCCGCCTGATCCGCCCGGACACCCGCCTCATCGTCTGCACCCACGCGTCTAATGTGTTCGGCGTGACCTTGCCGATTCGTCGCTTGGCGGCGCTCTCGCACCAATATGGCGTATTATTCTGCGTCGATGCGGCGCAGACGGCGGGTGTGCTGCCGATCGATATGCAGGCGGACGACATCGATTATCTCTGCGTTGCGGCGCATAAAGGGCTGTACGCGCCGATGGGAATGGGGCTGCTGCTGTGTCGTGAGCGCGAGCGCGTGCCGTCGCTTATTCAAGGCGGTACGGGCAGCTACTCGATGCTGGCGGCACAGCCCGATGAATTGCCTGAACGGCTGGAAAGCGGCACGCCGAATCTGCTCGGGATATGCGGTCTGCGGGCAGGTCTGCGCTTTGTTGAGAAAAAGGGGAGAGAGACCGTCTATCGTCACGAGATAGCACTGTTAAGCCTTGTGTACCAACGCTTGAGCGACACGCAAGGCGTATCCCTTTACACACAAAAACCGCAGCTTGGGAAATCGGCACCGGTGCTGTCGGTCAATGTCGACGGCCTGCCGTCCGAGGACGTTGCCCGCGAGCTTGACCGCCACGGTGTGGCAGTGCGGGCGGGGCTGCATTGCGCACCGCTGGCGCATCGTCATTTCGGTACGTTACCCCGCGGAACGGTGCGTTTGGCGCCGTCGGCGTTTTCTACGCGTCAGGAAGCGGAAACAATTTGTAAACTTTTTCATCAAATTGCGCAAAAAACATTGCACAGAGAGAAAAATATGTTATAATACTTATATGCAAAGTGGGTTTTCGCGTTTTTGCGAGACTGAACGATAGAAATGACGCGGAGCTTTCCGCGGAAGGAGACGGCAATGGGAGAGTTCTTTGCAAATGCATGGAATGATATTGTGATGTTTTTGACATCCTACCGATGGCTGCTTGATACGTTGGATATCCTGCTGGTCGCGGTGATGATCTATTTTATCATCCGTTTGGTGCGGGATTCCCGCGCCGAGCAGCTGATGAAGGGCATTTTGCTGCTGGGTGTGATGTATCTGGCGGCGTATCTGCTGGATCTGACGACGGTCGGCTATCTGCTCAAGGCGATCTTCGACAACGGCTTGCTCGTGTTGGTGGTGATCTTCCAGCCGGAGATCCGTCGCGCATTGGAGCAGGCCGGCCATTCCCGTAAGGGCATTATGCGCATTTTCGGTGGGTTCTCCTCGGTGGAGAATTCCGCGCAGGTCGAGCAGTGGGAGAAGGCGATCGACGCGACCGCGTCGGCGGTGGAGATCCTGCAAAAGCAGAAGATGGGCGCGCTCATCGTCATTGAGCGGACGACCCGCCTTGGTGAGATCGTCCACTCGGGCACCCTCATTGAGGCAGAGCCCTCGGGTGAGTTGATGGCCAACATATTCTATAACAAGGCGCCCCTGCATGACGGCGCGATGATCATTCGTGAGGGTAAGATCTATGCCGCGGGCTGTATTCTCCCGTTGACGGATAATCTGCAGATCAACCGCGAGCTCGGTACCCGTCATCGCGCGGGCGTCGGTATGAGCGAAAACTCCGATGCGCTTGTCGTCATCGTTTCGGAGGAGACGGGGACGATCTCGCTTGCCGACAGCGGCGAGCTGACGCGCAATTTCACCAAAGAGACTCTCGCCAAGACGCTGGCTGAACGCATTTTGTGGACAGAGCAGGAGAGAAAGGTCCCGACGTGGCGTCGCAGAAAGGGGAGTCAGGAATGAAACGGAAAATTTCCTTGAGCCGCCTGCTGCATAACGATAAGCTGATGATGCTGGTATCTCTGTTGTTGGCGATCCTTGTTTGGGCGCTGATCGTCTTCGGACCGAGCAATACGCAGGAGCAGGTCATTTCCGGCGTGCCGATCTCGGTGACGCTCAACGATTATGCCGGCGAGACGCTGAATCTGCAGATCACCGAGGGCGCGAACGCCACGGCCACCGTCAAGGTGCGCGGGCTTCGCTCGGTCGTCAGCCGTCTGTCCGCGGCAGACATCACCGTCACCGCAGATACCGGTAATGTGATTAAAGAAGGCACCTACACGCTGCCTTTGCGCGCTACTTCGAACGGCGATTACACCATTCAGAGCGTTGTCGGTCCCGACGGGCACAACGACACGGTCACGATCTCGTGTGATGTGTGGCGCGAGGCATTCTTCCCCGTGACAGTAGAGATGTCGAAGCTGACCGTGACGGATAAGGAGGCTTATCAGATCGGTACGCCTGTCATCGGCAACAACGTGCTTACCGACGGGCAGATCGCGCTGTCCGGCCCGCGCTCCGACATCAACCGCATCGACAAGGTCGTAGCTATTATCGCAGATGAGGCAGCGATCAGCGAATCGACGGTGTACACGGCGGCGCTTGAGGTCCGTGATGCGAACGGTAAGACGATCGATTCCATCACCTTTGCCAAGGCGGAGGACGGGATGGTCAGTGTGACGGTACCCGTACTGGTCTATCGCGAGACGGAGCTGTCGCCCACGGTACTGAACGTACCCGCGGCGTATGCCAACAACCGCAATATCGTGACGGTGTCTCCCACTAAGCTGGAGCTTTGGGGCGTGCCGTCCGAGATCGACGATTATATTGCCTCGGTGCAGCAGAAGCTGACGGTCGACTTTGATCATCTTAAGCAGGACGGCTTAACGCAGACGATCTCCCTTGAGGCAAGCGAGGCGATACGTCCCGTGAACGGGGAAGAAAAGCTGACGCTGAAGGTGAATCTGAGCGGCGTTACGACGCGCACCTTCGAGGTGTCGCTGAATGAGAGCAATTTCACTGCGAACGAGTTGCCCGAGGGCTACAAGGTGTCAGCGAAGCAAACAAAGGTCACGGTCACTCTGTGCGGACCTGCACGTTCGCTCAACAGCATTAAAGCGTCTCATATCCGCCTGTCTGCCGCGATGCCGCAGGCAGCGGCGGGTCTTCAGACCGTGAAGGCGCGCGTTTCCGTCCCGAGCAACGGCAATGTGTGGGCGGTTTACGAAGACGGTGCCGCCGGTGTGGATCTGCTTGTCTCGGCAGAAACTCCTTGAATGTAATAAGTCGGAGGCCAAGCGGTCTTAGGAAGACAAATTATTGTGCCAACTCCTTGCCTCACAGAACGACATGGCTACGATCCGACTTTTTCCGTCCCGAGCAACGGCAATGTGTGGGCGGTTTACGAAGACGGTGCCGCCGGTGTGGATCTGCTTGTCTCGGCAGAAACTCCTTGAATGTAAT
>JAZSHK010000132.1:0-4878 GCA_045533185.1 Acutalibacteraceae bacterium | reverse complement strand
CCTCTCCACCCGCGAGCGGATCAACCGCCGCATTGCGGAACTGGTAAAATGATGCATAAAAAATAGCCTGGCCGGCGGCCACGGTATTTTTGCGTTTATTGGAAACTGATGTCCAGCAGACCGCCGGCGTCCTCCCAGCGTCCGCTCTCGGTCTTTGCGCCCATCACGATGGCGATACAAGTCTTGCCCTCGCGCTGTGCCGAGGCGGCGAGACAATAGCCCGCCTTATCGGTCGAGCCGGTCTTGAGTCCTGTTGCGCCCGCGTAGGAATAGGCGTTGTTTTCCTGAATAAGGCGATTGGAGTTTTTCCAGTTGACCGTCTGCCCTGAGAGTAGCGTGGTGGTTACCGACGGGGACGCCACCACGGCGGCGACGGTGTCGTTTTGCAGCGCGCAGGCGGCAATCTTGAGCATATCCGCGGCGGTGGTGTAGTGGTCGTCGGCATCGATGCCGTCGGGGTTGGAGAAGTGGGTGCCGGTGCAGCCGAGCGCGGCGGCCTTCTCGTTCATCTTCTTGCAGAAGGCGGTGACTGCGGCGTTTTTATCCAGCGCGTCGTCCCCCTCGATGAGGCGCCCGACCTGCACGGCGATGGCGTACGCCGCGTCGTTGCCCGAGGGCAACAGCAGCGCCTGCAGCAGGTTCTCCAGCGTCAGGCGGGTGCCGACGGTGAGATACGCGCGGCTGGACTGCGGGTCGATCATATAGATCTCATCTCCGATGGTGAAGATGGCGTCGGGCTGAGCGTTCTCCACCGCGACGATGGCGGTCATCAGCTTGGTCAGGCTGGCGGGATAGCATTTCGCGTCGGCGTTTTTGGAATACAGCACGCGGCCGCTCGTGACGTCACTGAGGATAACGTAGGGCGAGACGGTGTTGCGGTCGATAAAGCTTTTAGGCAGCGTCTTGCCGGCGGTCGGAGCGGTCTCGCTCGTCGGCGTCGAAGAGGTATCGCCGCCCGCGTGTCGCCCGAGGGTGATCGCCACGATGCCGACCGCCAGCGCGACCGCGAGCACCGTTGCCACGATGGCGATGGTCCCCTTTTTCTTATTCGATTGCGGGCGATAGCCGCGGTGCAGAGCCTGTCCCATAGAGTAACGCCGTCCTTTTCATAAACATCCTTATTATTGTACAATATCCGCCGTAAAAAATCAACCGTTTTTCGTTCATACGGCCTTCGACGGGCGAGCGATGGTCGCCCCTGCGCATAGACCGAGATTGCGTTTGTAGGGGCGGATGCCCACATCCGCCCGCTTTCGGGCTTTGCACGAATCACCGCAGGGGACGGGCCTCCCGTCCCGATAAAGCGCTACTCGATGCTGACCCCCGTGTAATAATGCTGCAGGATCTGCTGCCACGTATACCCTTTCTTGGCGAGGGCGTTCGCGCCGACCTGACTTAACCCCACGCCGTGCCCGTAGCCGCGCACCGTGAGGGTGAAGCAGCCGTCGGCGTACTTAACGGTAAAGGTCGCGGAGCGCAGGTCGAGCGCACTGCGCACCGCTGTGCCCGCGAGCGTCTTGCCGCCGACGGGGATGCTCGCCACCGTCCCTGCCGCCGACAGCGTCGGCTCGCCGAACCACGCGGCGGGGTCCTCACCGAGCGTGAGCACCGCATCGGCGGTGGTGAGCGCGGCCTTCATCTGCTCGGCGGTGAGGGTGACGACCGTTTCGTATTTTGCCGCGTCCTTATCGTCGGGGCTGGCGACCGAGCGCAGATAGGGGACGTCGCTGCCCCACACCGTTTTGGCGTCCTCGGTGGTGCCGTTGCTCATCGCGAAATAGCAGGCGTCGATCCATTGCCCGTCGTAGGTGATGACCTTACCCGTGACCGCGTCCACTGCATCGCAGAGATTGGCGTAATATTCTTCAAACTTATCTCCCCACCGCTCGCGCAGCTTGTCGGCGGTGTATTCCTGCGGGAAGGTGCTGTCGGGGGCGAGAAAATGCGCGCCGCACAGCGCGGGGTCGGGATTGACGGTCTGCGCGTTCTTGCGCCGCCCGTGGTATGTATACGCCGCCACCGCTTGCGCCTTGAGCGCCTCGGGGTGGAAGGTCGGGGACATCTCATACGCCAGCGTGCGGATGAGGAACTCGCGGCAGGTGAGCTCCGTCACTTTGCCGTCGGTGAGCACCTTAAACGTCGGCTCATCGGTCTGCGGGGTGTCGACGGGCGGCTCGCTCTCGGTCGGTGCGGAGAGGGGCGGCTCGTCGGCAGGCGGAGCCTTTGGCAACGCGGGCAGCGGCAGCAACATCAGCAGACACGCGACGCAGCACAGAAAAACGGCATAGCCTTTCATCGATTTGTCCTTTCTTTGCCTTGACTTTGGCGGCAAAAACGATTATATTAGTATATATATTGTTCGGTTGTCCACATTGGATGTATATGCGGACAAGATGAAGAAAATACCCCCCGAAAGGCGGAAGGACGATATGAAGAAAAATCCATTTCCCGTATGGCCGTGGGCACCGTTGGCTGTCGCGGCGGTCGGCACGGGCGGTGCGGTGCTGCTGCTGACCGCGCGCGTGGCACTGATGCCGCTGCTGCGAGATGCCGATACCGGTCGCTTCGCGACCAACGTTCCCGCGATGGTGTTTATTGCGGTGGTGCTGGCGGCGATGGCGGTCTTTTCTTTCGGCACCGCGCGCGACCGTGTGGACGTGCCCGCCTCGCGCGCCCTGCCGACGGGGCTGGCCGCCGTTGTGGCGGGCGGCTTGCTCGGTGTGTCCGCACTGGTTGACGGTTTTCGCTATGCCTTCGGCAAGATCTTACCGCCGCCCGGTCAGGTGCAGATGACCACCCTCACGCAGCTCGTGCTGTTCGGCTTTTTGGTATTCGGCGTGCTCGGCGCGGTGGCGCTGGTGCGCTGGGGCCTGCAGACCGTTGCCGAGGGCGGCACCCGCCGCGGGATGAGCGCGTTCGGCGCACTCGCCCCCGTGATGTGGGTGTGGTTCCGCCTCGCGTGGTATGAGATGTCTTATGCGAGCACCGTCGGCTGGTCGGAGAAGTTCTACGACTTCCTGATGGTGATCTTTGAGCTGCTGTTCCTGTTCAAGCTCGCGCGCTTCGTGTCCGGCGTCGGCAAGACGACGACGGGCGGGATGCTGTTCTGGGCGATGGCGGCGGCGATGTTCGCGCTGTCGGGGCCGCTCACCCGCGTGCTGCTGTATTTCACGGGTGGCGCGGAGGCCTATCTGGCGAGCGAGCTTGCCGGCGTTGCGGATTTCGGCATCGGCGTGCTGGCGCTTGCCTTCGGCTGGTCGCTATGGCGCGGCTACCGCGAGGCTCCGCCTACGTTGCGGGAGCAGGAGGAGATGCTGGAGGAGGACGACGCCGCTTACGATTCCTCGCTCGACTCGCTGTTCGTGCTGGAGGAAAACGAGGCTTCGGAATATAACCGCCCGTAAAAGCCCGTCCACACGGGGGATAAGGTATCGTGCAGAAGCTCCTGCGCCGTCGAGCATTGATAATGGTGGGCGTCGGGGGGCGGTGCGCTCATCCGGCCGCAGGAAAATCCGATCGTATTCTCGCATTGTGCCAGACTGCCGCCGTGCAGTCTGGCACATTCTTTTGCCACCGCGATCGCCTCGGCGTCGTCAAAGGGGGCATTTGCCGTCACCGCGACCGTCAGGCAGGAGTCCTGCTCACGCAGACGCACCCACACGGGCTGCTTCGGCGCGGCGACGCAGGCGGCGCGCAACAGCCCCACCGTCGCCAGGCTGAGCAGACGCGGGTGCAGCATCGCGTGAAAGCGGATGACCGTCTCCTTGGCGGGAAAGAGCAGCACGGGAAATCCCAGCCCCGCGGCGAGCCGTTGGGCGGCGGTGAGCAGATTTTGCAGGTGCGGCACGGGGTTGCCCCACACGAGCGGGCGACTGCTGCCCGCTGCATCCAGTATCTCGCGGACCTCTACCCGCCCGAGCTCGGTGAGCTTGCGGCAGTATTCGGCACGCTGTTCGGGGGTCTGTTCGTCGTAGGGCGGCGCGGCGAGGAAAAACGCCGCGAGCCGCTCGCGCTGTGTCCCCTCGCCGATGGGCGCGGGGATGGGTTTCTTTTGCATAGGATAAGCTCCTTTTATTTATAATGAACACTGTTTCCGGCAAATTGCCGACGACTTTGGGCAAACAGCCGAAATCGGCAAAAATGGGTTAAAAATTAAACAAACACCTTGCATTTCGCAAAGATTTAGGTTAAAATAGGAAAAGACCAAAATAAATGGAGGTAATTTGTTATGGCAGTTAAAGTTGCAATCAATGGTTTCGGCCGTATTGGCCGTCTGGCGTTCCGTCAGATGTTCGGCGCTGTGGGCTACGAGCTGGTCGCGATCAACGACCTGACCAAGCCCAGCATGCTGGCTCACCTGCTCAAGTACGACACCGCTCAGGGTCGCTATGACGGTCACACCGTCGTCGCGGACGACGAGGCGGGCACCATCACCGTGGACGGCAAGGTCCTGAAGATCTATGCCGAGAAGAACGCGGCGGATCTGCCCTGGGGCGAGATCGGTGTGGACGTTGTCCTCGAGTGCACCGGTTTCTACTGCTCCAAGGAGAAGAGCCAGGCGCACATCGACGCCGGCGCGAAGAAGGTCGTCATCTCTGCTCCTGCGGGCAAGGATCTGAAGACCATCGTCTACTCGGTTAACGAGAAGGCCCTGACCGCGGAGGATACCATCATCTCCGCTGCTTCCTGCACCACCAACTGCTTGGCTCCCATGGCCAAGGCGCTCAACGACTATCCTCCGATCGAGAGCGGTATCATGACCACCGTGCACGCTTACACCGGTGATCAGATGATCCTTGACGGCCCCCACCGCAAGGGCGACCTGCGCCGCGCTCGCGCCGGTGCGCAGAACATCGTTCCCAACTCCACCGGTGCCGC
>JAZSHK010000105.1:0-4968 GCA_045533185.1 Acutalibacteraceae bacterium | reverse complement strand
GGCACTGCCGTCGCGGAATTTAACGGGGATTTCGGCGAGAGTGCCGTTGGTGGTCGCCTGCATCACGGTGGGCAGATCGCTCTCGAGCAGCGGCAGCACCACCTGCGTCTCGGGGTCGCCGAAACGGCAGTTGTATTCGATGACCTTCGGGCCGTTCGGCGTAAGCATCAGGCCGAAGTACAGACAGCCCTTGAAGGTTCTGCCCTCGGCGTTCATTGCCTCGATGGTCGGCAGGAAGATGGTCTTCATACATTCCTCGGCAATATCCGCGGTGTAGTAGGGATTCGGAGCGACGGTGCCCATACCGCCGGTATTGAGCCCCGTGTCGTTGTCCCCCGCCCGCTTGTGATCCATCGAGGACACCATCGGGATGACGACCTTGCCGTCGGTGAAGGAGAGCACCGATACCTCGGGACCGGTGAGGAACTCCTCGACGACGACGTGGTCGCCGCTCGCACCGAACTGCTTGTCCTGCATCATCGAGACGACTGCCGCCTTCGCTTCCTCGCGGGTCATCGCGATGATGACACCCTTACCGAGTGCGAGCCCGTCCGCCTTGATGACCGTCGGGATAGGTGCGGTGTCGAGATAGGCAAGCGCCTTATCGCAGTCGTCGAACACCTCATAGGCGGCTGTCGGGATGCCGTATTTCTTCATCAGGTTCTTGGAGAACACCTTACTGCCCTCGATGATGGCGGCATTGGCGCGCGGGCCGAAGCAGGGGATCCCCTTCTCCTCGAGCGCGTCGACACAGCCGAGCACCAGCGGATCGTCGGGCGCAACGACGGCGTAGTCGATGCCGTTGTCCACGGCGAATGCGACGATCTTATCGATCTCCTTCGCACCGATGGCAACACAGGTCGCGTCCTGCGCGATGCCGCCGTTACCCGGGAGCGCGAAGATCTGCTCGACCTGCGGATTTTCTTTGATCTTCTTGATGATGGCGTGCTCACGCCCGCCACCGCCGACAACCAGTACCTTCATAAACCGTCCTCCTGTATGGGGATGATATTTTAATTAACCGTAGATCGGGAACTTCGCGCACAGCGCCTGCACCTCGGCAGACACCCGCTCCTTGTTGCCCTCGAAATCGGTGATGATATCCTTGATCCATCCGGCGATGAGCTTCATCTCCGGCTCCTTAAAGCCGCGGGTGGTCACGGCGGGGGTGCCGATGCGCACGCCGCTGGTGACGAACGGGCTCTGGGGATCGTTCGGAATAGTGTTCTTGTTCGCGGTGATGTGCACCTCGTCGAGATAGTGCTCGAGCTCCTTGCCCGTCAGCCCCGTATCGCGCAGATCGAGCAGCATCAAGTGGTTGTCCGTGCCGTTCGACACGATGCGGATGCCCTGCTCTTTGAGCGCCTCGCACAGCGCGGCGGCGTTCTTCGCCACCTGCTGCTGATACTCTTTGAATTCCTCGGTCAGCGCTTCACCCAGCGCCACCGCCTTGGCGGCGATGATGTGCATCAGCGGGCCGCCCTGCGTGCCGGGGAACACCGCCTTGTCGATCTGCTTGGCGAGCGCCTCACGGCAGAGAATCATGCCGCCGCGCGGACCGCGCAGGGTCTTGTGGGTGGTGGTGGTGACCACGTCGGCGTACGGCACGGGCGAGGGATGCACGCCCGCGGCAACCAGACCCTCAATGTGCGCCATCTCCACCATCAGATTGGCACCGACCTCATCGGCGATCTCACGGCAACGGGCGAAATCGATGGTGCGGGAATAGGCACTGGCACCCACGACGATAAGCTTCGGCTTGCACTCGAGCGCGATCTTACGCATCTCGTCGTAGTCGATCATCTCGGTCTCGTCGTTGACACCGTAGGGAACAATATTAAAATACTTACCCGAAATGTTGACGGGCGAGCCGTGGGACAGGTGACCGCCCTGCTGGAGGTTCATCCCCATCACGGTGTCGCCGGGATTGAGCAGTGCGAAGAATACCGCAAGGTTGGCGTTCGCGCCGCTGTGGGGCTGGACGTTCGCGTGCTCCGCGCCGAACAGCGCCTTCGCGCGCTCGCGGGCGATGTCCTCGACGATGTCGACACACTGGCAGCCGCCATAGTAGCGCTTGCCCGGGTAGCCCTCGGCGTATTTGTTGGTCAGCACACCGCCCGCGGCAAGCAGCACTGCCTTGGAGACGATGTTCTCGGAGGCGATCAGCTCGATGTTGTGCTGCTGACGCTCGAGTTCAAGGTTGCAGGCATCCGCCACGGCGGGATCGTAATTTTTCAGTTCATCAAAAAAGTTCATTATTAGTCTCCTTATTAGTGATGGAACAGGCGCATACCGGTGAACGCCATCGCCATCCCGTATTTGTTGCAGCACTCAATGACCGCGTCGTCGCGGATGGAGCCACCCGGCTCGGCGATGTACTTGACACCGCTCTTCTTGGCACGCTCGATGTTATCGCTGAACGGGAAGAATGCGTCACTGCCGAGCGACACACCGTCGATGGAGTCGAGATACGCACGCTGCTCGGCGGCGGTGAAGGGCGCAGGCTGCTCGGTAAAGTATTTCTGCCAGTTGCCGTCGGCGCAAACATCCTCTTCATTCTGGTTAATGTAGCCATCAATGACGTTGTCGCGGTCGGGACGGCCGAGGGTGTCCTTAAAGGGCAGGTTCAGCACCTTCTCATGCTGACGCAGGAACCAGGTGTCCGCCTTGGTGCCCGCCAGACGGGTGCAGTGGATACGCGACTGCTGTCCCGCGCCGACGCCGATTGCCTGACCGTCCACCGCGTAGCACACGGAATTGGACTGGGTGTATTTCAGCGTGATGAGCGCGATGATGAGATCGCGCACCGCACTCTCGGGCAGCTCCTTGTTATCGGTGACAACATTGGAAAGCAGCTCACGGTTAATTTCAAAGTTGTTGCGCCCCTGCTCAAAGGTGATGCCGAACACCTGCTTGCGCTCGATCTCCTCCGGCACGTAATCGGGGTCGATCTTGACGATGTTGTAGGAGCCTTTGCGCTTGGACTTGAGGATCTCGAGCGCCTCGGGCTCATAGCCGGGGGCGATGACGCCGTCGGAGACCTCGCGCTTGATCATCAAGGCGGTGGTCACGTCGCACACGTCGGACAGCGCGACCCAGTCGCCGAAGGAGCACATACGGTCAGTACCGCGCGCACGCGCATAGGCGCAGGCGAGCGGGGACTCGTCGAGCCCCTCGATGTCGTCGACGAAGCACGCCTTTTTGAGCGTGTCGGACAGCGGCACGCCCACTGCCGCCGAGGTCGGGCTGACGTGCTTAAAGGACGTCACCGCGGGCAGGCCAAGAGCCTCTTTGAGCTCCTTGACAAGCTGCCAGCTATTGAACGCATCGAGGAAATTGATGTATCCGGGGCGACCGTTGAGGATCTCGATGGGCAGGTCACTGCCGTCGTTCATAAAGATCTTAGACGGCTTCTGATTGGGGTTGCAGCCGTATTTCAGTTCAAATTCTTTCATCTCGGTCACTCCTTACTGGTTTTTGTTGACAATGCGGGTCTCAGTCTCGCCCGTGGCGATGTCGATGGTCCGCACAAACAGCGACACCTTGTTATCTTCATTAAGGTTGTTCCAAATAAGGTCGGTCAGTTCATCAATATCAACATTGGGCAGTTCGAGCGTCTTGGGCTCGCCCTCAAAGGACGGCAGCGGATCGCCGTCGCCGTTGTAGGTGTGGATGAACTTCGCACGACCCGCGATGGGGTTGGAATACGCATAGGTGAAACGCTCGCAGGAGGAGTCATCCCCCTCGGCGCTCTTAAGAATGGACATGGCAAAATGCATCCCGTCGTTCTCGCGACGGATGATGCCCGAAATACGGGGGGTGAAGTTCGGCTTGTCGTCCTCGAACTCACGGGTGCGCAGAGCCTGCTCGAAGGTCATCTGCTTATCCATCAGCTCGTAGATGGTGTCGGTCTGATCGCCGTTGGTGACGATGGTCTTGTTGCCGAGCACCCGCACGGGATAGTAGATGATGAGATGGGGATCCACCATCTTGGACTCGTCAAACGCCTTGGTGCGCATTGCATCGCCCTCAGCGACGAACACGCGGTTGCGGCTGTTGACACTGCGACCCATAATAAAATACGCGGTAACCGCCTTCTTACCGTCAGCGGATTTGCCGATGATAATACCTCTGCCGTGGTAGGCAAGAGAATTCAGTTCTTGTTCGATGGTAGAGATCTTCATATCATTCACCCTCATTTATCTTTTATTTTATCAGCTCTGCCGAGACCATCTCGACTGCGGCGGGGAGCAGCTTCCATTCCGCCTGCTCCATCACGCGCTTTTGCAGAATTTCGGGGGTATCCCCCTCCAGCACCTCGACCGCCTTTTGCAGGATAATTTCGCCGCCGTCGGGGATCTCGTTGACGAAATGCACCGTCGCACCCGTCACCTTAACGCCCTTCGCGAGCGCCGCCTCGTGCACGTGCAGGCCGTAGAAGCCCTGCCCGCAGAAGGACGGGATGAGCGACGGATGCACGTTAAGAATGCGGCGATCGTAACGACGAGTGAAATTCTCACTCAGGATGCTCATAAAGCCTGCGAGCACGATCAGATCAATGCCGCTCTCCTCGAGCGCATCGATGATCGCCTGCTCGAACGCCTGCTGACTGCCGCATTCCTTCTTGAGAATGACCGCCGAGGGAATACCCGCGTTCGCCGCGCGGGTGAGCGCGTAGGCATTTGCGTTGTTGGCGATGACGAGGCAGATCTCGCCGCTGTGGATGACACCCGAGGCTTGCGCGTCGATGGGCGCCTGCAGGTTAGTGCCGCCGCCCGAAACCAGCACGGCGACCCTTGCTTTCTTCTGCTCCATTTATCTGTCCTCTTTTATTCGATGATGATGGGATTCTCGGACGCGATGATCTCGCCGATGACGTAGGCATCGTCGCCGTTCTCGCGCAGGATGGCGAGCGCGGTGTCAACATCCTCCTTCGCGACCACGATGCTCATACCGACACCCATATTG
>JAZSHK010000049.1:0-6688 GCA_045533185.1 Acutalibacteraceae bacterium | reverse complement strand
TTGCCCTGTTTGCGGAGCTGATTGGAGATCTTACCGATTGAGGTCGTCTTACCGACACCGTTGACACCGATGACGAGAATGACCGAGGGCTTGGTGCCGAGCGTCAGCTCCTGCCCGCCCTCGAGCATCGCCGCAACCGTTTCCTGCAACAGCTCGCGGATCGCCATCGGGTCGGTGATGCCGCGCTCCTTAACCGTCTGGCGCAGCTGCTCGCAGATGCGCGAGGCGGTGGCGGTGCCGACATCCCCCATCACCAGAATTTCTTCCAACTCCTCGAACAACTCCGCGTCGATGCGGGTAAATCCACGCAGCATCGAGTTCATCGAGTTCATCATCGCGTCACGGGTCTTTTTGAGCCCTTGACCGATCTTGCTGAACAGCCCCATAGGGTGCCTCCTTATTTCTGTTTACCTTCGAGTTTCAAACCGAGCTTCTGCTCAACCTCGCTCGCGCGCAGCTCCAACAGCTTGGATACGCCGCGCTCCTGCATCGTAACACCGTAGAGGGTATCCGCCTCTTCCATCGTGCCGCGGCGGTGGGTGATCGCGATAAACTGCGAGCGATCGCACATCCGACGCAGATAGTTGGCGTAGCGGTCGACGTTGACGTCGTCGAGCGCCGCCTCGACCTCGTCGAGCACGCAGAACGGCGAGGGCGTGACCTTGAGAATGGCGAACAGCAGTGCTGTCGCCGCGAGCGCCTTTTCGCCGCCTGAAAGCGCTTCCAAGTTCAGAATAACCTTTCCGGGCGGCTGAATGAACATATCGATGCCCGAGCCGAGAATGTCGTCGGGATCGCTCAAGCGCAATTCGCCCTTACCGCCGCCGAACAGCTCGGCGAACACGATGCCGTACTGCTCGTTGATCTGCTTAAAGCGCTCGACGAACACCTCGCGCATCTGCAGGGTGAGGTCGTTGATCTGCTTAAGCAGTTCCTCCTTGGTGTTCTCCACGTCTGCGATCTGCACCTTGAGGAACTGATAACGCTCGTTGACTTCCTTAAACTCCTCGATGGCGTCGACATTGACACTGCCGAGGGCACGGATCTTATTCTTGAGCTCGGTCACGCGGCGATTGGCCTCGGTGACGTTGTCGATGGGCTTTGCCCCCGCCTCCGCCTCGAGGCGGGTGAGCTCGTATTCCTCATACAGACGGCGGGAGAGGTCGTCGACCTCTTTCTTGATGCCGGCGCTCTTTTCCTCCAGACGGACCACTTCCTGACCCATCCGCTCGCGCTCATCGGTCTTTTCACGGGACTCGAGACGCAGCCTAGTCTGCCGCGCCTCACCCTCGGCACGCTGCGCCACCAGCGCGGCGATCTGATCGCCCGAGGCGGCCGCCTGCGCGCGCAGGCCCTCGGCCTGCGCCTGCACCGACGCGATTTTCTCCTGCGTTTCGGTGTTTGCCTGCTCGAAAGCAGCGATCTGCTGGGTGAGCAGCAGCTTATGCCCCGCCGAATCCTGCTGACGGGTGCGCAATTCGCCGATCATCTGCTGAATGGACTCGATCTCCTTCTCGGCACTGAACACCGCGAGCTTGCGCTGTGCGATGCGATCGGACAGCTCCTCGCGCTGCTGCGCGAGCTGCTGACGGCCGCCGCTGATGAGCTCGAGCTCCCGCTCGATGCCCTGCTGCTTTTCGGTAAGCGTTTCGGTCTCCTGCGCCGCCAGCTCAATGCCCTCACGGCAGGCGTTCGCGCGCTCGCCGAGCGTCTCGATCTCGCGCGCGGCCTCTGCGGCGGCGAGACGATTCTGCTGTGCCTGCTCCTGCAGACGGCGCACCTCGCCCTCTAAGCGTATTTTGTCCTCTTGTGCGGTGGTCAATTCCCCGCGTGCACCGCTAAGCTGGGCTTCCACCGCCGCCACATCCTGCTGCAGCTGGCGGAACTGCTCACGCGCCGTTTCCAGCGCCTGCATCTTGGCGGTCACGTCTTGACGCAGGCGGTCGATCTCGGCACGGCGGGACATCAGCCCCGCGCCCTTGATGCTCGAGCCGCCCGTCAGCGAGCCGCCCGCGTTGACCACCTGACCGTCCAGCGTGACGATGCGGAATTTGTAGCCGTGACGCTTCGCCATCGCGGTCGCGTAGTCAAGGTCCTCGGCGATGACGGTGCGCCCGAGCAGCGAACGCGCCACGCCGTCAAACTTTTTATCGTAGGTGACAAGGTCGCACGCAAGCCCGACAAAGCCGAGGTCATCCTCGGGAACATTGTCCAGCCGCTTGCCGTTCGTGTTATCCAGCGGTAGGAAGGTCGCGCGACCGCCCTTCGTTTCTTTCAGATACGCGATAGCGCGCTTCGCGTCCGCCTCGCGCTGGCACACGAGGTTCTGCGCCGCCGCACCGAGCGCGGTCTCGATGGCGAGCGCGTGCGCCGCCTTGGCGGTAAACAACCGAGACACAGGGCCGAGAATGCCCTGCAGCTCGCCGCGCTCCCCCTGCTTAATGACCGTCTTGACGCTCTGCTGGAAGCCGTCCATACTGCGTTCCATCTCTTCGAGCATCCGAATACGGCGCTGACGCTCCTCGACGTCGAGCGCCTGCTTATCCAGCGCTTCCTTGGCGGTGGCGAGCTTCGCCGAGCGCGTCTGATAACGCACCTCGTAGCCGGACAGCGTGTTCTGCAGGCTCTCCGCTTTCTCACTGCACGTCTTATATGCGCTCTCGGCATCCGCTAACTCCGCCTCGGCGGCGTCCGCCTGCTCTTTACGCAGGACGGTGCTTGCGGTGAGCTGGGACAGACGCAGGGTGATCTCCTGCAAGGACGACTCATTGGTGACACTCTTGACGCGCGTTTCGGACAACTGCAGCGCGATGTCCGCGGCCGCCTTCTGCATCTCGTCGAGCTTGCCCGACGCCTCGTCGCTGCTGCGGGCGAGCTGCTCCATCTCATCGGTGAGGGCGAGCCGCTCCTCATCCGCCTGACGGATGGTCTCCTGCTGTGCCGCAATATCCGCGAGCCGCGCGGCGATGGTCTGCTCAATAGTGGCATCGCCCTCATCAGCCGACTCGATCTCGCCGCGAATACGCGCGATATTCTCGTTGTTGTGGAAGATGTCGTTATTGAGAACGGCGACCTGACTGTCGCATACCGCCGCCTGCTCCTCGAGCGCCGCGCCCGCGCGACGGATCTCGTCCATCTGCACCTCGAGCTGCTGCGCCGCAAGAGCAATCTGCTCGATCTCCCGATCGAAGTCCTCAAGGCTGTCCCCCGCCGCTTCATACTGCAGGCGGGCGTTGGTCAGCTTCGCGTCGAGGTCGCGCAGGATGCCGCGCGACTCGTTCATCGTGCGTAGCCACAGACCGATCTCAAGCTCCTTCTTCTCCCCCGCGAACAGCAGGAATTTCTTCGCCTTTTCCGCCTGATGCTCCAGCGGGCCGACGCGATCCTCCAGCTCCTGCAGGATGTCGTGCAGGCGGTCAAGGTTATCCTGCGTTTTGCGCAGGCTGTTCTCCGCCTTATCCTTTTTGTAGCGGTATTTGGCGATACCCGCCGCCTCGTCGAAGATCTCGCGGCGGTTCTGCGAGCGAGAGGTAACGATCTCGTCAATACGCCCCTGCCCAATGATGGAATAGCCGTCGCGGCCGAGACCCGTGTTCATAAACAGCAGGCGAATGTCCTCAAGACGCGCGGTCGCGCCGTTGAGCTGATATTCGCTGCCGCCCGAGCGGTAGCAGCGGCGCGCCACACGCACCTCCTCGGCGTCGCACTCGAGGATGTGCGTCGAGTTATCGATGACCAGCGCGACCTCGGCGTAGCCCATCGGGCGACGCTGTGCCGTACCGTTAAAGATCACGTCCTCCATCTTGGAGCCGCGCAGGCTCTTGCTGGACTGCTCACCGAGCACCCAGCGGATGGCGTCGCTGATATTGGACTTGCCACTGCCGTTGGGGCCGACGACGGCGGTGATGCCGTCGCTGAAATTCAGCACCGTTTTATCGGGAAAGGACTTAAATCCGTGTAATTCCAATGCTTTAAGTAACAAAAAGGTCACTTCCTTTTCTTTCTGCGATCATACGTAGCACAGGGTGCTTATTCGTACCCCATCAGTTTCAGCGCTTCGCGGGCGGCTTGCTGCTCCGCCTCTTTTTTGCTGTGTCCGCGGCCCTTACCAATGACGTTGGAGTTTAAGTGCACCTCCACCTTGAACACCTTGCAATGGTCGGGACCCGACGCGCCCACCAGGACATACTCCAACCGTTCACCGGGGTTCTGTTGGATGATCTCCTGCAGGGCGGTCTTATAATCCTTGAAATGGCGGCGGCGCTGGCTGTCCGCTTCGGGGATGATGAAGCGCAGCACGAACCTCTCTGCGGGCTCCATCCCGCCGTCGAGATAGATCGCGGCGAGCACCGCCTCGTACATATCCGCGAGGATAGACGGACGCTGTGCGCCGCCGTTCTGCGCCTCGCCGCGGCCGAGCCGCATATACTGCCCGATGCCGAGCGCCTGCGAATAGGAGCACAGCGCCTTCTCGCACACCACGGCGGCGCGCAGCTTAGTAAGCTCCCCTTCGGGAGAACGGTCGTTGGCGTACAAATGGCGGGCAGTGATAAACCCAAGCACCGAGTCGCCGAGAAATTCGAGGCGCTCGTAGCTCTCGCGACCGCCTTTCCCTTCGTTGGCATACGACGAGTGGGTCAGCGCCTGCTCCAGCAGACGGATATTATGAAATTCATACCCGATCTCCCGCATCAGGGGTGTGAGATCGTGTGCCATCACGCTGTTCCCTCCCGTTCGTTGAGGATGTCCTCGATATAGCCGACCACATCCTCCACTGTTTCAAATCCGTAAAGCTCCTCGTCATCGATGTCGATGCCGTACATCTCGCCGAGCATCATCGCCATATCCTCGCGTTCGTGAGGGGCGATGTTGAGCTCGTCGAGCGAAGCCGCCATTTCCACGTCCTCGAGCTCACACCCGTATTTTTCGCAGAACAGGGCGGTCAGAATATCCAGTACTCTCATTCGGCGGTGTCCTCGCTTGATTTACCGCTGACGGCGGCGATCTCCTCGACCACGCCGCTCTCGGCAAATTCCGCCGCCACGCGCACCGCGCTGGCGATCGCCTTGGCGTTGGCGTTGCCGTGCGCCTTGACAACGGGGCGGTTAACGCCCAGCAGCACCGCGCCGCCGTGCTCCGACGCAGACAGCTTCTTCTTAATGACGCGCATTGCGGGCATCACGAGCATCGCACCGATCTTCGTGCGCAAGGAGCTCATCAGCGCGGATTTGAGGTTCTTCATCAGCATATCCACCGTGCCCTCGAGGGTCTTGAGCAGGATATTGCCGTTAAAGCCGTCCGCGACCACGACGTCCGCCACACCCGCGGGCACGTCGCGCGCCTCGATGTTGCCGATGAAGTTGAGCCCGCTCTCTTTGAGAAGCGGGAAGGTCGCGTGCTGTAATTCACCACCCTTGGTGTCCTCGGTGCCGACATTGAGAAGACCCACGCGGGGATTTTTCTTATCTGTGAACATATGCGACATATAGATGCTGCCCATATGCGCGAACTGCAACAGCATCTCGGGACGGCAATCGGCGTTCGCGCCGCAGTCGATGAGCATAAAGGGGCCCTGATCCGACGGCAGAATAGGGGCGAGCGCGGGGCGGGAGATGCCCTTGATGCGCTTGACAATAAAGGTGGCCCCCATCAACAGCGCCCCCGTGCTGCCCGCGCTGACAAGGGCATCACCCTTGCCCTCGGCGAGCAGACGCAGCGCCACCGCCATCGAGCTTTCCTTATGCTCGCGCAGGATGCTCTTGGGATGATCCTCCATCGTCATCACGTCGGTGCAGTGGACGATCTCAATGCGGTCGAGAGAGATGTTCTCCTGCTGTGCGAGTGCACGCAGGGTCTCCTCGTTGCCCGTGAGGATAATGTCGTGTCCGTAGGCGGCAACCGCCTCGGCGGCACCTTTCAGAATTTCCAGCGGCGCGTTGTCGCCGCCGAACGCATCAACGATGATTGTCATTTTTGTCTTCATCCTTTCCGATTGCCGCCGCAAGGCTTGCGAGCGCGCGCTGTGACAGCGCGGCATAGCGGCTCTTTTTATCGCGGATATGCGGCTCGATGGGCGGCAGGATACCGAAGTTCGCCCCCATCGGCTGATAGTGCTTGTTTTCGTCGCAAACGTGTCCTGCCAGCGCGCCCATCATCGTGTCGCGCGGCAGGATGAGCGGCACCTCGCCCCGCACCTGTCGCACGGCGTTGATGCCGGCGAGAATGCCCGACGCGGCGGATTCCATATACCCCTCCACGCCGGTCATCTGACCGGCGAAGAACAGGTTGGGGTTCTCTTTCATTCGAAACGTGCCGTCCAGCAGACGGGGTGCGTCGAGAAAGGTGTTGCGGTGCATCACGCCGTAGCGCATAAACTCCGCGTTTTTCAGCGCGGGGATCATGCCGAACACCCGCTTTTGTTCGCTGAATTTGAGATTGGTCTGAAACCCGACGAGGTTATACAGCGTCCCCTCGGCGTTCTCGGTGCGCAGCTGCACCACCGCCCACGGGCGGTGTCCCGTGTGCGGGTCGCGCAGACCCACGGGCTTCATCGGACCGAAGCGGATGGCATCCGTCCCGCGCGAGGCGAGCACCTCGATGGGCATACAGCCCTCGTATACCGTCAGGTCGTTTGGCGTGTCAAACTCGTGAAGCGGCGCGCGCTCGGCGCTAATGAGCGCCTCGTGAA
>JAZSHK010000048.1:0-8206 GCA_045533185.1 Acutalibacteraceae bacterium | reverse complement strand
GAAAAATCAATTTTCTCTCGCTAACTTAATGACATTGCCCGTGAGGGGCGGCCTTTTCTCTTATCCTATTCCGTGCGCGTAATGCACTGGCAGTACACATAAACGTTCTGGATCTTCTTGGCCTCGACGCCGTCGTCTGCCTGAATGACCGGCTGTGTCTCAGAGGGCGTCGTATACAGCTTGAACACGATCGCAGTCTGCTCCGGACGCATATTCCGGATGCGCTTATAGGTGAGATTTTTGCGGGCGATGTCGAGATAGTCGAACATCACGGTCTCGATGCCCTGATCGCTGAAGCAGCGCAGGATCTCATCCTCGTCATAGGCGTCGAGAATGACCTTCGCCTCGGCGAGGGTGATGTTGTAGCACTTGAACGTGCCCTCGTTGAGTACCGACATCATACTGCTGTTATCGAGCAACAGCAACGGCAGATCTTTTCTGTGTTCCATATACAAGCCTCCTTTAATTGAAATGCTGGGATTTTGTCAACGAGCCGTTGTCGGTTCGGTTGATGGGAATATTATACAATACAAACGAACAACTGTCAATAATTGATAATATTTTGTCAAAATGTGATAAAAGTTTTCCACTTTCGTAAAAGCAGGAGAATAAGATTTTGCACCCGATTTTTTGAAAGCGGTTGTAATTTTTGCGGGGATATGCTATGATTTTTTCATAGAAAAACGACGGTAAGAGGTGGGTATATGAAATCAAAGCTTTCGGGTCGCTTTTGGTGTGCGCTGACGCTGTTCAGCCTCATCGGGCAGGTCGCGTGGGTGGTGGAGAATATGTACTTTAACGTATTCATCTACAATATGTTCCGCGCGACGGCGGCGGATATTTCCGCGATGGTGGCGGCGTCGGCGGTCGCCGCGACGCTCACGACGGTGTTTATGGGCGCGCTGTCCGACCGCATCGGCAAGCGAAAACTGTTCATCTGCGGCGGCTACATTCTGTGGGGCGTGTCTATCTTCAGCTTCACTCTGCTGCGCGCGGACGTGCTCGGCACGCTGTTTCCGATGGCGGTGTCGGCGGCGTCGCTCGGCGTGTCGCTGACCATCATTCTCGACTGTGTGATGACCTTCTTCGGCTCGACCGCCAACGACGCCGCATTTAATGCGTGGTTGACCGACTCCACCGACGCGACCAACCGCGGCAGCGCGGAGGGCATCAACGCTATGATGCCGCTCGTCGCCATCCTCGTGGTGTTCGGCGGGTTTATGTTCTTCGACCTCACGCAGGCGGACAGCTGGATGCTCATCTTCTCCATCATCGGCGGCGTGGTCATCGTCATCGGCGTGCTGGGGCTGTTCCTTATCAAGGAGCCGCCGCTCACGCCTACGGAGAGCGGGTATTTCGCCAATATCTTTTACGGTTTTCGCCCCTCGACGGTGAAGAAAAACCCCCTGCTGTATCTCTTCCTCGCGGTGTTCGCGGTGTTCAACATCTCCATCCAGATCTTTATGCCGTATCTCATCATTTATTATGAGAAATCCCTCGGAATGACCGATTACGTGTTCATTATGGCACCCGCGATCGTGGTCGCCTCGGCGTTCACCGCGCTGTGGGGCAAGGTGTACGACAAGCGCGGCTTTACCTTTTCCGTGATCGTGTGCATCGCATCGCTCGCGGCGGGATATGTCGTGCTGTACCTCACCCGCACGACCATACCGGTGTTTGTCGGCTCGCTATTGATGATGTGCGGGTATCTTGCGGGGATGGCGGTGTTCGGCGCGGTCATCCGCGACTACACCCCCGCGGGCAAGGCGGGGATGTTCCAAGGACTGCGCATCTTCTCGCAGGTGCTCATCCCCGGCGTTATCGGCCCTGCGATCGGCGCGGCGGTGCTGGCGAACGCCGACACCATCGTCAACAACGACGGCACGACCTCGTTTTTGCCGAATGAGAACATCTTCCTCGCCGCGCTGGCGGCGGAGGTGGTGCTGGTGCCGCTGCTGCTCGTTGTGTTCCGCCAATTGAAGAGATCCAACGCGAAAACGGAGGAAACCGTATGAAACTAATGATCGCATCCGACATCCACGGCTCGGCGTATTTCTGCCGCGCCCTGCTCGCCGCGTACGAGCGCGAGGGGGCGGATAAGCTCGTGCTGCTCGGGGATATTCTCTACCACGGTCCGCGCAACGACCTGCCGCTCGAGTATGACCCCAAAGCGGTCATTGCCCTGCTGAGTGAGCACAAGAATGACATTCTCTGCGTGCGCGGCAACTGCGACAGCGACGTCGATCAGATGGTGCTGCCGTTCCCGATACTGGCGGACTATGCGGTGCTGTATGCAGGCGGGCGGCTGATCTACGCCACCCACGGCCACGTGCATAATAACGCCAATCTGCCGCCGCTCGCGGCGGGGGACATCCTGCTGCACGGGCACACCCACGTGCCCGCGGTCGAGGAATACCCGACCCACACCTACGTCAATCCCGGCTCGGTGTCCATCCCGAAGGAGGGCTCGCCGAACAGCTATCTCGTGCTCACCGACGAGGGCTTTACGTGGAAGGACCTCGAGGGCAAGGTATATAAACAGCATAAATTTTAAGTAAACGGGGAGGCGTGTTGCCTCTCCGTTTTTGCTATACGGGCAAGGTGAGTTTTGGTTGCTTTTTGGCGCGGAGTATGGTATGATGAATTTGCATACAAATTGAATAAACAGGAGGTCAAATTTATGTCATTCAGTGTCAACCATCCGATCCTGTACATACTGGTCGGCGCGATCATCGCGGTCGTGCTTGCGCAGTCGGTATACTTCCTTGTGCGCGCGGTGAAACGCGCAAAAGCGCTCGGCATTTCCGCCGCGACGGTCAAAAAGACCGTCACCTCGTCGGCGGTGTTCACCGTCGCGCCCGCAATCTCGATCCTTGTGAGCGTGGTCGCGCTGTCCAAGAGCCTCGGCGTCGCTCTGCCGTGGCTGCGTCTGTCGGTCATCGGTTCGATGAGCTACGAGATGGTCGCCTCGCAGAACGTGCTCAAGGCGGCGGGCGTTGCGGACGGTACCGTCATCACCGATCCGTCCGTTTTCCTGTCGGTGGTGTGGGTGATGACCCTCTCCATTGCCGCAGGTCTGGTGCTGGTTCCTTTTATGACGAAGGGCATTCAGAACGGGATGACCAAGATGGGGATGAAGGACAAAAAATGGGGCGAGATCTTCAACAATGCGATGTTCCTCGGTATGATCTCCGCCTTCCTCGGTTTTGTGTTTTGCGACGTGCTGGATGTCACTAAGGGCGACACGTCCTGCCTCATCCCCGTCTGTGTGATGGTGTCGAGTGCGCTCATTATGGCGGTGTGCGGTCTGCTCGCGACCAAGCTGAAGATCCGCTGGTTGACCGATTACGCACTGCCGATGAGCCTTGTGGGCGGTATGGCGCTTGCCATTCCGTTTACGAATTGGTTAGGTTAAGGGGGTGGACACAATGAAGAAAAATGAATTGACCTATATGGAAAGTGTCCACCGCGACGGCCGCGCGTGGGGCGTCGTGATCGCGATATTGCTGCTCGCGTTTCCCGCCGTGCTGATGGCGATCTTTAACGCCGTGCCCGAGTGGAACTCGCTGGTCAAGGGCCTGGTCGCCACCGCGCCGATGTATTGGGCGGTGGGTATCGTCGAGATCTTCACCTACGTACCGATGCTCGGTGCGGGCGGCACCTATCTGTCGTTTATCACCGGTAACATCTCGAACTTAAAGCTTCCCTGCGCCATCGACGCGATGGAGCGCGCGGGCGTCAAGGCGAGCGACGAGGAGGGCGAGGTCATCTCGACCATCGCCATTGCGGTGTCCAGCATCGTGACCACCCTCATCATCATCGTCGGTGTCATCTGCATCGTGCCGCTGACCCCGATTCTGGAAGCCCCCGTTTTGGAGCCTGCATTCGCGCAGATTCTGCCCGCGCTGTTCGGCGGTCTGGGCGTGGTGTTCGTGTCTAAGAACGTTAAGCTCGCCATCGCGCCCATCATCCTGATGCTGATTTTGTTCATCTTTGTTCCCGCGCTTAACGCGGGCACGGTCGGCATTATGGTGCCGGTCGGCGTGCTGTTCACCATCGCGGTCGCGCGGGTGATGTACAAGAAGGGGATGCTGTAATGGAATTATTGCTGATTATCCCCGCGGCACTGATCGTGCTGCTGGCCGTCGTGCTCCTGCGCACGCTGGCGTTCCGCCCGAAGGCGGGCGTGGCGGTGCAGGAGGGGGAGGAGCCCTTCGACCGTGACCGCGCGGTGGAGAACCTGCGCCGTCTGGTGCAGTGCAGGACGATCTCTTATAAGGACGTGTCCCTCGAGGATGACGCGGAGTTTGAGAAGCTCATCGACCTGCTTCCTACGCTCTACCCGAACGTGTTTGCCACCTGCTCGTTCGAGCGGTTGGCGGATCGCGGTCTGCTGTTTCATTGGAAAGGTAAGGCCGCGGGCGACCCCGCGGTGCTGATGGCGCATTACGACGTCGTGCCCGTCAACGAGGAGATGTGGGATAAGCCCCCCTTCGAGGGCATCATCGAGGACGGCGTGCTGTGGGGACGCGGCACGCTGGACACCAAGGTTACCTTCAACGGCGTGCTGACCGCGGCGGAGCACCTCATCGGTGAGGGCTTCGTCCCCGAGCAGGATATCTATTTTGCTTTCTCGGGCGGCGAGGAGGTCAACGGCGCGGGCGCCGTGCACATCGTCGATTATTTCGAGACGCAGGGCATCACCCCCGCGCTGGTGGTCGATGAGGGCGGCGCGGTTGTCGAGGACGTTTTCCCCGGCGTGAGCGCCCCCTGCGGGATGATCGGCATCGCGGAGAAGGGCATTATGGACGTGGAATACACCGCCCTTTCGAGCGGCGGTCACGCCTCTGCGCCGAAGCCGAAGATGCCGGTGGACACACTCGCGCGCGCTTGTGCCCGCCTGCTGGATAACCCCTTTAAGGTGCATATCACCCCGCCCGTTGCCAAGATGTTCGACACCCTCGGGCGGCATTCGAGCTTTGTGTATCGGATGATCTTCGCGAATTTGTGGCTGTTCAGTCCGGTGCTGGATCTGCTGTGCAAGAAAACGGGCGGCGAGCTCAACGCCCTGCTGCGCACCACCGTGGCGTTCACCCAGATGCAGGGTAGCTCGGCGACGAACGTCATCCCGCCGAAGGCGACGATGGTGTCCAATATTCGTCTTAACCCGATGGATACGATGGCATCTGCCAAGGCGTATATCGAGAAGACCATCGCCGATGAGAACGTGCAGGTCAATATTCTGTACGGTACGGATCCCAGCCGCATATCCCGCACCGATTGCGCAGGGTGGGATAAGGTCGCCACGGCGGTGGCGTCCACCTGGCGCGGCTGCATCGTGACGCCGTATCTGATGATGCAGGCATCGGATTCCCGCCATTACGGGCGCATCTCCGACCGTGTCTATCGCTTCTCCGCGATGGATCTGACGGGCGAGGAGCGCGCCACCATCCACGGCAACAACGAGCGCATCCGCCTCGATTGTGCCTGCCGTGCGGTGGAGTTTTACATCCGCCTGATGCGCCAGTGCTGATGTATACGAGGAGAAACTATCAAAAACCGCAGCTATTGATTACAACCACCCTGCATATGGCGTGATTTTCTAATGGTGTGCGGCTATACTGGAATTAGACAACATTGGGGGATATGGGTGTTTTTATGGCAACAAAACGTTTTCTGTGGCCGACCCGCGGCAAGGCTTTAGACGCCAACGTCGTGCGCGGCGACAACTACCGCATCACGGTGCTGACCGACCGTCTGTTCCGCTTGGAGCAGGATGCGGACGGGCAGTTTGAGGACCGCGCAACGCAGACGGTGTTTTATCGCGATTTTCCTGCGGTGGAGTATACCGTCACGCGGGAGGATGGCGTTCTGCGCATTGAAACAGGTGCGCTTATTCTGACCTATACCGAGGGTGCGGTGTTCGCGGCGGACACGCTGTTTATTGCGCGTAAGACGGCGCCGCTCGCCGTGTGGCATTACGGCGAGAAGCCCGAGCAGCTCGGCGGCACCTTCCAGACGCTGGATAATGCCGACGGTGCGGTCGCGGTGGACGACGGCGTGTGCGCGCGCTGCGGATATACCGTGATGGAGGATAACGGGCAGGCGGTGCTCACCGAGGACGGCTGGTTTGCCGTGCGTAAGGCGGGCCAGATCGACACCTATTTCTTCGGCTACGGCCACGACTATCGCGGCGCGGTCGCCGATTTGTATCGACTGACGGGTGCGCCGCCCCTGTTGCCCGACTATGCGCTGGGCAACTGGTGGAGCCGTTATTGGGCGTATACGCAGGACGAGTATTGCGGTCTGATGGATCGCTTCGAGCGGGAGAACATCCCCTTCTCAGTCGCGGTCGTTGATATGGACTGGCACACCTATATTCCCGACGAGGATAAGGATCCGAATGAGGACCCCCGCCTGATGACCGGCTGGACGGGTTATACCTGGAACGGGGAGCTGTTCCCGAACTATAAGAATTTCCTTAAATACTTAAACGACCACAACCTCAAGACCGCCCTCAACCTGCACCCCGCGCAGGGCGTGCGTTGCCACGAGACGCAGTATGAGGAGATGGCGAAGGCGTGCGGCATCGATCCCGCCACCCGCAAGATGGTGAAGTTCGATATTCTCAACCCCGACTTTATGGAGAAGTATTTTGACATTCTCCATCATCCCTACGAAAAAGACGGTGTCAACTTCTGGTGGATGGACTGGCAGCAGGGCAGTGACTACTGGTGGATCCACGACGACGAGCATAAGGCCCAGCCGCTCGAGGTGATGAACCCGCTGTGGCTGCTCAACCACCTGCATATTCTCGACATCAGCCGCAACGGCAAGCGCCCGATGTTCTTCTCGCGCTACAGCGGCATCGGCGCCCATCGCTATCCTGTCGGCTTCTCGGGCGATACGGTGGTCACCTGGGATTCGCTCGACTTCCAGCCCTATTTCACCGCCAACGCGTCCAATGCGGGCTATAGCTGGTGGAGCCACGACATCGGCGGTCATATGCTCGGCTTTAAGAGCGATGATATGCAGATCCGCTGGTTGCAGCTCGGCGTGTTCTCGCCGATCAATCGCCTGCACTCCAGCGCCAACCCCTTCGGCGGCAAGGAGCCGTGGAAGCTCGGCGCGTATGCCCGTCCGATCGCGGAGAACTGGCTGCGTCTGCGTCACCGCCTGTTCCCCTACACCTATACGATGAACTATCGCAACCACACCGCACTGTCCCCGATGGTGCAGCCGATGTATTACAGCCATCCCGAGTGCGAGGCGGCGTATCATTGCGGCAACCAGTACTGGTTCGGCAGTGAGATGTTTGTCGCCCCCATCACGTCGAAGAACGATGCGGGCTGTATGATGGGCTCGGTGGATGTGTGGTTCCCCGAGGGCGATTGGTATGACTGCTTCAATGGCTGGCGCTACAGCGGTGAGCGTAAGCTGCGCGTGTTCCGTCCGCTTGAGCAGATGCCCATCTTCGCCAAGGCGGGCGCGCTCATCCCGATGCAGCAGGATACCGGCGATAACACGATGGGCCGCAAGGAGAATATGACGCTGTACGCCTTCCCCGGTGCAGACAACACCTTCTCGATGTACGAGGACGAGGGCGACGGCAGCGCCTATAAGGACGGTCGCTTCGCCACCACCGATATCTCGATGGCGTGGGGCGACAAGGCGGTCATCACCATCGCGCCCGCGGTCGGAGCGACCGATCTGTTGCCCGAGAGCCGTCACTGGACGGTGTACCTGCGTGGCTTCGCGAAGGACATCGCCGTCACCGCGACGGTGGGCGGCAAGCCCGTCGAGGTTAAGGTTTGTTATGATAAGGCGACCCACACCACGGTGGTGGAGCTGGTCGGCGTGGCGATCACCGCTGCGGCACAGCTCACTGTCACGGGCGAGCAGCTCGCACACCGTAACGAGGACGCCGAGGATCGGATGACAGAGATCCTCGATCAGGCGCAGACCTCGACCATCTGGAAGATGAACGTCTGGAACAACCGCAAGAAGGGAACGTTCGGCTGGTGCCGCGATTACACCGAGGACCAGTCGGGCATCATCTGGGCCCTGCGGGAGATGGATCGAATTTTACCCGCTGAGATGCGCCCCCGCAACGGATTTGCGGAATAACCGATCGAATAAACAAACAGCCGTCCCGATCCAAAAGGATCGGAAGTCGGATCGTAGCCATGTCGTTCTGTGAGCCAAG
>JAZSHK010000082.1:0-5615 GCA_045533185.1 Acutalibacteraceae bacterium | reverse complement strand
CCCTCACTTTTCCCGTTTTTCCCCGGAGTTTTCCCCCGCTCGTCAGGAGGTTGCGCGATTGACATAACATCGGTTTTCATCTGTAAAAGTTACAAACTATGACAAAACGTAATAAAGTGTAAATAATTCCAACAACAGCTTTACAAACCGGTTTCAGCGACGGATATCCGCATAGCTGCGGCTGATGGGCAGGGTTGCCACTGCATTGAGATCAGAGCCTGCGCGGCTGCCGGCCAGATACTCGTAATAGGCCTGACAGGCAATCATTGCGCCGTTGTCGCCGCAGAGCTTTGCCGGCGGCATAAACAGGCGCAGGCCGGCCTTTTTTGACTCTTAGCCGTACGTTTTGGCGTCGGTGTATTCGTCGGACAACACGACGGCATTGCTGTTTTCGTACTGCAGCAGCCACGCGTACAGCTCCGAGTTCGCGTAGGTGTCTGACCACGCGTCGTGCGCGTTCTCGAGATAGACGGTGAGTTTCGCGCTACCGCCGTGATGATTGACCGCGTCCACCATCAGCTCCGATTCGCGCAGCAGGACGGTCTTATCCAGTGCCCCGTGGAACGCCCACACGGGTATGTTGACGAGCCGTCCTGCGTTCCAGTACATCCCACCGCCGCAGATCGGCACGATGGCGGCGAAATATTCCGGCATACTCATCGCGAGTTGCCAGCTCGCGTAACCGCCCATACTCGCGCCGGTGAGGTAGAGCCGCTTATTATCGGTGTAGGGCGCGGCGGCGATCATCTTCACAAAGTCCTTGAGATGCTCCCACAGATCGAACCAGGAGTTGTCCAGACAGTATGGGGCGATGATGATGAAGGGAAAGTCCTCGCGCTTCTGTGCTTCGCGAATCAGCGCGTTGTTGTACAGCGTTTGTATACCGGTGCGAGAGCCGGCGCCGTGCAGGTACAGTAGGACGGGATAGGTCTTGTGTTCATCGTAATGCTCGGGAAAATGGATGAGATACTGTAGGCCGTTATACTCGCGAATATCCGATGTCATAATAGCAAACCTCCCGACTTTATTGCAAGGTGTTGACCGTTTCGGCCGCGGCGGCCTTGTCGTGCTCGGCGACGCGCTTGGTGTACAGCCACCATTTGACGATGCCGTAGATGGTGTTGACCAGCATCGCGACCTCGGTGACCAGCAGGATATACATTCCCGAGGAAATGTCCATAAAGAGATAAAGCACCGTGGTGATGAGCCACGCGAGCCATTGCTCACTGTAACGCAGCAGCAGCAGGATGCCGTTTGCCATACCGACAGCGGAGGCGAAGGCATCGAGGTAGGTGTCGGATGCGCCGGGGATGAGCTGCAGCAGTTGACCGACAACGAGGCCGAATACCACGATGCCCGCGACGGTCAGCAGGGTCTGCCAGGGCTTGAGTCGCTTGACCTGCGTGAGGTTCTCGTCCTCCTGATCGGGGTGTTTGTTCCAGCGCAGGTAGCTGATGACGTCGATCGGCATCCAGAACAGCACCACCGTCGCCGCCACGGCGTACCAGCCGAAGTGCAGGCAGATGACCAGCTCGGGGATCTCGATGAGGAAGAAATCGACAACGAAATTCCACTTACTCTGCTTGGAGATGAGCAGCTCACACAAGGGGTTGGAGATGGTGCTGATGATGGCGCAGACAATCAGCGCGATGCTCTGGTAATCGCCGAGAACGTCGGCAGGGAAGAAGATGACCAGCACGGTTGTGAGGGTAACTACCGCGGCGAGATAGATGATCTGATAGGGGGTGAAGGAGCGCAGAAAGCTCTTAAATGAGGCTTTTTTTACAAGTTGGTTTTCCATGTAATATTACATCCTTTCCAGATAGTCCGCGAGGCGCGGGAACGCCCGCAGAGCGTTGTTATAGTAAATATCATCGAATTGCTCGGGAGAGAAAATACGCGCGATGGTGACGTCGTACTCGTCGATCGCCGAGAGGTTGATCGGCGGGCAGAAGTCGGTTCCGTAGAGAATGTGCCGATAGGCATCGGGGCACTGACGGATGGCGGCGGCAAAGGTGTCGATCGCCCAATCCATATCCCCGCCCTCGGGCGTGCCCGGCTCGTATGCACCCGAGAAGTCGGTAAACATATTCTCGTGCGCGCAGACAATAGGGATGCACTCCGTATAGCGCGGGTCGTCCATATGGGCGACGATGAAGTTGACGGTGGGATAGCGGCGCGCAACGTCCGCGACATAAACGGCATTGGAGCCCTCGAGGTCGTTGTCGGTCGGCAACACCAGCGAGCAGGAGCCCGTATGGTAGGTGATCGCCAGTCGATGGCGAGCGGCGAAGTCGTAGATCGGGGTCATCCGCTCGTCGTTCGCGCGACCCGATTGGTAGGTCAGGTAGATCTTGAGTCCCACGATACGCTCGTGCGGCAGCGCCGCCTCGATGTCAGCGAGCTGAGCGGGAATGTCCTCGTGAATGTCGATGCAGGGGCAGAGGAACAGCCGCACATCCCCGCGCACAGTGGTTGCCGCCTCGTCGACCGCGGGAGGGGCGCGAAAGCGGCTGAGGAATTGCATCACCACTGCGTAGCCGTCGGTGCGGGAGAAATACTCCTCACGGATGGCGGGGGTGATGATGTGGGTGTGGCAGTCGATCCTGCGTGCGGGCATGGACATTCACCTCGATTTAATGGAATAAAGAAAACATCAGTATCATAGCATAAAACCGCGCGTTTGTATACACTTTTTGCGCGCATAAAGGAATTTGTGCATAAAAAAAGTGTCCACTTCGGCCGAAGTGGACACAAAGTCAGATAAAAAGGGTATTCCCCGCGTCCGTCAGCGCCTGCTGCAGCAGCGCGACGTCCAGCGTGTGGTTTTCGCACCCGTGCTTGACGCAGAGCGCGGCGGCGGTGCCGGCTACCTCGCCGGATAGCGCCGCAACGGGGATGACGCGCACGATCTCCCAGCCGTCCCCCTTGGCGCTGATGACACGCCCCGCGGCGAACAGATTGCCCACCGCCTTGTTGTACAGGGTGGTGTACGGCAGCTCGAAATGCCGGCCGGCCTTGCGGAAATCCCCCATTGCGCCGACGGCGTTGTCGATGTGTACGCCGTCCTCGCTGCCGTCGAATTCGCTCTCGCCGATAATGCGGCGGATCTTGCGGAATTGCGGCATCGTGGGGATGGAGAGCACCTCGCGGGAGAAACGGTCCTGCTGTTTAAGACGCTCGAGCGCGGCTTTACTGCCGCGCACCATATAGTCGGTGACGTCGTCGGCGGTGTGCACCTGCACGATTCTGCCGCCGATGTTGCCGTTGCCAAAGAGGTCGCTGCCGACGTTGTGCCACCGCCTTGCCGCGCAGAAATCGCCGGTCTCGGCGAGCGTCTGCGCATCGTCGGTGTTCATCTCGTGGGTGACGTAGGTGAAAAAGTTATCCCCGAATTCGGTGGGGACGCCGCACCGCGCGCAGACGGTCGCGTCGCCTGTTGCGTCGATCACCATCTTGGCGGGGAAATATTCCCGCCCACCGACCGTCTCGACGAGGATGCCGCGGCACAGACCGTCCTCGACGTCGGGATAGGTTGCCAGGGTATCCAGCCGCAGCGCGACGCCGTTCTCCTCGAGATAGTCGATGAGTGCGAGCGCGAAGATGTGCGGCGAATAATGCGTGGCGAAGCGGCGATAATGCGGCCGCGGGGTGCCCACGCCGCCCCATTCGCGCGGCATATCCTCAAAGCCGTATTTGACCGAGAGGCGGATGAGCTCCTCTGCAATGCCGTGGATCATCTGCTTGCCCTCGCCGTCGCACAGCGGCTCGTACCAGCTGATGAGTCCCTGCGTGGCAAGACCGCCGAGCACGACGCTCTTTTCCATCAGCAGGGTCTTTGCCCCGCCGCGCGCCGCGGCCACCGCCGCCGCGACCCCCGCGACCCCGCCGCCCACGACGATGACGTCATAGGCGGGCATACGTTTCGGCTCAATATCACGCATCGTGCTTCGCTCCTTCTTATTGCTCGCGGAAGGTGACGGTGCCCGTCTCGGCATCCATCGCCTCGACAATGGCGAGGCTCTCAAGATGGTAGCCGAGGTTGCGGATGACCCGCCCGCCGATCTGGAAGCCCTTCTCGATTGCGATGCCGAGCCCCGCGACGGTCGCGCCCGCTTCCTCGGTGATGGAGATGAGCCCCTGCAGCGCGCAGCCGTTGGCGAGGAAGTCGTCGATGATGAGCACGTGATCGTCCGCATTCAGGAACTTCTTGGACACAATGACGTTGTTGACGTTCTTATGTGTGAAGGATTCCACCTCGGCGACGTACATATCGCCGTCGAGGTTGATGCTCTACGCCTTCTTCGCGAAGACGACGGGCACGCCGAAGCAGCGCGCGACCGAGCAGGCGATGGCGATGCCGGAGGACTCGATGGTGAGCACCTTGGTCACCTTTTTGTCCGCGAAGCGGCGGTGGAATTCCTCCCCCATCTGATCCATCAGCGCGATGTCCATCTGGTGGTTGAGAAAGCTGTCGACCTTGAGCACGTTGCCGGGCTTGACAACACCGTCCTTGAGGATGCGTTCTTCCAGAAAGTTCATAGTCAACCGTCCCTTATGTTGGATTTTAATTCTTATTGATACCCAGTGCCTTACGCACATTATTTGCGTTGCCGTCAAAGAGAATGCCGCGGATGCCGACCGCCTCGCAGGCGGCGATGTTACTCGGCGTGTCGTCGATGAAGACACACTCCTCGGCGCGTAGGTCGTAGTGATCGAGAATGTACTCAAAGATCTCCCAATGCGGCTTAGCCATTCCGATCGGGCCGGAGAACACCAGCCCGTCAAACAGCGAAAACAGCTCGCGGATCCAGTCCACCTCGCCGTACTGCTCGGCAAAGCCGATGCTGATGTTGGACAGCAGGTAGAGCCGCCCACCCTGCGCCTTGATGTCCGCGACCAATTTCTGCATCCCCGGCACGGGCGGCATCAGCGTATGCCAGCGATCATAGATGCGACAGGCGCTCTCGTGGTATGGCTGTGGCAGGCGGGCGCAGATGTCCGCCTTGACCTCGTCGTCGGTGATGCCGCCGTAGTCGAGCTTGTCCCAGTAGAGGCGGTCGAACACGACGGGGCAGATCACCGCCGCGGCGTCGGGATCGGATACGATCGCCGCCGTCATCTCCTCGGGCATATACCGACCGAGCACGTTGCCGAAATCAAAAATTACGTTACGAATCATACCGTCACCTTCTCATAAGGTATTGTAGCATACACTTTGTCGCTTAGCAAGAGAAAAAACGCCCTCTGTGGAGGGCGTTTTTCTTATAACCATACAATAAACACGAGATACATCAACGGGATGGTGATGACCGACAGCACGTGGGAGATCATTGCCATCGACGCACCCGTCTTGGTATCGCCGCCGTAGGCGGCTGGGTAGACGATGGTGTTGAGCCCGAGCGGGGTGGCGAAGACGATGAGCGCCAGCGTCTGAATGAGGTCGCTCGCACCGATCGCCTTGAGGATCAGCAGTGCCGCTGCGGGGATGACGACAAGGCGCAGCAGCGTGGCGACGTAGACCTTGCCGTTTTTGAGCAGCTCCTTGAAATTATAGCCGCCGATGACGAAGCCCGCGAGCACCATCGCGACGGGGCCCTGGCAGTCGCCTGCAC
>JAZSHK010000101.1:0-31619 GCA_045533185.1 Acutalibacteraceae bacterium | reverse complement strand
CCAACTCAGCGGTTCAGACCCCGGTCAGCGGCACCAAAACAGGGATATCGCCTCTGGGCGGTGTCCCTGTTTTTGCGTTGCTGATCTGTCAGGTCGATCGGTCTTGTTTTTGTGTTATTGCTCTTTCGGCGGGCGCATCGTCAGGCTGATGCGCTTCTTTTGCACATCTACGGCAAGCACCCACACCTGCACGATGTCACCGACCTTCAACACCTCAGAAGGGTGCTTGATGAAGCGGTTTGTGATCTGCGAGATGTGCACAAGCCCGTCCTGATGCACGCCGATGTCGACAAACGCACCGAAGTCGACGACGTTGCGCACCGTGCCCTTGAGCTCCATCCCTGCTTTCAGCGCCTCGATGCCGACGATGTCGGTGCGCAAGAGCGGCTTCGGCAGCTCATCACGCGGGTCACGGCCGGGATGCAAAAGCTCCGCAATAATATCCGCGAGAGTCGGCTCGCCGACATTCAGGCGTTTGGCGAGTTCGGCAAGCCCGATCTCCTCCACCTTCGCCTGCAGAGCCGACAGATCCTTCACCGTCACGCCGCAGATGTCGAGCAGTCCCTTTGCCACCTCGTAGCTCTCGGGGTGGACAGCGGTGTGGTCGAGCAGATTCTTGCTCTCCGGCACGCGCAGGAAGCCCGCGCACTGCTCGAACGCCTTCGGCCCGAGCTTCGGCACCTTTTTGAGCGCCGCACGGGTGGTAAACTCGCCGTTCTCCTCACGGTAGGCGACGATATTCTTCGCGACGGTGGCGTTGATGCCCGCCACCTGCTCGAGCAGCGGCGCGGACGCGGTGTTGAGATCGACGCCGACGGCGTTAACGCAGGATTCCACCACGCCGTCGAGAGCCTCGGTCAGCTTTGCCTGCGGTAGATCGTGCTGATACTGCCCGACGCCGATGGCTTTCGGGTCGATCTTGACAAGCTCGGCGAGCGGATCCTGCATACGGCGGGCGATGGACACCGCCGAGCGCAGATTGACGTCGTAATCGGGGAACTCCTGCGCCGCCAGCTTGGACGCGGAATACACCGACGCGCCCGCCTCGCTGACCACCATATAGGCGACACCGCTCAAATTCTGCTCACGGATGAGGTCGGCGACAAACACCTCGGTCTCGTGCGAGGCGGTGCCGTTGCCGATGGCGATGACCTCCACCCCGTGGCGACGGATGAAACCGGTGATGATCTGCTTCGCCTGCTCCATCCGCTTAAACTGCGGCACGGGATATACGATGCCCGTATCCAGCACCTTACCCGTCGCGTCGATGACCGCCGTCTTACAGCCGTGCTGATACCCGGGATCGAGGCCGAGCGTGACCTTGCCCTTGACGGGCGGCTGCATCAGCAGTTGACGCAGATTCGAAGAAAACACCTTGATCGCCGCCTCGCTTGCCGCATCGGAGAGAGCGTTACGCATCTCGCGCTCAAGCGACGGGAAGATCAGGCGGTCGTAGGAATCCTCCGCCGCCAGACGCACCTGCTCGGTCGCGGGGCAATCCGCTTTGAGATGCTCGGAGAAAACGATCTTCATCGCGCGGGCGGGATCGAACTCCACCTTGACCTTGAGGAATTCCTCCCGCTCGCCGCGGTTGATCGCCAACACGCGATGCCCCGGGACCTTATTCAGCGGCTCGCGGAATTCGTAGTAATTGGCATAGACACTGTCCTCCTCCTTCGCCGCGGCAGAGGTCAGGTAGCCGTTCGCCATACACACCACGCGCAGGCGCTTGCGTACCGCGGGATCGTCGGCGATGATCTCGGCGATGATATCCCGCGCACCCGCGAGCGCATCCTCGACGGTGGGAACATCCTCGGTGATGTACGCCGCGGCGGCGGTGGCAGGATCTTCCCCACTCGGCTCCTGCGCGTACAGCATCTGCGCGAGCGGCTCGAGCCCCCGCTCCTTCGCCACCGTCGCGCGGGTGCGACGCTTCGGGCGGTAGGGGCGGTAGAGGTCGTCAAGCTCCGTCATCGTCACCGCACGGTCGAGCGCCGCCGCCAGTTCCTCGGTCAGCGCGCCCTGCTCCTCAATGGTCGCGCGATACTTCTCGCGCGTTTCGTTGAGATTGCGCAGATAGGTCAACCGCTCGGACAGCTCGCGCAGCACCTGATCGTCCAACGAGCCCGTCTGCTCCTTGCGGTAGCGGGCGATAAACGGGATGGTATTGCCGTCATCGAGAAGGCTGATCACGCTCTCGACCTGCTGAGCTTTAAGGTGAAATTCACCGGTTAATTGAGTGAGAATATCCATAGGTTACTCCTTGCAATGATGATGCATCTATTCTACCACAAATCGCGTTGCCCCGTCAATGAAAATTGACAGAATTTGCGGGTTTGTGGTACAATAGCGAAAACGGCAAAAGGAGGGTGAGCGAATGGTCAAGGTCTATGCCGTGTGCTGTGCGGCACTGACGGACGAGGGACGGCTCGGTGCCGTCCTGCCGCGACTGGATGCGGCAAGGCAAGCGCGTGTTGCGCGTCTGCAAGACCCACAAAAGCGGGCGCAATGTGCCGCGGCGGGGCTGCTGCTCACCCATCTGTTCGGGTGTGACGGCCAACCGCCGCACCTCACCCACGGCTCGCGCGGCAAGCCCTATCTCCTCGGCGAGGGTGTTCCCTATTTCAGCCTTTCGCACAGCGGCGACCGGGTCTTCTGCGCGGTCGCGGACAGCGAGGTCGGGTTGGATGCGCAGGAGCAAACACCGCACCGCGGCAAAGTCGCCGCACGGTGGTTCACCGCCCCCGAGCGCGACTGGCTCGCCAAGGACCCTGACGGGCGGTTTGCCGCCTTGTGGGCCAAGAAGGAAGCCTACTGCAAGTTTACGGGCTTCGGGCTTGTGCTGCCGCCGAGCAGCTTCACCGTCCCCTGCCCCGCGAACGGTTGGGACGAGGACAATCACTGCTGTTGGAAGGAATATACCTTCCCTGCCGAGTCGCCGATCGCCGTCGCGGTATGCTGCGGAGCAAAAGAGGATTTTGGTGACATTACCGTGTTGGAATTGGATGTGTTGATATAACCGCGAGGCGGCAAAGGCGCCGCCCCCCTGCAACGCAAAAACGCCGACTGTCGTCGGCGTTTTTTACTGTCTGAAGCGGCTCTGGTAATAGGCGATGACGGTGTCCTCCTTGCCGATGACCTCATTGTAGCCCGTGAAGATCGCACCGCCGAGCGACATCAGCTCCCCGCACTCCACCGTGGTCACATCGGAATTGACGAATACCTCTTTGTCCCCGCAGGTGATGATGACGTGCCCGTTGGCGGTGTCGATGCGTCCGCCGTGGCCCAGCCCGTCCTCTTTCGGGTTGCCGTCACCATCCATATAGCGGCGCACGACGTATAACAACTCCCGTCCGTCGATGCGTTCGGCGGCGCTGTCGATGCGTTTTTTCTTGCGTGAAAACAAACCCATAGCTATCTCTCCTGCCAATGTTCTGCTACCATTGTACGGACTGTGCGGAGATTTGTCAAGTCGTACTTGCCACAACGGAAATATTGTGCTATGATATGATATAATATTGTAAAAAGGCAGGTGAGGCATCGTGGCGAAGACCGACCGCTACAAAAAGCTGTTCTCCAACACGCTCATATTAGGCATCGGTACCTTCAGCTCCAAGGTGCTGACCATCCTGCTGATGCCGCTGTACACCAGCTTCCTCACCAACGGCGAATACGGCATCGTCGACCTGCTGGTGCAGGCGGCAAACCTGCTCATCCCGATGGTGTCGCTGGGGATGAACACCGCTGTTCTGCGCTTCGGGATGGACGGTGAGACCGACCGTCGCACCGTGCTGTCGACAGGACTTGCGGTGGACCTCATCGGCTTTGGCGTGTTTTTGCTGTTCGCCCCGCTCATCGCGACCATCCCCAGCCTCGGCGACTATACGCTGTGGATCTACGTGTTCGTGTTCACCTCGATGCTGCACTACCTGTTCGCCTACTTCGTTAAAACGCTGCAAAAGGTGCGTCTGTTCGCCGTGTGCAGCGTCATCGGCACGGCGATCACCCTGCTGCTCGACATCCTCTTCCTCGCGGTGCTGAAGATCGGCGTGGTTGGCTATCTGCTCGCCATCATTCTGTCGGATGCCATCTGCACACTGCTGCTCTTCATCTTTGCGAAGATCTACCGCTATATCCGTCCCGCGCAGATCAAAAAGGACATCACCCGCGCGATGCTCAAATATTCCATCCCACTCATCCCGACCACGGCGTTATGGTGGGTGACGGACGTATCCGACCGCTATATGGTCGCCTATATGATCGATGAGGCGGCGAACGGGCTCTACGCGGTATCGTATAAGATCCCCAACCTGCTCATCCTCATCAGCGGCATCTTTATGGACGCTTGGCAGATGTCGGTGCTCACCGAGAAGAGCCGTCTTGAGCGGCAGAGGTTCTTCTCCAACATCTTCTCAATGTATCAGTCGCTCATCTTCGTGTGTGGCTCGCTGCTCATCGTGTTCGCGAAGGTCATCACCCGCATCCTCGTTGCGGACAGCTTCTATCCCTCATGGCAGTATATGCCCACCCTCATTCTGTCCACGGCGCTGTCCTGCTTCGTTACCTTCCTGGGCACCATCTATGTGGTGGAGAAAAAGAGCAACCACGCGCTGATCGACACCCTGCTCGGCACCATCTTCAACGTCATCGGCAACTTCTTTCTCATCCGCGCGTTCGGCGTGCAGGGTGCCGCGATCTCGACGGCGGCAAGCTACGGCTTTGTGTTCCTACTGCGGGCGTTCAAGACCCGCCGCTATATCCCCATCAACTGGGATCTGCCCCGCTTCGGCATCAGTATAACGGTGATGATCGCGCAATGCGTCATTATGATCACCGAGATCCCCTACTGGATCCCCATCGAGGCAGCACTGTCCGCGGTGCTGGTCGCGATCCATTTCCGCCCGTTGCTGAACAGTGCGAAGCATATCCTGAGGCGAGGTGGATAATATGGACCGTTGTCAGGAGATCGAGCGTAGCATCATCAAGAAATACCGCAAGACGATCTGGAACCCGTTTATCGGCGGACTGAAGGATTATCGGATGATCGAAGCGGGCGACCGCATCGCGGTATGCATCTCGGGGGGTAAGGATTCCATCCTGCTCGCCAAATGCCTGCAGGAGCTGCAGCGCCACGGCAGCGAGGTGCCGTTCGAGCTCGAATACCTCGTGATGGACCCCGGCTACCGTCCCGAGAACCGCCGTCAGATCGAGGATAATCTGCAACTACTGGGACTTAAGGCACATTTCTTCGACTCCCCCATCTTCTCGGTGGTGGAAAAGCAGACGGGCGGCAGCCCTTGCTACCTTTGCGCGCGAATGCGGCGCGGGTATCTCTACAAATACGCCCGCGAGCTTGGGTGCAACAAGATCGCGCTCGGGCATCACTTCGACGACGTCATCGAGACCATCCTGATGAGTATGCTGTACGGCGCGCAGATGCGCACGATGATGCCGAAGCTCCATTCGACCAACTTTGAAGGAATGGAGCTCATCCGCCCGCTGTATCTCGTGCACGAAAAGGACATCGTCTCGTGGGCGCGGTACAATAAGCTCGAATTTCTGCGCTGTGCCTGTGCCGTCACCGATGCGAGCCGCGAGGATGTCGTCAGCAAGCGCGCCGAGATCAAGTCCCTCATCGCCAACCTGCGAAAGGTCAACCCCCAGATCGACCAAAACATCTTCCGCAGTGCGGAAAATGTCAATCTTGAGACTATTCTCGGCTATCACAAGGGCGAGCATACCGTAACCTTTTTAGAAGATTATGAAAGTAAAGAGGACGACCGCTGACGGTCGTCCTCTTTCGTTGTTTATCAATCCAGCGCCTTGCCGCACTTGCTGCAATAGGCGGCATCCTCGGCGTTCGCGGTGCCGCACTCGCAGGTCTTGCGCCCGCGGGTGTTGTCCATCTCGGCACGCAGCTGCTCGTTGGCGGCTTCCAGCTCCTTGATCTGTGCGATCAACTCGCCGACGAGCTCCTCGTTGAGTTCAGCTCCCTCAACACGGCTGTCATACAGCAAGTGACCGAGCGCCTCCATCGTGGAGTCGATCGCCTTCTCGTTGTCCAGCATCTTTAGCTTCATCTTCGCGAGATCGGCCACATCCAGCGCCTTGCGCCCCGCGGCGGTCGCCATTTCCTTCGCTTTGCATACCACTTCTTCAAAAGTCGTCATCACAGCACACTCCTTTGCAGTGTTTCTATCATCATTATAGCGGCTATTACGGGTTTTGGCAATCCCCGAAACCGTGTTTTTCGTAAAATTTCGGGACAGCGTCCTTGCGCGCAAGCATCTCGTCGAGGCCCGTATTGTATTCGTAGGGGAATTTGTAGTTGAATATCCGCTCGAGATAGTCGCTGTTCGGCTTTTTAAGCTTGCTCACGCCGCCCGCGCCGCACGCGAGGATGGTGTGGGTCTCGTCCATAATGTAGACGTTATACAAGCCCTCACAGCCGGATTTCGCCCACCCGACGTTCTCCTGATTACCGACGGTGCGGCTCTGGCGATAGAGGTAATACGGACGGTAGCCCGCCTGCGGTAGTGACTCGGCGGACAAGGCCACCATCCGCACCGCGTCATCCTGCACGCGATAATCGGGGCGGTGCTGCAGCATAATGTTGGACGCCCGCTTCATCGACAGCGTATGCACCGTCACGCTCTCGGGTGACAGATGCAGGATGCCGTCGAGGGTATCGTGAAAGCCCTCAAACGTATCATCGGGCAGACCCGCGATGAGATCGGTGTTAATGTTCTCAAAGCCCGCCTTGCGCGCCAGATCGAACGCATCGTAGAACTGCTCGACCGTGTGGCGACGCCCGATACCCGCGAGCACCGCGGGCTGTAAGGTCTGCGGATTGATGCTCACCCGCCCGACGCCCGCGGCGCGGATCGCCGCGAGCTTGTCCGCCGTGACGGTGTCGGGGCGACCCGCCTCAACGGTGTATTCCCGCACGGTGGAAAGGTCAAAGCTCTCCTCTACCGTACGTAAAAGCCGCGTGAGCTGTTCGGCAGACAACGTCGTCGGCGTGCCGCCGCCGAAATACACCGTCTCCAGTCGCAAGCCAAGACGGCGCGCCAGCTCGCCCGTATAGGCGATCTCGCGGCAAAGCTGATCAACATAGACGGGGATGAGCTTTTTCGCCTGCACCACCGTCTGCGACACAAACGAGCAATAATCGCACCGTGTCGGGCAGAACGGGATGGAAATATACAAACTGAACGACTCGGGGCGCGACAGCGACAAAATTTCGTCCTCGACAGCGAGCGTGTTGCGGCAAAGTGCGAGTTTATTTTCGCTGACAAGCAGCTTGTCCCGCATATACGCCGCCGCGCGCTCAGCGCCCATCTCCCGCGTCAGGCGACGAAGGAGCTTGACGGGACGCACGCCCGTCACCAGCCCCCACGTCTGGGTAAAGCCGAGCAGCTCCGCGAGCAGATGATACAGCAGCGTGCACAATTCGAGCTCGCAGACATCGCGAAAGTCCTCGCCGTCATCGGCGACAAACGCCGTGCGCTCCTTATCGAAGCCGTCCACCGTCACGCGGCAAGAAAGGTTCGCGCCCTGCGTGTCGCTCGCCATCGTCGCTATGACCCGCAGACCATCGCTCTCCTCGACCAATGAGCCGTCGGGATGGGTAATGATCTTCTCCAGCGGCAGGAACAGCCGCGAAACATTCTCTAACTCAAAATGGAAATCGTGACCTTGTAAGTACAGGTGCATAGTATCTCCTTAAAAAACTAAATACGGATTTGCTTCCTTCTCGAAAGCCAGCGTGGTCTCCTCGCCGTGCCCCGGATAGACGGTAAGATCGCCGTCGAGCGATGCCAGGCGCGCGAGCGAGCGGCGAAGAACCGACATATCGCCGCCCGGCAGATCGGTGCGCCCGATGCTGCCCGCAAACAGCGTATCCCCCGAAAACAGCACGTCCTCACCGAGGTAGCAGACACCGCCGCGGGTGTGACCGGGGGTCTCCATCACGGCGAGCGTTGTGTCACCGAAGCGCAGGACGTCCCCCTCGAACAGTAAGCGACTCGGCGTCAGCTCCACCGCCCGCTCGGGATAGACCATCGCCGAAAGATTCAAGTCAGCATCAACCAGCATCGGCGCATCCCCCTCGCCGACGCACAGCTGTGCGCCCGTGGCATCGCGGAGCTCCTCTGCCGCCATAATATGATCAAAATGCGCGTGGGTCAGCAGGATGAAATCCACTGTTAAGTTTTTGCCCTTTACATTGTTGAGAATACGCTGTGCGTCACCACCGGGGTCGATGATCGCCGCGTGACCGCTGTCATCGTAGACAATGTAGCAATTCGTGCCGAGATCGCCGACGGAAAAATAGGTCACATTCATCGCGCGCTCCCCTTCTTCCAATCATCGGTGTCGAGGATCAGCGTGACGGGGCCGTCGTTGAGCAGCTCGACCTTCATATCCGCACCGAAACGCCCCGTCTGCACGTTCGCGACACCGCATTTACGCAGCTCCTCGACGACCTGCTCACACAGCGGCTCGGCGATCGCGGGCGATGCCGCACCGAAGAAATCGGGACGGCGTCCGCGTTTCGTATTCGCACAGAGGGTGAACTGCGACACGACGAGCACGCCGCCGCCGATGTCCAGCACCGATAAATTCATCTTGTCCTGCTCGTCGCAGAACACCCGCATATTCGCGACCTTCTGCGCAAGCAGAGCCGCCTCAGCAGAGGTGTCCTCAGGGCACACGCCGACGAGCAACAAAATGCCGTCGTCAATGCGGCCGACGGTCTCACCATCCACCGTCACACTCGCACGGGTCACACGCTGATAAACAGCCTTCATAATAAACTCTCCTTAAACCGTCGCGCGCTCAACACTCGCAACGTGCGGGATACTCTTGATTCGGTCAATGACAAACTGCAGATGCTCAACGCTGTTGACCGCCACCGTCATCGTCACGATCGCGCCGTTATTCTCGGTATCGCGAGCATTGATGGAGTGGACGGGAATGTGGTGACCAGCCAACATCGTTGCTAATTTCAGCAGCAGATTTTCGCCGTTGTCCGCGACGATACGCAGGTTGGCGTTAAAGGACGTCTTCTGCTCCTCCTCCCAATGCACCCACACCCAACGCTCGCGGTTGTCGCAGTCGTCGAGGTTCTTCGGCACATTGGTGCAATCGCGGCGGTGGATGGACACGCCGTAGCCGCGGGTGATAAAGCCGATGATGGAGTCGCCCGGCACAGGGTTGCAGCACTGGGCGAATTTCACAAGGCAGTTATCCATATTGTCGATGATGACACCGCCGTTATTCTTGGTGCGCTTGGTCGCGGGGGTCAGCGTTGCCGCAACAGGTGCCGCGGCGATCTGCTCCTCGCGCTGGATGCGGGCGTATTCGTCCTTCAGGCGTGGCATCAGGCGGGACAGCAGCACGCCGCCGTAGCCGATCGCCGCGTAGAAGTCGTCCAGATTGTTGTAATGCTGCTTCTTGCTCTGGGCGAGCAGAAAGGCTTCCATCCGCTCCTCGGGCAAGCGAATAAAGTTGCGGGCAAGCTCCCGTTCGAGCTCCTCGCGGCCCTGCTGGATATTCTCGTCGCGGCGCTCGCGCTTAAACCAGCCGCGGATCTTATTGCGCGCCTCGCTGGTGTGCACGATGTTGATCCAGTCACGGCTCGGGCCGCGATCGGTCGCCGTGGTGGTCAGCACCTCAACGATCTCGCCCATCTTCACACGGTAGTCGAGCGGCACGATGCGCCCGTCCACCTTCGCGCCGACCATACGGTTGCCGACGGCGGTATGGATCGCATACGCAAAGTCGATGACGGTACTGCCCTCGGGCAGGGTGATGACATCGCCCTTGGGGGTGAAGACGAACACGTCCGCGATGTCCAGATCGGTCTTGATGCCCTGAACGATGTCGACGGCATCGTCGACGTCGTTCTGGTTTTCAATGAACTGCCGTACCCACGCCAGGCGCTCGTCGAGCTTATCCTTTTTCTGAATACCAAGCTTATATTTCCAGTGCGCCGCGATGCCGTATTCTGCGGTATAATGCATCTCCCACGTGCGGATCTGTACCTCGAACGGGATCTTCTCCTTGCTCACCACCGTGGTGTGCAGGGACTGGTACATATTCGGCTTCGGGGTGGAGATGTAGTCCTTAAAGCGGTTGGGCAGCGGGCGGAACATCTCATGCATATGGCCGAGCACGTTATAGCAATCGGTCACATCGTCCACGATGACGCGCACGGCATAAATATCGTAAATTTCTTCAAAGGCGTGCCCTTGAATATACATCTTACGGTAAATGCCCGAAAAGCTCTTCACGCGGCCAAAGATCTGGCACTGCAGGCCGTGCTCCGCGAGACGGGTCTGGATGCGCTGTTTGATCTCCTCAAGGAAGGCGCTTCGCTCCTCGGCGCGCATCGCGAGGTTATCCTCGATCTCCTTATACGCGACAGGGTCAAGCACCTGCAACGACAGATCCTCGAGCTCCTCTTTAAGCGCGCGGATGCCGAGGCGATGCGCGAGGGGCGCATAAATATCCATCGTCTCGTGCGCCTTGTCGCGGCGCTTCTGCGGCTCCCAACCGTCGCTCGTACGCATATTGTGCAAGCGGTCAGCGAGCTTGATGATCATCACGCGGACATCCTGCGACATCGCGAGCAGCATCTTGCGCACATTCTCCGCCTGCTGCTCCTCTCGGGTGACGAAGGTCATCTTGGTGATCTTGGTCACACCGTCGACCAGCATCGCGACCTCTTCGCCAAACTGCTCGCGGATCTCGGAAAGCTCGATGCGGGTATCCTCAACGACGTCGTGCAGCAATGCCGCGACGACTGAGTCACTGTCCATCCCCATCTCTACAAGGATGCACGCCACGTGCAGCGGATGACAGATATACTCCTCACCCGAGTGGCGACGCTGTCCGTTATGTGCAGCGCCGGCAACGTTCAGCGCTTTCTCGATCTTCTCGAGATCGTAGTTTTTACCGCTCTCTTGTATCAAGTCCTGCAGTTCGCGCTGCAGGGTTTCGCGTTTTTCCAATTCACGCACGGTGGTTCTCCTCCCCTAAATATCGCCAAAGAGGCGTGGCGGTCAAGTCCGCCTTGCCGACGGCGGGCAACAGACGGATGCGCAGTCTGTCCCCTATATCCTGAAAGTCCACGAGCTTAGCCTCGCGCCACACCTCCAGCGCCGTCAGCAGTTGTAGTACGCTCATAGCGCACTCGTCGGTGTTCACGGCGTGGTGAAGCTGTTCGACCGAACCGTTCCACTCGTTGCAGGCGCGCAGCATACTGTACAGCCGCGCGAGCTGCTCACGGGTCGGCAGTGCCGCCGTCGGGCGGCTCTCCCGCCGCATCATCGCATCGAAGACGGCGATCTCGCCCTGCATCGCGTCGCGGTCGGTGTCGGTATACCCTATATCTATCATACGCACGCTGACCGAAATATTCCCGCGATACACATTCTTTTCGAGCGACACGACGCAATTCACCGTCGAGCCGCAGGGAATCGGCAGGTCTTCGGGGCGAGTCTGAAATTTTACCGCATTGATGTGGATGCCGTCGCGGCTGAGCGACAGGCGCAGATGCTTACCCCCGCCGATGGCGGCGATGTTATCCAGCCGCATCCGCGACAGCCCGAACAGCGGTGCGGGATTGCCCGCTCCGCAGGGCTCAAGCACCTCGAGCAGTGCGAGCTTATCCGCCCCGACCTGCTCAGGACGCAGGCGGATCGCCACGTCGAGCGACGGTACGGGCATCACGGGACAATGCGCGGCGGCGTAGTCGTTGACTGCTCGACGGAAGGTGTCAATATTCTCGGCAGGCAGGGTGACCCCCGCTGCCAGCTCGTGACCGCCGTAGACGGTCAGATGCTGCTCGCAGCCATGCAGCGCCTCATACAGCGAAAAGCCTTCAAGGCTACGTCCCGAGCCGTGCGCCACGCCGTCCTCGCCGACCGACAGCACAAAGGTCGGCTTGCCGTAACGCTCGGTCAGGCGGGCGGCAATGATACCGAGCACGCCGAAATGCCATCCCTCGCCGCTGACCACCAGCACGCGGTCGTGCAACCATTCGGGATGGTGCGCGACGCTCTCCTGAGCCTGCGCAGCGATATCGTTGCCCACCGTCTGTCGACGAGCATTCATATCCTCTAACGCCTCGGCGAGCGATTGCGCCTCGGCAATATCCTCGGCGAGCAGCAGGCGCACCGCCAGATCAGGGTCGCCCATACGCCCAGCCGCGTTAAGACGCGGCACGAGCGAAAAACTCACCGCGCGAGCGGACAGCTCCTTATCCTCATAGCCCGCGACACGGCGCAGCGCCAGCAAGCCCGGGCGGGTGCTGGCGTTAAGCAGTTCAATGCCGCGGCGCATCAGATCGCGCATAAAGCCGGTCAGCGGCATCACGTCGCCGATCGTGCCGAGGGTCAGCAGGTCACCGTACTGCGACAGCACCGTCCCGCCGTCCCCCTCCAGAGCGCACACGAGCATAAACGCGACGCCGACGCCCGCGTAATGCTTGCAGGTACTCTCGCAATCCGCGCGGTGCGGGTCGACCACCGCCACGGCGGGCGGCAGCTCCTCGGGCGGCTGATGGTGGTCGGTGACCACCACGTCGATGCCCTTCTCATTTGCGAGGGTCACCTGCGACACGAGCGAAATACCGTTGTCAACGGTAATGAGCAGGGTGATCCCCTGCTCGGCCGCCCACAGCACGTCCGCCTCGTGTAAGCCATAGCCCTCATCTCTGGTCGGAACGCGATAGACCACATCCGCCCCTTGTCGGCGCAGATAGGTATACAACAGCACCGTCGAGGTGATACCGTCCACATCGTAGTCGCCGTAGACGAGAATCTTCTCGTGCGCCTCCAGCGCGCGAGAGATACGCCCGACCGCCGCCTCCATATCCGCAAAGGCGAAGGGGTCCGCCTCTTCCTCCTGCCCCGCGAGGAAGGAAAGCACCTCCTCGGGGGTGGTGATGCCGCGGGTGGTGAGCAGCAGCGCAAGGATCGGATTGATCTCGCAGGTCTCGGCGAGTTCCGATGCCAAGACGGTATCCGGCTGCACGTAATTCCAGCGTTTTAAGTACATCGCCGAGCCCTCCTTTAGGTTAATTACTCTTAATTGTACCATTAAATTCTGCAATATTCAACAGGTTTTCACAAGAAAATACGCCCCGAACGGCGGATAAATGCCGTTCGGGGCGCAGAAACGTCGATTATTTTACCGCATAGCCGGTCGCGAGGCCGTTGTATTCGCCGAGAAAATCCTCTGCGGTCTTGTTCATCACGATGCTGCAGCAGTCACCCTTAAACGCAAACACCGCATCCAGCACACCGAAATAGGTGTCGATGATCTGTACCTTGAGATGCAGCTTGGTGTCGTCCACCCACGCGGCAGAAGCGGCGCAGGCGTAGCGGCGGTTGCCGGGCACACACGCCATCTCATCCGCGTAGCCGTCCTGCGGGAATTCGCCAAACACGTTAGCACACAGACCAAAGGGCAGCTCTTTATCGCCCTGGGCGTTGGTATAGGACAGCACGCCGCCTTTGTCGGTGAAATCGAAGCGCACCTTGGTAATGCCCATCGGGTTATCCCGCATCGCATAGGTCACGCCGCCGATCTTGTCCGCGAGCGGCGACTGTGTGTCGCCGACGACGTACAGCAGCTCGAGGGTATCGGCGTAGTCGAGCAACGCCTTGTGTGCGGCAGCGTCCTCAGGCAGAGACCCCTCGGCGGCGGGACGCACGATCATACGGAAGAAGGCCTCCATAATGATGTTGCGCGCATGGGGATCGCGCCCCTGCGTGTCGGCGTTGTACATCATAATAATGTCCTTATCCGGCACGCAGATCGCGAGCTGACTGCCCATCCCGTTAAAGAAGAAGGAATTGTCCAGCGTGCGCCAGATAAGGTAGCCGTAGCCCATGGTGTTGGACTGGTGATCGTTCATATAGCCGTTGTCGATGAGCTTCGAGGTCGCGGCGGTGACGTAGTCGCGGTTAAGGAGCTGTTTACCGTTCCAAGAGCCGCCGTTCATCGTACATCGAGCGATCTTCAGCATATCCATCGGGGTGCAGATCACCGCCGAGTCCCCCCACGAATGACCGCCGGGGACTTTCAGGCAATACGCACCGTCGGACACGCCGATCTCGCAAAACAGCTTCTCGCGCAGATATTCCATAAACGGCTTGCCGACGATGCGCTCGACGAGCGCGCCGAGCACGAACGAGCCCGAGGAATCGTAGCGGAAGAACATCCCGCCGGGGCGGCTCTCGGTGCCGGGATGCTCGAAATAATACTGCACGCGGTCGGCGGGCTTGTCATCGAACCAGTAACGGTCCGCCTTCGCCGTGCTCATCATCAGCATATCCCGCACGGTCTGCCGGCGCATATTCTCGTCCTTCTGCGCCTTGCATTCCTCGGGAAAATATTCCTGAATCTCCTTATCAAGATCGATCAGCCCGTCCTGCTCAAGAAAGCCGACCGCCAGACCGACCAGGCTCTTGGACACCGAATACATCCTATGCTTAAAATCCGCCGTAAACGGCTTCCAGTAATGCTCGAAGAAGATGTCATTTCCCCGCATCATAATGATGTCGTGGGTGGCAATGCGATTCTCCTCAAGGTACTCGATATACTCCTGAATCTTCGCCGAGGAAACACCTGCCCTTTCGGGTGTGATATACTGCATAAACAGTCCCCCAATCGCCGATTTTCGGCTGTTTTCAGGGGAATTTTAGCACACAAACAATCGCTTGTCAATAAGAATAATTCGCATTGACAAACCGTGCCGACTGTGATACAGTTACTAGGTGAATTTTTCGCAAAAGGAGACGGATTATGCTGCGCAAATTTGTCGGCGATAAGGCGTTTTATCGCCGTGTATTGGTGCTGATGCTGCCCATTATGGTGCAGAACGGCATCACCAACTTTGTCAATATGCTGGACAACGTGATGGTCGGCAGCGTCGGCACCAACGAGATGACGGGCGTCGCGGTGGTCAACCAGCTCATCTTTGTCTTTAACCTCTGCATCTTCGGTGTGGTGTCGGGTGCGGGCATCTTCGGCGCGCAGTTCTTCGGCAGCGGCGATCACAAGGGCGTGCGTCACGCCTTTCGCTTCAAGGTGCTGGCGGGACTTCTCATCACGGTACTTGCCATCGCGCTGTTTTGGTTCGGCGGCGAAGGGCTCATCCGTCTGTATCTGCAGGGCGAGGGGGACGCCGCGGCAGCCGAGGCCTCACTCGGCTTTGCTCAGCAATATCTGCGGGTGATGCTCATCGGACTCATCCCCTACACCATTGTGCAGTGCTATTCGGGCACCCTGCGGGAATGCGGGCAGGCGACTCCGCCGATGTGCGCGGGCGTTATCGCGGTGCTGGTCAATCTCGCACTCAACTATGTGCTGATCTTCGGCAACCTCGGCGCGCCGAGGCTCGGTGTCGTCGGTGCGGCGATCGCCACCGTGATCTCCCGCTATATTGAGCTCATCATCGTCGCGGTATGGACGCGCACCCACGCGGACAAGAACCCCTTTATCCGCGGCGCGTTCCGCAGTGTGTACGTTCCGCGCCAGCTCGTCGGGCAGATCCTCTTAAAGGGCTTCCCGCTGATGCTCAACGAGACACTGTGGGCAGCAGGTATGGCGACGCTGAACCAGTGCTATTCCACTCATAGTCTGGACGTCGTCGCGGCGAACAACATCTCAACCACCTTCTTCAACGTCTTCTCGGTGGCGTTTCTGTCGGTCGGCGTGGCCATCGGCATCATCCTCGGGCAGGAGCTCGGTGCGAACGAATGCGACCGCGCCCGCGAGGACAGCCGCAAGCTGATCTTCTTCTCTTTCGCGTTGAGCATCGGTGTGGCGATCGTCTACGCCATCGCCGCCAATGTCATCCCGCTCATCTACAACACCACCCCCGAGGTGCGTCGGCTCGCCACACGGCTGATGCAGATCACCGCCATCGCGATGCCGATGGATGCCATCGCGAACGCCACTTATTTCACCCTGCGCTCGGGCGGCAAGGTGCTGATCACCTTCCTGTTCGACAGTGGCTTTGTGTGGCTTGTATGCGTCACAACTGCCTACGCGCTGACGGCATTTACATCGCTCTCCGTTCTGTGGGTATACTTCATCTGCCAGATGCTCAACCTTGTCAAGGCGATCGGCGGCAGCATCCTCGTCGGCAAGGACATCTGGATCAAAAACATTGTTGCCGAACACACATAACGAAAAAGGACACCCGCTCGGGTGTCCTTTTTTATCTTGTTTATTTCCACATCGCATCGGGATAGAGCCCTTGTGCAGTCAGCGCCGCGAGTGCCTCGCGCACCATCGCGTGATCGGCGGCGTAAGTCATCCCGTACCATTTATCTTCGGTCGGGAGCACCTGCACGTCCGCCTTACCCGCATCCACCAGAGCATCCACCGCAAACGGCAGATAAAACTCCGACTTCATCTCGCCGCCGCGTGCATCAAGGAACGCACAGAACAGCTCCTCGAAGCTGTCAAGCGTGCCCGCGGGGAACGCCCAACAGTTCATCGACACGTAGCAATCAGCGGGCAATTCGGTCCAAGTCGCGCCGTCGTCCTCGGTGAACTGCGGTCTGCCGTCGCGGATCTCGATGTGGGTGCGCTCGGTCAACCCCGTCAGGCGGTTATCCTCGCTCACCTCGCACACGCCGCGGGAAACGTAGCCGTTCTCGGTCAGCGTATTGCACAGGCGGTAGCCCGCCATCGCGAAATGCTGCTTGCCGTCCGTCTGCGGCTGTGCAAGGAAATCCGCCAGCAGCTTAAAACAATCGCGGCCGTAATAGTCGTCGGCGTTAATGACGGCGAAGGGCTCCTTCACCACGTCGCGGCAACACAACACCGCGTGACCCGTGCCCCACGGTTTCTCGCGTCCCGCGGGGACGGTGTAACCCGCAGGCAGCGCGTCCAGCTCCTGAAACACGTATTCCACCGGCAGGTGCGCGGCGATCGCGTTGCCGATCTTCTCCTTAAACTCGTCCTCGATGGCGTGCTTGATGACGAATACCACCTTGCCGAAGCCCGCACGGGCCGCGTCATAGACCGAATAATCCATAATTTTTTCGCCCGAGGGCCCGACGGGGGTGATCTGCTTGAGCCCGCCGAAGCGGCTGCCCATTCCCGCCGCCATAATGATCAGAGTCGGTTTCATTGAATTGCTTCCTCCGTTAGCTGTTTTTCTCCATTATACGGCGGCGAAGACAAAAAGGCAAGCAAAATACGGCAAAATTATCCGTTTTTGCAACAAATACCTATTGTAAAAGACCAAAATCGAGAGTATAATAGGAATGAAATTCCACCTTTTGGAGGCGTATTATGGCTATTCTGATCACCGGCGGCTGCGGTTATATCGGCAGCCACACCTGCATCGAGATGCTGAATGCGGGCTACGACATCGTCGTCATCGACAACTACTACAATTCCAAGCCCGAGGCTCTGCGTCGGGTCAAGGAGATCTCCGGCAAGGATTTCCCGTTCTACGAGTGCGACATCCGCGATGCCGAGGGTCTGCGCGCGGTGTTCCGCGCGCACAAGATCGAGGCGGTCATTCACTTCGCGGGGCTCAAGGCGGTCGGCGAATCGGTGCGTGAGCCGCTGATGTACTACGACAACAACGTCGCGGGCACTGTCGTGCTGTGTCAAGTGATGGCGGAGATGGGCTGTAAGCGTATCATCTTCTCCTCCTCCGCGACCGTCTACGGCACGGGCAATCCCTCTCCGCTTAAAGAGGATATGCCCACGGGCGCCGTGACCAATCCTTACGGGCGCACCAAGTTTATGATCGAGGGCATTCTCTCGGATCTGTGCGTATCCGATCCCGCGTGGTCGGCGGTGCTGCTTCGCTACTTTAACCCCATCGGCGCGCACGAGAGCGGCCGCATCGGTGAGGATCCCAACGGTATCCCGAACAATCTGATGCCCTACATCTCGCAGGTCGCGATCGGCAAGCTGCAGAAGCTGTCCGTCTTCGGCGACGACTACGACACCCCCGACGGCACCGGCGTGCGCGACTACATTCACGTAGTCGACCTCGCGCGCGGTCACGTCAAAGCGGTCGGCTACGCACTCGCACACAACGGCGCCGAGGCGATCAACCTCGGCACGGGCGTCGGCTACAGCGTGCTCGACCTCGTGAACGCCTTTAAGGCGGCAAACGGCGTCGACGTTCCCTACGCCATCGCTCCCCGCCGCGAGGGCGACGTGGCGACCTGCTACTCCGACCCTGCGAAGGCCGCCAAGCTGCTCAACTGGAAGGCGGAGAAAAACGTCGAGGATATGTGCCGCGACACCTGGCGCTGGCAGTCGCAGAATCCCAAGGGCTACGAGGAATAAACAAAACAAATCACTTCACATACAAAAGCCGCTTACCCAACGAAGGTAAGCGGCTTATCTTATTTTTTGTCGCTGATACCAAGAATATAGTCAACCGACACACCGTAAAAATGTGCCAACTGAATAAGTACTTCAGTCGGAATGTCACGCTGACCAAGCTCATAATTGCTGTACACCTGCTGTGAGCAATGCAAAATATCAGCCATCCGTTTTTGTGTCAGATCCTTATCCTCACGGAGATCACGAATACGGCGGTACACCATTCCCTATCACCTCGAAGTACAGTATACTTCACAACAAAATGCAGTATGCGTTTTTACTGCAAAATGCGGTATTGACACATGGCGTATTTTGTGGTAATGTGTATAGTATAACAATGATGACCGTCTTTCAAAAGGCAAGGGGTATAAAATGAAAAATATTGTCACCACACTATCCTATATACTATGTGCCGCACTGCTGCTCGGCGGCTGCACTCCCGCCGCACCGAGTGATCCAACCTCCGAACCCACGACGAGCACGGCCACAACAACCGGCCAAACGACCACCGCAACCACCACGCGCATCACCACGACCGTCACCTATGCCAAGCCGACGGCGATAAACGGCAAGGTGCTCATCAATGTCCCTACCATACACCAGTTCCCCGAATATCCCACGGGCTGCGAGGTAGTCACGGCCGTGATGGCACTGAAATACGTCGGCGAGAAGATCGGCGTTGAGAATTTTATCGACAACTGTCTGGAGCGCAGCAGCAAATTCTACTGGCAAGACGGAAAGCACTACGGACCGAGTCCGTATGAATATTTCCTCGGCGATCCCCGCTCGGAAAACAGCTACGGTTGTATGGCTCCCGTCATCAAAAAGGCACTTACCCGCCACTTTGGTTCGTCCGACCGCGTCGTCGATACAACGGGAGCGGACCTTTCCGCCCTTTGCAGGACCTATATTGACGAGGGTATCCCCGTCATCGTATGGGCGAGCATCGGGATGGTGAAGATCACCGACGGTCCTTCGTGGACCCTGCCCGACGGCACAAAATATACTTGGCCAAGCAACGAGCACTGTCTGCTGCTCGTCGGGTATGATGCAAACAAATACTATTTTAACGACCCCTACACGGGCAAAACCGTTGGTTACGCAAAATCGGTCTCAGAAAAACGGTACGAACAACTCGGCAAACAATCGCTGGCGATAAAATAATAGCAAAACCCGCTGTTCCGATGGAACAGCGGGTTTACTTGTTTAGAAGAAGGTCATCTGGCTGGTTTCCGGTAATCCATCCAACACACCGAGGTCGCGTAAGGACTGCACGACCGCCTTGGTAATACCCGTGCGGTTCTGCAGGTCATCGCAGGAGATGAACGGATCGGACGGATCGGCCTGCTCGTGCAGACTCTTCGCTGCCGCCTCGCCGAGCCCCGCCACCGCGCTGAACGGCAGGCGGATCTTGCCGTCCTCGACGGCAAACTTATACCAGTGCGACTTATACAGATCCACCGGCAGGAACTCCACCCCACGCAGCATGGCCTCGAAGATGACGTGCAGGGCTTCTGCCATATTCTGCTCCTTCTGCGAGGCTTCCTTGCCGCGGGCGCGGATGTCGTCCATCAGCTCCTTGACGCGGTCGATACCTGCCTGCACGGGTGCGGCGTCAAAATCTTCGCCGCGGCCCGTGAAATACGCCGCATAGTAGGCGGTCGGATGATGCACCTTATACCACGCGACACGCAGGGCGGCAATGACGTACGCCGCGGCGTGCGCCTTCGGGAACATATACTTGATCTTCATACACGAGTCGATGTACCATTCGGGTACGCCGTGCTCCCGCATCGCGGTCAAATGCTCTTCCGTAAGCAATTTTGTCGACTTACCCTTACGCACGATCTCCATAATCTTGAACGCCATCTTGGGCGGGAGACCCATATGCATCAGATACACCATAATACTGTCACGCGTACCGATGACGTTACTGATGGTGCAGGTGCCCGCTCGGATAAGCTCCTGCGCGTTGCCCAGCCACACGTCGGTGCCGTGGGACAGACCCGAGATCTGCAGCAGGTCGGCAAAGCATTTCGGCTTACAATCCAGCAGCATCTGCCGCGTAAAGCCCGTGCCCATCTCGGGGATGGACAGCGTGCCCGTTTCACAGCCGAGCTGTTCCACCGTCAGTCCCAGCGCCTCGGGCGAGGTGAACAGGCTGTACACCGCAGGATCGGACATATCCACATCCATCACAGGAATGCCCGTATATTCCTCAAGATACTTATAGATCGTCGGGATGACGTGACCGAGGTTATCCAGCTTGAGGATGGTATCGTGGATGGAATGGAAATCGAAGTGGGTCGTGATGTTGTCGGAATCCGTCTTGTCCGCGGGGTGCTGAACAGGACAGAAATCCTCGATCTCATAATCGTTCGGTACGACGACCATACCGCCGGGGTGCTGACCCGTTGTGCGCTTGACGCCCGTACAGCCCTGCGTCAGGCGGTCGAGCTCCGCGGGCGGCAGGATCATCTCCCGCTCCTCGGCATACTTACGCACATAGCCGTAGGCGGTCTTATCCGCCAGCGTACCGATCGTACCGGCCTTGAACACGTGATCGAGGCCGAACAGCGTCTCGGTATAGCGGTGCGCGCGGTTCTGGTATTCACTCGCGAAGTTTAAGTCAATATCGGGCGACTTGTCGCCGTCGAAGCCGAGGAAGGTCTCGAACGGAATCTCGTGACCGTCACGACCGAGCTTCTGTCCGCATTTCGGGCAGATCTTTTCGGGGAGATCAAAGCCCGAGCCGACCTCACCCTTCGTGAAAAATTCGGAATGTTTGCACTCGGGGTTACGGCAGATGTAGTGCGGCGCCATGGGGTTGACCTCCGAAATGCCCGCCATATGCGCAACAAAGGACGAGCCGACCGAACCACGCGAGCCGACCAGATAGCCGTTGTCGACCGAGTTCTTCACCAGCTTCTGCGCGATCATATACAGAACGGCGAAGCCGTGCTTGACGATCGAGTTAAGTTCCTTCTCCAGACGTTCGGAAATGATCGGCGGCAGAGGCTCTCCGTACACCTCACGGGCGCGATCCCAACAGAGCTGCTGCAGCTCCTCGTCCGCGCCGTCGATGTGCGGCGGAAAGGTGCCCTTCGGGATGGGCTGGATGCGCTCGCACCAGTCGGCGATAAGATTCGGGTTGTCAATGACCACCTCGCGCGCCTTTTCCGCGCCGAGATAATCAAACTCAGCGAGCATTTCGTCCGTCGTGCGGAAATAGAGCGGTGCCTGCTGATCAGCATCGTCGAAGCCGCTGCCCGCCATCAAAATGCGGCGGTACACCTCGTCCTCGGGATCGAGGAAGTGCACGTCGCAGGTAGCGCAGACGGGTTTATTCAGCTTCTCACCCAAACGAATGATCGTGCGGTTATGCTCCTGCAGCTCCTGCTCGCTCTTACACAGCGGCGGAATGACCTCGCCGCCCTTGCCCTTGCTCGGGCGCAGCATAAACGCGTTGTTGCCAAGCGGCTGAATCTCCAGAAAATCGTAGAACGAGGCGATATCGCACAGCTCGCCCCACGACTTGCCGTCCAGCATCGCCCTGTAAAGCTCACCAGCTTCACACGCGCTGCCGAGGATCAGGCCCTCGCGATGCTCCATCAGCTTGGAGCGCGTGATGCGCGGTTTGCGGAAAAAGCCGTTAAGATTCGACCACGACACGAGCTTGTAGAGATTTTTGAGCCCCACCTGATTGCGGGCGATCATAATTAAGTGATGATATTTCGCTTTTTTGAAATCCACACCCGAAATGCAGGTATTGATCTGCTGTACAGACTCAATACTCATCGTCTGCATATCCTTGATCGCGTGCGCGAAGATATCCGCCAGCACCTTCGCGTCGTCGCAGGCGCGATGATGGTTAAAGGGCGGGAGCTTCAAAAACTCCGCGACGGTGTCGAGCTTATAGTTCTTCTGCCCCGGATACAGTGCACGACACAGCGGTACGGTGTCGATCGCCGTGAACGCATACAGCATCCCCGAGCGGCGCGCGGCGGCACGGATAAAGCCCGTGTCAAACGGCGCATTGTGCGCCACCAGCAGGCGGCAATCACCGCAAAAGTCGTAGAATTGCCGCAGGCCCTCCGCCTCTTTCGGCGCATCCGCGACCATTGCATCCGTGATGCCCGTCAGCTCGACGATCTTCGGCGGAATCGGCTTTTCGGGGTTGACAAAGATGTCGAAGGTGTCGACCACCTCGCCGCCGCGCATCCGCACGGCACCGATCTCGGTGATGCGCTCGGTGGCATTGCTCAATCCCGTGGTCTCGATGTCAAAGACGATAAACTCGCCGCTCAGCGCACCGTCGCCCTTGCCGTCCACGGCAGGGACCATATCGTTGACGTAGTACGCTTCCATACCGTAGAGGACCTTGATGTCCTTCCCCGCGGCGGTGTTCATCACCTCGGGGAACGCCTGCACAACGCCGTGGTCGGTGATGGCGACCGCCTTGTGTCCCCACGCGATGGCGCGCTTGATAAGCGCGGACGCGTCGGACACACCGTCCATCGAGGACATCTTGCTGTGCATATGCAACTCGACGCGCTTATCCTTAGCGAGGTCTTGCCGCTGATAGCGCGCGACAATGGAGATCGCGCGCGGGCGCATCTGATTGCATTTAGCGAATTCGTTATAGTCGTAGCGGCCGCTGACGACGAGGTTGTCTCCCACCTTGAGACCGTCGATTGCGGTGATGGATTCCGCATCCCGCTTCTTATCCAGCCACATACTCAGCGGGATAGAACTGGTCTGGTCGGTGATGAGGATGGTGTAGCGGTTCTTGGTGCCGTCGCGGTTCTCACCCGCGTCGATCTTGAAGATCTGTCCCCACACCGTCACCATCGAGCCGTCGGCCTCGAGGCCCTTGAGCGGCACGGGGCGCTCCTTGATCGGCGCGCCGATGACGGGCTGGGCGGTCTCAAGATAGATCGGCAGACCGTCGCGCGGCGGCACGGTCGGATCGGAGGGTTTTCCCGGTCTCGCGGGCTCACCGTCGGCGGCGGGCTTCGGCGCGGCTGCCGCAGCGGCGGCACGGGCGGCCGCCTGCTCGCGCGCACGGGCGGCGGCTTCTTCGTCCGCCTGCCGCATCATCTCCTGATAGCGCTCGTCGTTCTGCGGCGTGTCCTCACCGAGGAAGCTAAGCGTCACGCGGCGACCGTACTGTTCAAGGATCAACGCACGTAGCTGCTCGTCCGCCTTGGTGGTGCGCAGGATGTTCACCCCGCCGTGGGAGAAGGTCACGTTCAGCGTGTCGCCGTCGAGCACAAACACCGCGTCGGTGAAGGTGCCGTTGACCGCCACGTTTTGACGCTTGAGATAGGCAACGAGCGACGGGCAGCTCTCCTGCGAGAGAGCCTCAGCGGGAAAGCGGGGCGAGATGCACACGCTCTGCAGGCCGAATGCGCGCGCGAGCGCGGCTTCGGCGGCAAACAGCGGCTCTGCCGGAATAAATGCGGCAAAGCGCACCACGACCGACAGCTTACGGCTCGCGTGGTGCAGCTCCATATTCTCGATCTCCCCAGCGGTCAGTACGCTGAACGCGTCGTCCGCAGGCAGGTACGGAGCGAACAGCGCTCCGAACGTCCTCTCTCCCATAAGTCCTCCGATTATGTAAGCTGCTGTTACAGCAGCGCGATTTCCTTCATTAGTTCTTCCACTGCGTCCTTTTCGTCGACGGAGCGCAGCACCTCTCCCTTACGGAAGATCACCACGCGCCCCTTGCCGCCCGCGATGCCGATGTCCGCCTCGCGCGCTTCACCGGGGCCGTTGACGATACAGCCCATCACCGCAACGGTGATCGGCTTATGCACGTCGCGCAGGCGTTCTTCCACCTGCGAGGCAATGCCAATAAGGTCGATGGCGGTGCGCCCGCAGGTCGGGCAGGAAACCAGCCGCGGCTCGCCGTCGCGCAGTCCCGTCGCTTTCAGCAGATCAATGCCCGCAAGCACTTCCTTTTCAGGGGCGGCGGTAAGCGACACGCGGATGGTGTCGCCGATGCCCTGCATCAGCAGCGAGCCGATGCCGACCGCGGATTTGAGCACGCCCATCCGCTCGGTGCCCGCTTCGGTGACCCCCAGATGTAAGGGGTACTCGCACGCGGCAGCGGTGAGCTGATAGGCGCGGATCATCGTGGCAACGTCCGAGGATTTGATGGACAGCACGATGTCGGTGAAATCGTATTTTTCGAGCAGGGATGCGTGATACAGCGCGCTGTCCCGCATCGCCTCGGGCGTCGGATGCCCGTATTTTGCAAGGATCTCCTTCTCCAACGAGCCGGAATTGACCCCGATGCGGATCGGGATACCGCGGCGGCGGCACTCATCCGCGACCGCCTTAACGCGGCTCTCGTCGCCGATGTTGCCGGGGTTGATGCGGATCTTATCCACCCCCGCGGCGGCGGATTCCAGCGCGAGCTTATAGTCAAAATGGATGTCCGCGACGATCGGCACGGTGACCGCCTCTTTGAGCGCCGCCACCAGCGCGACCGATTCCTTGTCCGGCACGGCGGTGCGGATAATATCACACCCACACGCCTGCAGGCGCTTCGCCTGCTCGACGCTGCCCGCGATATCGTGGGCAGGCAGGTTGAGCATCGACTGCACGGTTATCGGAGCACCGCCGCCGATCGCGACACCGCCGACGTTCACTTGTTTCGATACGCGTCTTTCCATTTCATTTCACTCCTATGCAAAGAGTTTGGTAACGTCGCTGTAGGAGACCACCAGCATCAGTAAGATCAGCAGAAGCAGTCCCACGAAGTGTACAAGCCCCTCAAACTTCTGCGGGACGCGGCGGCGAGTGACACCCTCCCACAGCAGGAAGATGAGCCGACCGCCGTCCAGCGCGGGCAGGGGAAGCAGGTTAAACACGCCGAGGTTAACGGTGATCATCACCATCAGCATAATGAGCGTCCGCCAGCCCGCGAGGGTGTTCGCCCCGCCGACGGCGTCGGCAATGATATCCACGGTGCCGACGGGACCCGACAGATCATTGAGCCCGTAGCGCCCCCGCACCATATCGATGAGGCTGCGCCACACGATGGTTGCAACCGAGACCTCTTGCTTGGCCGACTGGGTGATGGTGTTGCCGAAGGTGCGCACCTTGCCGAGCACGACAAAATCGTACACAAGGAAGTTGCGCCCCGTCTCCTCGTCGTATTTCAATTCAAACTTCACCCCGTCAAGGGTGACCTTCTGCTCGCCGCGACGCACCACCATCTGCAGTACGCCGTCCTCGTCGTTCTGCATCTCCATCGCCATATCGCTGTCCATCCGCACGCGACGACCGTTGATCGACAAAATGGTGTCTCCTGCGCGAAGCCCCGTCTGATACGCCGAGGTATCCTCATCGAGCTGTGCGATGGTGGTCGTCGGGAACAGCACCGTCCCTTTATCGTCGTACGGCTCCTGCAGGAAACCGTTGTACACCAGTAGAAGTAAAAATCCAAGCAAGAGATTCATCACCGCGCCCGCGACCACGATGACGATGCGCTGCCACACCTTCTTGTGAGCAAAGGAACGCGTCTCGTCCGCGGGCTCGGTATCGCGGTCGCTGTTGCCGCCGATCGCCGAGGGGGTCGGCGCATCCTCGTCCTCCCCCTCCATCGCACAAAAACCGCCGAGTGGCAAGGCGCGAACACTGTAAAGGGTTTCACCCTTACGCCATTTGAATACCTTCGGCCCCATACCGATGGCAAACTCGTTGACACGCACGCCCATCGCACGCGCCGCAAGGAAGTGCCCGAACTCGTGAATCATAATCAGCACGCCGAGCAACACCAGCGCCGCCAGAATTTTCAGAATAACCATAGGTTATATATGCCTCATTTCATCAAATTGATCGCCGCACGCGTCTCCTCTCGCACCTGCTTGTCGATGGCGAATACGTCGTCCACGCTCGTCGGAGCGGGCAGCGGCTCATCCAGCACGCGACCCGCCAACTGCATAATGTCGAGGAAGCCGATCTCTCCCGCGATAAACGCGCCGACGGCGACCTCGTTCGCCGCATTGAGCGCGGCGGGATACAAGCCGCCCTGCGCGAGGGCGCGGCGCGCCATATTGACTGTCGGGAACGCCTCGTCGTCCGGCGCGGCGAAGGTCAAGGTCGCCCAATCCTCCAGACGCAACTGCTTAACGGGCGACGGCAGACGCGCGGGATAGGTCAACGCATATTGGATCGGCACACGCATATCCGGCACGCCGAGCTGTGCCACCACGGCATTATCATCATATTCCACCAGCGAGTGAACAATGCTCTCACGGTGCACGACCACGTCAATTTTTTCGGGCGGCATATCGAACAGCCACCGCGCCTCGATGAGCTCGAGGCCTTTGTTCATCATCGTCGCGGAATCGACGGTGATCTTCTGCCCCATACTCCAGTTGGGATGCTTGAGGGCATCCGCAAGCGTGACCTGCGCGAGCTGCTCGCGGGTGCGGCCAAAGAAGGGGCCGCCCGATGCAGTCAAGATCAGTCGCTTAAGCGCCCGCTCGGTGGGCGGACAGCCCTGCAGGCACTGGAAGATCGCGCTGTGCTCGCTGTCGACGGGGAGCAGGCGCACGCCCGCTTTCGCGACCGCGTCCATGACGAACGCGCCGCCCGCGACCAGCGTTTCCTTGTTGGCGAGCGCAACGTCCTTCCCCGCCGCAATGGCGGCGAGGGTCGGGCGCAAGCCGACCATACCGACGACGGAATTGAGCACCATATCCGCCTCGGGCAAGGATGCGAGCGTGCAAAGGCCGTCCATGCCCGACAGCACCTTGACGGGCAGATCCGCCACCCGCACACGCAGGTCGGCGGCGGGAGATTCGTCGTACATCGCCGCATAGGCTGGACGGAACGCACGGATCTGCTCCTCTAATCTATCCACCTGACGGGCGGCGGCGAGAGCGAGGACTTCATACCCCGCCTGCTGTGCCACCTCAAGGGCCTGTGTGCCGATCGAACCGGTCGAGCCAAGAATTACCAGAGATTTCATATCAAACACTCCGTTAATGGAATAATTGCAACAGCGCCCACAACAGCGGCGCAATAAAAATCACGCTGTCAAAGCGATCCATCACGCCGCCGTGACCCGGCATAATGTTGCCGTAATCCTTGATGCCGCAACGGCGCTTGATCAGCGAGGCGAGCAGGTCACCGAGCACCGACAAGGGCGCAAGCACAGCGGCTAAAACAGTTATCAGTCCCACCTTTATGTGTAAGGAAGACGTCCCGCCAATAAAGGCATTGCAAATTACACCGAATACTGCAGTCAAGCCAATGGAAATCAGCCAACCGCCGAAAAAGCCCTCCCAGCTCTTCTTAGGGCTGATGACGGGGGCCATTTTATGTTTGCCGAGGAACGTGCCGACAAAATAAGCGCCCGTATCGCTCATCCAGGCAATCACCAGCGGCAGCATCACAAACGGCAAACCAAAAACCGGCGGAGACAACCGTAAGCACGCCAGCGCCGTGAAGCCCAACGAGGCGTATACGGTCAAGCCAAGCCCTTTCCATACGAATGACGTGCGGTATACTGCGAACAGTAAAAGCGAAAACACCCCATACGCCAACAATAAAGCAGCCGGCAAATAGTCCGCCACCGTCAACCACAGCGTCAATAGCGGACTGAGCATATAGTCGTGTTGCATATTCTCCACAGCATTGGCGCAAACGAGCACCTCTGCAGCGGCAAACAGCATACTGCCAACCAAAAACAGCGTATTTTTAACAATACCCGTGTTGTGCAACAGCTCCCACGTCGTGATCGCCGCAAGGGTTGCCGCGGCTGCGACAAACACCCACTCATACGGGCAGAACAGCACCGCAAGCAACAATACTGTACCCACGAGGGCAGAAATAATGCGTGTTTTCACGAGTTCTCACTTCCTATCAAACGCCGCCGAAACGACGGTTGCGGCGAGCATATTCCTCAAATGCCCGCTCAAGGTCGGCCTCGGTAAAATCGGGCCACAAAACGTCCATAAACACGAACTCCGCATAGGCGGACTGCCAGATGAGGAAATTCGACAGACGATATTCCCCACTCGGGCGCAGAATAAGGTCAACGGGCGGCTGATCCTCGGTATACAGCGCCGCGCTGAGCATAGCCTCATCGATGTCCTCGGGAGCGATCTCCCCCGCCTGCACGCGGCGCGCAAGCGCCTGCGCGGCGGCGGTCAGCTCCTGCTGTCCGCCGTAGTTGAGCGCGATGTTCAGCGTCATACCCGTCTTGTGCGCCGTGGTCTCCTCCGCCTCGCGCATCAGCGCGAGAATATCCTCCGCCAGCGCGGAGCGGTCGCCGATAAAGCGGGTGCGGATGTTCTCCTGCTGAAAGTCCGCCAGCGATTCCTTGAGGTACTGGCGAAGCAGGTTCATAATCGCGTCCACTTCCTCCTGCGGGCGTTTCCAGTTCTCGGTCGAGAAGGCGTACACCGTCAGGTATTTGACTCCGCACTTTTCGCAGTATTTCGTGATCTTGCGAAACACCTGCGCACCGGTGACGTGTCCTGCCTGCCGCGGCAGTCCGCGCCTCTTCGCCCAACGGCCGTTACCGTCCATAATGATGCCGAGATTTTTCGGCACTAACCGCGGAGCCGACTCGGGGGCTACCGTCTTTTTCTTTCTACCGAACATAACGACGCTCCTTCTAAATAGCACGAAAAGCCTTCGCCGCTTTCTCGCAAAAGCGGCGAAGACCCGTCGACTTCGTTATCAGATCTCCATGATCTCTTTCTGCTTCGCCTCGGCCATCTTGTCGGCTTCCTTGACGAAACGGTCGGTGAGATCCTGCATCTTCTTTTCGCCGTTCTTCTGGTCGTCCTCGGTGATCTCGGACTTCTTCTTCATATCCTTGAGCTTATCCATCGCGTCGCGGCGGATCGAACGGATCGCCACCTTGCACTCCTCCGCCATACGGCCGATGTCCTTGGTCAGATCGCGGCGGCGCTCCTCCGTCATCGGCGGGAACAGCAGGCGCAGGCCCGTGCCGTCGTTCTGCGGGTTGATGCCGATATCCGAGGTGAGGATCGCCTTCTCAATGAGGCTCAGCGCCGTCTTATCCCACGGGGTAATGAGCAGCACGCGCGGCTCGGGAACGGACACCGCCGCCACCTGATTGATCGGCGTCGGGCAACCGTAATAATCGACCGACAGCTTATCCAGCACGGCGGGATTGGCGCGACCCGCACGGATCGACGCAAATTCCGAAGCTAAATTGTTGAGGCTCTTGTTCATCTTCTCTTCTGCCGTAGCAAAAATCTGATTCATATCCATTTTCCCCCTATTAATTAGTCAACCAAAGTGCCGATATTCTCGCCCTTGACGGCGCGGACAATGTTCTCGGGGTCCTCCAGGTTGAAGACCAGCAGCGAAATGCCGTTGTCCTTGCACAGGGTCGCGGCGGTGGAATCCATCACCTTGAGGTCCTTGTTGAGAACGTCCATATAGTTGAGGTGGTCGAATTTCTTCGCATCGGGATTCTTGTGGGGATCGCTATCATAGATGCCGTCCACCATACTCGCCTTGAAGATGATGTCCGCCTCGATCTCCGCCGCGCGCAGTGCCGCCGCAGTGTCGGTGGAGAAGAAGGGATTACCCGTGCCGCAGCCGAAGATGACGATGCGTCCCTTCTCGAGATGGCGCACAGCGCGGTTGCGGATGTAGGGCTCGGCGATCTCGTTCATCGCGATGGCGGTCTGCACGCGCACCTCACAGCCAAGCTGCTCGAGCGCATCCGCAAGGCCCAACGCGTTGATGGTGGTCGCGAGCATACCCATATGATCGGCACGTGTGCGGTCCATCTTACCGCTCGAACGGCCGCGCCAGAAGTTGCCGCCGCCGACGACGATCGCGATCTCGGTGCCGAGCTGGGATGCTTCCTTCACATACTGACAGATATGCAGCACGGTGTCAAAATCAAGGCCGCTGTGTGCGGCGCCCGCCATCGCCTCGCCGCTGAGTTTCAGAAGAATACGCTTATATTTGGGTTGCATAAAAGAACCATCCTTTCGCCTCTTTTATCATCCCTTCTATTATACTGGAAAAGGCAGGTGATGTAAAGAGAGAACCGTGAAATTTTACGGAAATTTTTATGAACGAAAAAACGACGGCACGGATGAACCGTGCCGCCGTGGGTTAGCAAAATATTCTTATTTCACCATCGAGGCAACTTCGCTCGCGAAATCATCCTCGCGCTTCGCCAGACCCTCGCCCTTCTCGTAGCGGACGAAGTCCACCAGAGCCATCGCGCCGCCGGCGTTCTTCGCCTGCTGGTCGACGTACTGCGCCACGTTGAGGTTGCCGTCCTTGACGAACGCCTGGTTGAGCAGGCAGACCTCCTCGAAATACTTGCGCATCTTACCGGTGATCATCTTCTCGAGAATGTTCTCGGGCTTGTTCGCGTTCTTGGGATCGTTCTTCATCAGCGCGAGCTGCACTTCCTTCTCGTGCGCGATGACGTCCGCGGGAACGGTCGCCTCGCTCAGGTAGGGAGCGTTGAGCGCGGCGATCTGCATCGCCACGTCCTTACCGCATTCGATGAGCGCGTCAGAGCCGGAAGCCGCGGCATCCGCCTCGAACTTCACGAGCACGCCGATGCGGCCGCCGCCGTGGACATACGCCACGCAGTCGCCCTCATAGCGCACGAAACGGCGAACGCTCAGGTTCTCACCGATGACCATAACCTTGTCACGCAGGACGTCCGCCAGTGTCTGGCCGTCGCCGGCGTCGGAAGCCATCAGAGCCTCGACATCCGCGGGGTTCGCGTCGATGATGACCTTCGCCACCTGCTGCACGAACTCGATAAACTTGTCGCTCTTCGCGGCGAAGTCGGTCTCGGAGTTGACCTCGACGACCACACCGACCTTCTTATCATAGTCGACGGTGGCATACGCCATACCCTCGGCAGCCACGCGGGAAGCCTTCTTCGCCTGCTTGGCGAGGCCCTTCTCACGCAGATAGTCAATTGCCTTGTCCATATCGCCGTCAGACTCCTGCAGAGCCTTCTTGCAATCCATCATGCCGACACCGGTCTTCTCACGCAGTGCCATAACATCCTTACTGGTAAAAGCCATTGTTCTGTCCTCCTATTCGAATTATTCCGCAACAGCCTCGGCGGTCTCCTCAGCGGGAGCCTCTTCGGCGGCAGTCTGCTCGCCCTGACGACCCTCGATGATCGCATCTGCCATGCAGGAAGCGATCGGCTTCACAGCACGGATAGCGTCGTCGTTACCGGGGATGACGTAGTCGAC
>JAZSHK010000070.1:0-4688 GCA_045533185.1 Acutalibacteraceae bacterium | reverse complement strand
ATTTGCCGTCAGGCGCTTTGTCGTATGTTACGGAATCAGCGACCGCTGAGCACTTCCTGCTCGTAGGCGACGATGGGGGTGAGGTAGTCCGCTTCGACATTTTCGCGGCGCAGATACTCGGCCCAGATATCGCCGATGGGCATGGTCTTGAGGTCCTCCTGCATCACCATAAGCTTGGTGGTGTTGTGGACATCCTGCAGAGCCTTCATCTCGGCGTGGGGCTGCAGCAGGGCATTAAGCAACGCCTTCTGCACGCTGCGCACGCCGGTGACCCAGGCGGAGAGACGGTTGATGGAGGCATCGAAATAGTCGGTCGCGATGAACACGCGATCCAGCGCGTCGTGCGCAACGATCTCCTTCATAATTTCCTTCGTCTCGTCGTCGAACAGCACCACGTGGTCGGAGTCCCAACGCACGCCGCGGGTGACGTGCAGGGCAAGCTTGTCGTTAAAGAGCAGCAACGCGCCGATCTTGTCGGAGACGACCTCGGTGGGATGATAGTGACCGTTATCCATCAGAGGGGTCAGACCGTTCTTGGTGGAATAGGAAAGCGTGAACTCGGCGGAGCCGACGGTGTAGCTCTCCATACCGATGCCGAACACCTTGGACTCGAGGGTGCCGAACACCTTGCTCTTGTCGTAGGGGATGGACAGGATCTGATCCAACGAATCCTTAAAGCGTGCGCGAGGTCCCATACGGTCAGCAGGGATGTCCTTGTAGCCGTCGGGGGTCCAGATGTTCATCACGCAGGGGATGCCGGTCTCCTCGGCGAAATATTCCGCGATCTTCAGGCAACGCTTGCCGTGCTCGATCCAGAACGCACGCACCTCGTCGTCGGGAGAGGACAGGGTGAGGTTGTTCTTCACCATCGGGTGAGAGAAATAGGTGGGGTTGAAGTCCAGACCCATTCCGCGCTCCTTCGCGAACTCGACCCACTTGGCGAAGTGCTTGGGCTCGGGCTTGTCGCGGTCGACGAACTCGTCCGTGATCGCGTAGTTGGCGTGGATGTTGAGCTTCTTTTTGCCGGGCATCAGCGAGAACGCCTTGTCGATGTCCGCCATCAGCTGCTCGGGATTGGTCGCCTTGCCGGGGTAGTTGCCGGTGGTCTGGATGCCGCCGGACAGCGCCTGGCCGCTCTCGAAACCGATGACGTCATCGCCCTGCCAGCAGTGGATGGAGACGGGCACGTTTTTGATCGTGTCCAGCACCGCATCGGTGTCGATGCCGATGGCAGCGTACAGCTTTTTTGCTTCTTCGTAACGGGACATAGTGTTTCCTCCTAAAAGTATATTTCAGAACAGTTCCATTATAATCCATTCGTCCCTTCTCGTCAATAGAAAAAGCGCGTATACTATCATACTACGTTTCATTTTTGTTTAGGGTTCGGGCTTCCTAACGTTTCAAATAGATATTGCGTGGCAAAGCGCACCCCTTTGATGAAGGCTTCCTTTTCGGAAATGCAATTGCTTTTAATTGCACATATTTCATAGTTGTCGTAGATGGCTTGTTGCTCTTCCGTCAGACTCTCTCGCAATTTTTCTTGAAGCAAGACAAAGTCATCGAGCGCTTCTCGTTCTTCCGGCTTTTGCTCTGCAAGAATACCGATCTGATAGGTATACCACAGTTCCTCTAAAATACGATTCATTCCGTCCTCCAAGCGCACCTTAAAAGGTGAATTTTTCATCATTGTAGCACCTTTAAGGTGCAAGTCAAGGGTATCCGACAAAATGCGTGTTATATTAATTGAGAAGGAGGGCTGTCGGATGGACTATTATGAACGATTGAAGGATGTTCGAGAGGATCATGATCTTACGCAAGAGGATATAGCCAGCCTGTTGCATACCACCAGACAGCAGGTGAGCAAGTGGGAGACCGGCGCACAGATGATGGGCGTTGATAAATACATCAAATTGGCGAAGCACTATAACGTATCGACGGATTATCTGCTGGGTTTGATCGACACCCCGCGAAAACTGAAATAACCTTATAAAAAGAGCAAGCTCGCAAAACGAGCTTGCTCTTTTTACGGCTTTCGCGGTTTTTTTGCGGGGCCCTCAAGGACGTGGCCGTCCTTGTCGTAGCGCGAGCCGTGGCAGGGACAGTCCCAGCTGTGCTCGCGGCGGTTATAGTGCAGGCCGCACCCGAGATGGGTACAGCGGTGTAGGGTGGGGGTGAGCATCCCGACGACCGACGAGCCGATGTTTGCGGCCAACAGCAGCAGCGCAGGCGGGCGCGAGGGGGAGAAGATCGCCGCGGCGGGGTTTGGACGTTCGAGGATGAGGTCGGTGAGCAGCATCGCCGCCACCATTGATGAGGTCATCCCCCATTTGTTGAAGCCGCTTGCCACATACAGGTGCGGCAGTCCCGCGGCGTACTGCCCGATGTAGGGGACGCCGTCGAGCGACATACAGTCCTGTGCCGCCCACCGATACCCCACCTCGGCGGCGGGATAATGCTGTGCGGTAAAGCGCTCGAGCGGCTCAAAGCCGCCGCAGGGCTTACCTGTGCGCTTGCCGCCCCCGCCGAGCAGTAAGAATTCTCCGTGGGGACGAAAGGACAGCCCGTCGTCCTGCTCGTCCATAAACATCCCCGTAAGCGGCGGCGTGTTTTTCAGCGCGAGCACATACGAGCGGCTCTGGTACAGACGCATCCAGTACAGCCCGCGGGCGTTGAGGAACGGATAATGCGTCGCAATGATGATCTTATCCGCCGTCACCTTCCCGTGCGGGGTGTAGGCGGTGCGCCCGTCGATCCTCAGTACGGGCGTGTGTTCGTGGATTGAAAGCCCTTTCACGATGCCCGCGAGGAATTTGCGCGGGTGAAATTGCGCTTGCTCGGGGAATTTCACTGCGCCTTTGGTTGGGAAGGGGAGCGGCAGGTTTTCCGCGAGCAGCGCGGGACGGCCGATCTTGTCGAGTGCTTCGAGCTCGCGGTCGATGACCGTCTCTGAGCGTCGTGAGTAGATGAGGTTGTCCGTCGTGACGAAATCGCAAGGAATATTCTCTGCCAGCCGTCGGTATTGCTCAATGGCGTCGGCGTTGGCGTCGTAATATCCACGCGCGAAGTCCGCCCCGTAGCGAGAGAGCAGCTTGCGGTAGATGAGCCCGTGCTGGGCGGTGAGCTTGGCGGTGGTGCCGCCCGTCGTGCCGCCGCCGATACGGTCGGCTTCGAGCAGCAGACAGTCTACGCCCTGCTGTGCAAGCTGATAGGCGCACAGAATACCCGCCATTCCGCCGCCGACAACCAGTACGTCCGCATAGCGGTCACCGTTCATTGGTGTAAAGGTTGGAATCTTTACGGTATCTTCCCATAGTGGTTTCATCGGCATTCTCCTTATCAGACGGATAGCTTCTCACGCAGAGCGAGCAGCAGTGTGCGTTCGCGTCGGGACACCTGCACCTGTGTCATCCCGAGCTGCTCGGCGGTCGCCTGCTGGGTGCGGCGTGCGATATAGCGCAGCTCGATGAGCCGTCGGTCGCGCGGCTCCAACTGCGCGAGCAACTGCTGCAACGCGAGGCGGTCGGTGATCTGCTCCTCGGGTGAGGCAGTCGGCAGATCGATCTGTTCGGCGTCGTCCTCCTCGCCCGCGCGGGTGAGGGAGAGCGGCGGCAGAGAGGCGCAGATCGCCTGCGCCGCCTCGGTCGGATCGATCCCCAGCGCGGCGGCGAGCTCCTCGACCGACGGCTCGCGCCCGAGCTCCACGGCGAGCCGTTCGCGCTCGCGGGTGGCGCGCAGGGAGAGCTCCTTGAGCGGGCGGCTGATCTTCACCGCGCCGCCGTCGCGGAACAGCCGTTTGATCTCGCCGAGGATGAGCGGCACGGCGTAGGTGGAGAATTTGAGTCCCCGCTCGGGCTCAAACCCGTCGGCGGCTTTGATCAGCCCGACACACCCCGCCTGCACCAGATCGTCGTATTCCACCCCGCGCCCGCGAAATCGCTTGGCGCAGGTGTGTACCAGCCCCCTATTGTTGCAGACGACGGCGTTTCGCTCCTGGCAAGCGATCATACTTTACACCGAACGCGCGGGGCTATGTATTTCTCCATCGTGACGGTGGTGCCCTTGTCGGGCTTGGAGCGTACCCGCAGACGGTCGGTGAAGCTCTCCATCACCGAAAAACCGAGCCCCGAGCGTTCCTCGCCGCCGGTGGTGTACAGCGGCTCCATCGCTTGTTCGATGTCGGGGATGCCGCGCCCGCGATCCTTCACCTGCACGCGGATGCACCCGTTCTCGAACAACTGTACCGTGAGGGTGATGGGGCCGAGCTTATCGGGGTAGGCGTGGACGATGGCGTTGGTCACCGCCTCGGAGACGGCGGTGCGCAGGTCGGCGAGCTCGTCCACCGCGGGATCGAGCTGAGCGGCGAACGCCGCCACCGCCGCGCGGGCAAAGCCCTCGTTCGCCGAGCGGCTGATGAAGGTGATCTTAGTCTCATTGAGTGGTTTCATAGGTGGTCTTCCTTTCCGTTTGCCCCCAGATGGGGAGTTTTTCGAGTCCCGCGAGGCGGATAACGCTCTCAAGACGTTGGCTTGCGCCTTGAATCTTTAAGGTGCCCCCGAGCGAGCACATCAGCCGATACCGCCCCATAATCAGCCCGATGCCCGACGAGTCCATAAAGGTCAGGCTGGTCAGATCGATGATCAGCCGCCGCGGGCGGCAGGAGAGAACGGCGGCGTCGATGCGCTGCCGCA
>JAZSHK010000141.1:0-15101 GCA_045533185.1 Acutalibacteraceae bacterium | reverse complement strand
GCATTTTCAAGAAGCTCCTCCTCGGTCAGTCCTCTTAAAACGTCCTTGCCGAAGATGGAGGCCACCTTCTTCATTTCTGCGGGGATGGAGGCATAGTCGTCGTTCAGATCTGCATGGTTGCCGCCGGTATTGACGATGCAAAGATCGTATCCCATGCCGGTTAAGTCAAAGGAAATTTTTTCAACGATGGGCTTTGCGGGATCCTCGAAGTCGATCTCCACAAATCCGCCAACGGCACAGGCCATCTGGTCCATCAGACCGCAGGGCTTGCCGAAATAGACATTCTCAGCATACTGCGCGATCTGCGCGATCTCCACCGCGCTGACGGAGCCGTTATTATACAGATGATTGAGAATAACGCCGACGAGCACCTCGAACGCCGCCGAGGACGACAGCCCCGAGCCCTTGAGCACGTTCGAGGTCGTATACGCCTCAAAGCCGCCCACGGTATAGTCCAGATCGGCAAAACGCGCCGCCGTGCCGCGGATCAGCGAGGAGGAACGGTTCTTCTCCTCCTCACGAGGCATCAGCTCATCGAGGACGACCGTATCCATCGGATAGCCCTCCGACTTGACGCGGATCATGCCCTGCGTCGGGCGTACGACCGCAATGACATCGAGGTTGACGCTGCCCGCCAGCACACGACCGTGATTGTGGTCGGTGTGGTTGCCGCCGATCTCGGTACGACCGGGCGCAGAGAACAGCATAAGCTCGCCGCCGTCGCCGAAGGTCTCCGTAAACTCCTCGACCGCCTTTGCGTAGCGGGCGCGCTGAGCTGCAACGTTGTCCTCGCCGTACAGCAGAGAAAACGCACGGTCATAGTGACCGGTCTGTAGCTTTTTGAGCATAACTTCGGATGCCGACATCGTCATCGTCCTTTCTCTTCTTCGCTAATCTAATCTTTATTATAAATACCCTTCGAAAAAAGCACAACCCTTTTATTCATCATTTCTATGGACAAATGTTGCAAGATGTGTTATGATGACCTTGCAAATCTAAATGAAAGGGTGAACATTCGTGCAGAACCTGCGCTATTCCTTCAAAAACACGTTGAAAGAAAACGCCGGCTTATCGGTATACAACACCGGTTATGAAAGGTGCGACAGCAGCTACGGCTGGGGACCGGCACTGCGTGATCACTATCTGATCCACTACATCTCTGCGGGCTGCGGCACCTATGTTCACGGCGATCATTCCTACGACCTGCACGAGGGAGATCTGTTCCTCGTCACCCCGGGCGAGCTTATCCACTACCGTGCCGATCGGGACGATCCGTGGGAATACTGCTGGGTAGGCTTTAACGGCACCGATGCGCGCCGTCTGGTGACGATGGCGGGCTTTTCTCCTGATGAGCCCGTGCTGCACAGCAGCACCCCCGAGGAAACAAAGCGGCTGCTGATGGCGATCGCCGAGGTCAGCGGCAGCGGTGCTGCCGACGACGCGCAGATGGTCGGCTGCCTTTATCACTTCCTCGCCCACCTCATCCGCCTCAACGGGCAGAACGCGGTCGGTAACCCTCATCAGGAATACGTCGCAAACGCCCTGCGCTTCATCCAGTATAATTACGCCAACGACATCGGCATCAGCGATATTGCCCGCTACGTCGGCATCAGCCGCAGTCAGCTTTACCGCGCGTTTCTGGAGGATTTCGGCATCTCGCCGCACACCTACCTGCAGCGTTACCGCATCAACGAGGCGTGTAGCCTTCTGCGCAACCCCAACTATTCCATCGCCGAGGTCGCGGGCTCGGTCGGATTTAACGATCCCTTGTATTTCTCTCGTGTGTTTAAGACCATCAAGCAATGCCCGCCCTCTGCTTATCAGCGGGAGAAAAAGCCAAAATAAGTCGATAAAAGCCACCGACGCCCGTCGGTGGCTTTTGTGCGGCTCCTGCAAAGGCGCAACTATATTGTAACACGGAATAGCCGCTTTTGCAACAACGTATCACTGCACCCGCTCCAGCTCCTCGCGCAGGCGGCGGATGATGCGCTTTTCCAATCGGGAGATGTAGGACTGTGAGATGCCGAGCATATCCGCCACCTCCTTCTGCGTGTGCTCCTTTTCCCCGCAGATGCCGAAGCGCAGGCACATAATGCGTTTTTCCCGCAACGACAACCTCGCCACACAGGCGAGCAGTTCATCCCGCTCGGCCTCCTGCTCCATATCCCGATGAACAACGTCGGGATCGCTGCCGAGAATATCCGACAGCAGCAATTCGTTACCGTCCCAATCGACATTGAGCGGCTCGTCGATGGAGATCTCGTTACGCTTCTGCGCGTTTTTACGCAGATACATTAAGATCTCATTCTCAATGCAGCGCGAAGAGTAGGTCGCGAGCTTGATGTTGCGTCCCGGGCAAAAGGTCCGCACCGCCTTAATGAGCCCGATCGTGCCGATGGAGATCAGATCCTCGATGCCGACACCCGAGTTCTCAAACTTGCGGGCGATATACACCACCAACCGCAGATTGTGGGTGATGAGGGCATTCTGCGCTGCCCGCTCTCCCCGCTCGAGCCCCTCGAGCGCCGCGGATTCCTCCTGTGCCGACAACGGCGCGGGGAGCGTCTGTGCCCCGTTGATATAATGTACCGCCTCGCCGCCGAGCAGCCGAATAAACCATAGGCGAATGCTTCGCCAAAACCGTGAGATCATCAAACCATCCTCCCGTCAAATAACCGATCGCCCAGCGCGCTGCCGATCAGACCCTCGTATTCTCCGCGTCCGAGCCGCGTACACACCGCCACATAGCACTCACCGAGTGAACGCTCTCCCTGCGGAGTGATCGCAACGACGCTGTCAGGCAGAAACGCCGGCAACAGCCCGCCGCCGCCCAAGGAATCAAACGGCACGACGCGCCACGCACCGCTCGGCGGCAATTCCTCCACATCCTCAGGGATCGTCAGCAGCCCCTCAAGCGCCGCCCGCTCGACCACCAGCACGGGACGGTTGGAAAACGGCTCGGTCAGATGATTGCCGCTGTCGTAAAGGCATTTCACCGACACCGAACGACCGCCGCTGTGCACTCTTACGGTATAATCGCGCTGTGCGGGGGCGCGGCGGCGAACCACGCGCTCAAGCACCCCCATCAGCGCATAGCATAGCACCGTCAGCCCGAGCAGCAGCCAGGGTGAAACGGCATAATACACCACGCCGTTGACAACAAACAGATCCCGCGGCGCGGCAAAATGATACAACGCTGAGCACAGCCCCGACAGGCCTGTGGACAGTCCGAAAAGCAGCAAAAGCGACCGTATGTACCGACGGCGGCTGTGCCAGCCGAAGGCTACCAGCACCATCAGCCCCGCCGCCAACAGCTTGAGCAACAGCGACAGCCACACCGCCATCGGCGGCAGTAGAAGCACCAGGCTGAACAACGCGCCGACAAGCGACCCGAGCACCAGCCGCCACGGACGTGCGCCGATTCCCATAAAACGCCGCACGCCGAGCAGCAGTAAGAAATCGATCCACCAATTCACCGCCAACAACATATCCGCATACACGATCATCATTTTTCCACCTTTCCGTTTGCAACATCCATTATAGCCCTCGGCACAGGTGAGTTTCTGCCGAAATATGGGAGCAACAGCAAATAGGGACAGGCGAAATTCGTTTTCCACGCAAGACGGTTTTGCTTTACACCGCAGGCAAAATGTGCTAAAATATGACATTGGTACGAATTTGCCCGCACGATCGGCAATTCTCCCGCGTTTTTGGTCATACTGAAAGCGAAGGGAGTGGCTCTTATGGAATTCAAACGACCCGATCGGCGGGTAAAACTCTGCTGGACAGTGTACACACTGTGCGCCGCGATCGTCCCGCTCACTGCAAGCATCGCGCTGTTTCGGTTGCCGATGCTGTCGCCGTGGCTGCCGCGCACATTCACGGTCTTGTGGGTTGCCGCACTCATAGCGATGCTGACGGTCTACTACCCCTTGCGGTATCGGCGGATGCGCTATGCCGTCGGCAAGGATGCCGTCGTCACCGCGCGCGGCTTGCTGTTTACCGTATACCGACGGATGCCGCTCACCGCCGTGCGGCACATCACCACGCTGCGCGGTCCCGCCGAGCGGATGACGGGGCTTGCCGCCCTGCTCGTCAGCGCAACGGGCGGTCATCTGCTCATTGAAGGGCTCACCGCCGATGAAGCGGAGAGGCTCACGCAGGCACTGCTATGACGACCGTCATCCCGCCTCGCCGTCAGCACCCGATCGCCATTCTGCGCTACTCCTTTCGATATCTCTTTTTGCTTTCCGTGCCGCTCTTGCGCGGCTTACGCTATATCCAAACCCCGCAGGGGCTTTACCGCTGGGCGCAGGGCGCCTGGATAGACCTTTCGGCCATCCTGCTGCTGCTCGTGCTTCCCCTTCTGCTCTGGCGGGGGTACACCTACTGCTTGACCGATCAAGGCTTCATCCTGCGTCGCGGGGTGCTTTTCCGTCTGGAAACGGTCATCCCTCGCCGTCACGTATCCACACTGTCGGTGGAACGACCGTTTTATCTGCGTCCGCTGCGGGCGGCGCGCATCGCCGTCGATACCGATGCGGGAGCTCGCTTTCGCGCGGATTTCGCCCTCACGGTCAGCGAACAGCACGCCCGCGAGATCCTCGCCGAGCGGCAAAAGACCGATGAGCCGATACAGCACCGCTACCGCGCGCCATGGGCGCACATTGTCGTGCTGTCGATGCTGGTGTCCAACTCCCTGAGCGGGGTACTCATTCTCGCGACCGCGTTTTATCAAAGCGGACGACTGCTCGGTGAAGCCTATCAGCAGCAGTTAGTCGGCAATCTGGAAAACGCGGCGCAATATCTGCGCATCATCCCACGCACCACCGCGCTCATCGTGCTTGTGCTGCTCATCGGCTGGGGCATCGCCGCCCTGCGCAATCTCCTGCGGCATCTGCCCTTCTGTGCGACACGCTATCCGACCCTGCTCGCCATTCGCCACGGCGCGATCACCCGACGGGATCATCTCTGCACCGTCTCTGCGGTGCACTATCTCGACTGCCGACAGACCATTTTTTGCAAGCTGCTGCGCCTGCGCATCGTATTCATCCACTGCATCGGCTACGGGAAAGGACGGGATTCCCTCTCGCTGCTGATTCCCGCGTCCCCAACAACCCGTGCCGAGCAACAGACCCGACGCCTGCTGCCCGAATTTCGTCCGCAGGCGGTGACGATCCGTCCCGCGCCACGCTCCTTACTGCGGTATATCGCTTACCCGCTGTGGGGAATGCTGCTGACCTACCCCGCCGCACGGATCCTCACCCCGCTGTTTCCGCTGTGGCGCGAGATCCTGCTGCATCTGGCGCTCATCGCCTATATTCCGCTCGTATGGGCGGCGGCGGTCAAGGTCCTCGACCGTTGCACGGCGGGCATCGGCTGCGGCAACGGCTTTGTCACCCTACAGTATTCCGCTCGGCTGACCTTTCACACCGTCACCGTTTCGCAGAGCGATATTATATCCTACCGCTTTCGGCAGTCGGTGTTTCAGCGACGGCGGCACACGGGCGATCTCATCGTCCTCACCTACAGCGAGGAGCCGCGCCGTCACCGCATCCGCAACATCCGCGAGACCGATGCCGCACGATTTATTGACCGAGAAGACTAAAAATAAGGAAAGGTGTCATTTCCGATGTCGTTGCAATTTCTTCCCTTTGACCGCGCAGGTGCAGCGGTCGCCGCGCCCTATTTCAACGCCCGTGCCGACCGCTTCTGCGATCGGACGGTCGGCGTCAACTATATGTGGCGTGTTCCCTTCGAGGGCACCTATGCCATCACCGACGGATGCTTGATATTGCGGGTAAGTTACGGTGTAAAGGGAATCCACTTCACTTACCCCGTGGGCGGTGATACCAAGGCGGCATTGACCGCGTTAGAAGCCTACTGCCGCGAAAACAGGCTACCGCTGCAATTCGCCGCCGTCTCGGACGAGGAGATCGCGGCGCTGAAGGAGCGTTACCCCGACATCACCGTGTCCGCCAACCGCGATTTCTTCGATTACCTCTATCACTACGATGACCTCGCCACCTTTGCGGGACGTCGGTACAGCGCTCAGCGTAACCACATCAACCGCTTTATCAAGCAATGGCCGAGCTGGGCGTATCGCCCGCTTGAGCGCGAGGATGTGCCCGCGGCGCAGACGTTCCTGCGCGAATGGGTCGAGCGCAAAAAGGCGGTCGGACCGCTCTCCCGTTCAGAAGAGATCGAGGCGCGCGGCTGTGCCGATCTGCTCGAGGTGATGCACGAGTTCGGGATGAGCGGCGGTATCCTCACCGTCGACGGCCGAATCGTTGCCTTCTCCATCGGCGAGAAGCTCGGTGATACCTTGTACGTTCACTGCGAGAAGGGCGATACCCGTTACCCCGGCGTCTATCAGCTGATAGTGCGGGAGTTTGCCGCACACAATGCCTCTCCCGCGCTGCATTATATCAACCGCGAGGACGACTCGGGGGACGCAGGACTGCGGCAATCCAAGCTTGCTTACCGTCCCTGCGCATTATTAGAAAAAAGCATCGTCGTGGTACACGACGGAAAGGAATAAGCCTATGGAGCAAATACGTCTTGATGAGCTGACCGCGCGTCAGCTGAACATATCCGTCAAGGAAGCCGCCGCCCTCATTATGGAAGGGCGTGTCTGGATCGGCGCCGTCCCCGCGGACAAACCCGGCACGGCGGTTGCCGCCGACACCGCGCTCACCTGCCGCGAAAAGGCGAAAAAATACGCCAGCCGCTCCGGCTATAAGCTCGAAAAGGCGCTGGCGTGCTTTGGGGTCGATCCCACGGCGCTGACGGTGTGTGATATCGGCGCGAGCAACGGCGGCTTCACCGACTGCCTGCTGCAGAGCGGCGCCCAGCGCGTGTTCGCGGTGGATGTAGCCTACGGCATCCTCGCGTGGGAGCTGCGCAACGACGAGCGCGTCACCGTGCTCGAGCGCACCAACGCCCGCAACCTTACCCCCGACAACCTCGGCGGTACGATCTGCGATATGGTGACGGTGGACGTGTCCTTCATCTCGCTCAAGAAGATCTTCCCTGCCATTCATCGGGTGCTGAAGGACGGCGGCGAGGTCATCACCCTCATCAAGCCGCAATTCGAGGCAAAAAAGCAGGAGCTCGGCAAGAACGGCATCCTCAAGGATCCCGCCGCCACCCTGCCGCCACTGCTCACCGACATCTTCACCGCTGCCGCGGAGAACGGACTGACGGTCAAGGCACTGACCGTGTCCCCCATCCACGGCACCAACGGCAACGTGGAATATCTTGCACACTACCACCATACCGCCGAGCCGGCCGACGCCGAGCCGGCCTCGTGGGCGGATATGATCGCCGCGGCGATGCAAACACAGCCCGATATGTAAAAGATCCCGGCCACCGACGGTGACCGGGATCTTTTCGCTATGCCTTAAAACGACCGAAGACCTCGTTGACCTTGGAGAAGTTGGCAAAGGTACCGGGGTACCGCTTGATGATCTTCATCATCTGCCCGATCTGCTTTTTGCGGATGATGCACATCAGCATATACCGATCGGTGTGGGAATACATCCCCACGACTCGCATCTCGGTCACGCCGTGCCCCAGCTCATCGATGAGCACCTGCGACAACTCCTCGGGCTTATCGGTGATGATCTCAAACTTATAACCGTTGCGCAGGCCGGCAAGCACATAGTCCACCACGATGGCGGCGATAAACAGGTTGAGCAGTGTACACATTACGGGGACGATCTTCATCCCATAAACGAAGAACGCTACAAACACCACGCTGCCATCCATCAAAAAGGACACATACGCGACATTCATCGCAGGGTGCCATTTTTTCAGTAGCGCCGAGATCGCATAGGTGCCGCCGCTCGCGCCGAACCGCCGCAGCATCAGCGAGAAACCGACACCGGAGATCACCCCCGTGGCGATGCAGGCAAACACGATCTCGAAATCCTCCGCATTATTGGCGGCGCAATACGGCTGCCACCCGAGCATCTCGAACAACTCCGTGCCGAAGGACTGCGTGACCATATATAAGATCAGATACACGCCGAGTTTACGGTTGACGAAAATCGTTACCAAGGCAAAGATCGGAATATTGAAGGCGAGCATCAGCCACGCCCAGCGCACCCGATAACCAAGCAGATGATAGGTGATGGTCGCCAGACCGCCAACACCGCCCGGGGCAAACCCGTTGCTGTTCTGGAAGAAATAATACGCCACCGCCACGATCAGCCCCGCCGTGATCGCGAAGAACACATCACCGCAGCCTTGTTGGAATTTCGCCTTCATATTCCTGCCCCTTTTCTCGGTTTTCGGCACCATCATACTCCCAACATCCCTCTTTGTCAAGAGGAATGTATACAGAAATCCAAGTATTTTATAGAAAATCTTTATTAACGAACTCTGGAGTAATTAGAAAGAATTTTCCATTGACAAACCAACGCGGCGGTGGTATACTCTTAACATCGAACAAACGTTCTTTACGAGGTGAGAAGGATGGAGCGGCAGATCCTGCACGTGGACTGCAATAAATTCTATGCGTCGGTCGAGTGCAGTCGGCACCCCGAGCTACGGGACAAGCCCGTCGCGGTCGGCGGCAACGAAGCGTCCCGCCACGGCATCGTGCTGACCAAAAACGAGATCGCCGCCGCCTACGGGCTGACCACGGGCGAGCCGCTGTGGTCGGCGCGGCAGAAATGCCCACAGCTCGTCGTCGTACCGCCCGACTTCCCCACCTATATCCGCTATTCGGGGATGGTGCGCCGCATCCTGCAGGACTATACTGACCGCGTCGAGCCGTTCGGGCTGGACGAGGCGTGGCTCGACCTGACGGGGTGCACGGGCGATCCCGTCGCCACCGCCCACGAGATCCGTGAGCGTGTTAAAGAGGAGCTCGGCATCACCGTGAGCATCGGCGTGAGCTTTAACAAATCCTTCGCCAAGCTCGGCAGCGACTATAAAAAGCCTGACGCGGTCACCGTCTTTTCCCGGGAAAACTATAAGCAACTCGTGTGGCCGCTCCCTGCAAGCGAGCTCATCTACGTCGGGCGAGCGACCAAGAAAAAACTCGCCGAGCGGTACATCTTCACCATCGGCGATCTGGCGAACGCCGATCCTGCGATGCTGCGCGCCCTGCTCGGCAAATGGGGCGGGATGCTGTACGCGATGGCGAACGGGCTGGACAACCAGCCCGTTATCCCCGCCGAGCAGGCGAGCGCGGTGCAATCGGTGAGCAACGGCATCACCACCCCGCGCGACCTTGTCGACGATCACGAGGTCAAGGCGGTCATCTATATGCTCGCCGAGAGCGTCGGCCGCCGTCTGCGCGAGCAGCACTTCGTCGGGCGCACAGTGGAGCTTCATCTGCGGGATAACACCCTCGCCACCCGCAGTCATCAAGTGTCGCTGGACTACTATATCCAATCCACCAAGGACATCGCAAGCGAGGCGTTTGCGCTGTTTCAAAAGCAATACAATTGGGCACACCCCTTGCGCAGTGTCACGGTCGGCATCTCCGCACTCGAGCCGGACGACATTCCCTGCCAGCTCGACCTGATGGACAGCGACGGACGGGAAAAGCGCGAAAAGCTCGACAAGACCGTCGACGCGCTCAAAGCCCGCTTCGGCGATACCTGCGTACGCCGAGCCGTGGTGCTCGAAGAACCCGAGCTGTCGGGGCTCAGCCCCTATGAGACACACACCGTCCACCCCGTTGGTTTTTCGGGGAAGCTGGAAGAATAACGGAGAGACTATATGGAATGTAAAACCTACGTCGAGGTGACCGCCGCCTTTTCCCCCGAGGGTACCGTCATCCCGCTTTCGGTCAAATGGCAGGACGGCACCGTCTACGAGATTGACCGCGTGCTCGACATCCGCCGTGCCGCCGCGCTCAAGGCGGGCGGCTGCGGTCTGCGCTACACCTGCCGCATCCGCGGACAGCAGACCTATCTGTTTTTAGACGAGGATCGCTGGTTTGTCGAAGCGCGAAAGGCATAAAAGCAACGCCCCATCGGCTGCAAAAGCACAACCGATGGGGCGTTATTGATCACTTGCGTACAACGATGTTATCCATCGATTTGACGATGCAGCCCGCGGGAACAACTCCACGCATCGAGGTCAGCGGATAGACGCTGGTCGCCTTGCCGATGACGGTGCCGGGGTTGAGCACACAGCCGCAGCCGACGTCCGCGTCGTCGGCAAGAATGCCGCCGATCTTACGCAGACCCGTCTCGTAGTCCTCGTCACCGTGGATGACCACGGGCTTGCCGTCCGCCTTGAGATTCGAGCAGATCGAGCCCGCGCCCATATGCGCGTGGTTGCCGAGCACCGAATCGCCGACGTAGTTATAGTGCGGCACCTGCACCTTATCGAGCAGGATGCAGTTCTTCAGCTCCGAGGAATTGCCGATGACGCAGTTTTCGCCCGTGATGACACTGCCGCGAATGAACGCGCCGGGGCGCACCTCCGTGCCCGAGCCGATGATGGCGGGGGCTTCGATGGTGGCAGTGGGATAGATCTTGACGTTCTCCCCCACCAAAACGCCGTCTGCGATCTCCGTATAACCGGGGATGCCCTGCTCGATGAGCGCGAGGATGTGCGCCTTGATCTTCGGCAGCATCTCCCACGGATATGCCGCCTCGGCGAACAGCTCTTTGAGATACGGTACCTGACAGTCAAACAATTCGGCGGTCTTGACACACTTATTCAACGCTGTGCCCTCCTTCGATCACCTTGGCGGCAATGCGCTCGGCATACGCCACGCAGGTGTCCTCGGTCTCGCTCTCCACCATCACGCGGATGACCGGCTCGGTGCCGCTCTGACGCAGCAGCACGCGCCCCTTGCCGTCAATGAGCTTCTCCACCGCGTCCTTCTCGGCGAGCACGCCTTTATCCGCCAGCGCCGCCGCCTTATCCTTCACACGGATGTTCTTCATATACTGCGGATACAGCTTCACGGGCTCAGCGAGCTTTGCCAGCGTCGACTTGGTGTCGCACAGCTCCTCCGCGATCATAATGGCGGTCAGCAGGCCGTCGCCCGTGGTCGCGTATTTCTTGAGAATGATGTGACCCGACTGCTCACCGCCGAGGCTGAAGTCGTTCTCCTGCATACACTCATACACAAAGCGGTCGCCGACCTTGGTCTGTGCGCACTTGATGCCCGCCTCGGCAAGGCTGTTGACAAAGCCGCTGTTGGACATCACGGTCGCGACGACGGTGTCGTTATTGAGCATCCCGCGGGATTTCAGCCGCTTGCCGAGAATATACATCATTGCATCGCCGTCGACGACATTGCCGTTCTCGTCCACCGCGATACAGCGATCGCAATCGCCGTCAAAGGCAAAGCCGACGTCAAGATGCTGCTCCTTAACGAGCTTGCAGAGGTTCTCGATATGGGTCGAGCCGCAGTTTTCATTGACGTTCAGGCCGTCGGGCTCCGCTCCGACGACCACCGTCTGTGCACCCAGCGCGCCGAATACCGCGCGGGCGATCATCCACGACGCGCCGTTGGCGCAGTCAAGGCCGATGCGCAGCTTTTTGTACGAATTGGACGCGACCGAGATCAGGTATGCCACGTAGCGATTCCGTCCCGCAACATAGTCGACGATGCAGCCGATGCGCTCGCGGCACGCGAGCGGCAGATCGGGCGTAGACACACCCAGAGCCTTCATATCGCCGTCGATATACGCTTCGATGAGCAGGGTCGTCGCGTCGTCCAGCTTCTCACCGTAGCGGTTGATGACCTTGATGCCGTTGTCGTAATAGGGATTGTGCGACGCGGTGATCATAATACCGCAGTCAAACTCATCCTGCCGCGTAACGTAGGACACGCTGGGGGTGGTGGTCACGTGCAGCATATAGGCATCCGCGCCCGAGGCGGTGATGCCCGCCACGAGCGAATACTCCAGCATATAGCTGGAGCGACGGGTGTCCTTGCCGATGACGATGCGCGGGCGGTAGCCCGCCTTGCTGCACCCCGACAGCGCCGAGCCGTAGTACCAGCCAAGAAAACGACCGATCTTATAGGCGTGCATCGAGGTCAGATTGAGATTCGCCTCGCCGCGGAAGCCATCGGTACCGAAATATTTATTTTTGCGGGGCTCGCCGACAATCTCCGGCTGAATAGCGATCTTATCCTGCAGCAGTTCGTCCGCCGAGATGTCGAACAGCTCACAAAGCTGCAGCACCTTATCGATCTGCGGCAGCGCCTGATCCATCTCCCACTTGGAAACGGACTGACGGGATACCGAGATCTTCTCCGCTAACTGCTCCTGCGAAATACCGGCCGCTGTGCGCAGCCGCGTGATCTTCTCTCCGATGGTCATGAAGAAGCTCCTCTCAACTGAATTCATACTATAGAATATACGCGAAGTGCTTTCGCTATTCTATAGTATCAAACCTCTTTTTGCAAAACAACCAACTTTCGTTTGAACTTTTCGCAACCTGCGGTTGCGCAAATCACTGACAATTGCTATTTTAGCACAACAAAATGCAAAACGCAAGGCCAATTTTGCAAATCAATGTTGTCGCTCACGGTTTCGCAATAGTAGTTTACAAAGCAAATTAGATGTGATAGAATAATCTGCGACTAAGATAACGGAGGATATTGTCGTGAACTACACTGTATATCTGAACGGCAAGTCGCTCGCCGTCCACCCCGCACGCGTATCGAGGCTGCCGCTCAACCGCGTGTGGCCCAGCTTTCAGCGCCCGCTCGAGCAAACCGAGATCGGGTATTTTGTCAGTTTCGATATGGACGCACCGATCACGCTGCGCATCGAGACCTCAGACGAGATCGAACGCGTCGCCTTGCGTCCGCGCGAGTATTGCATCGAGCACCGCGTCAGCGAACGCTGTATCGAAATCGAGCTGACCGAGCCGCGTCTCTTCACTGTCGAGGTCAACGGTCACCACGAGGCGCTCTGCGTCTTTGCGAACGAACCGTTCACCTACGAGATGACCGACAACACCCTTTACTTCGGTCCGGGCGAGCATGACGTCGGTATGCTCTACCCGAAGAACGGACAGACCATCATCCTTGACGAGGGCGCCGTCGTCTACGGCGGCATCTATGCTTATAAGGTAAAGGACGTCACGATCTGCGGTCGCGGCATCCTCGATGCCTCCAAGCTACTGCGCGGTGATGAACTGCTCGAAAGAAATGACCCGCTCGCACGGGAGCTAACGGACCTTGGGCTGACCGAACGGGACGTGCGGTATTATTGTGCGTTTGACGCCTATGGATGCGAGAACCTCACCGTCGACGGTATTATCCTGCGCGATCCGCCCTTCTGGGCCTTCACGCTGCGCAACGCCTGCCGCAACGTAACACTCAACAATATTAAGCTTATCGGGCTGTGGCGATACAATGCCGATGGCTTCGATCTGTGCAACTGCTACGATACCGCACTAACAAACAGCTTTGTGCACTCCTTCGACGACTGCGTGGTGGTGCGCGCTCCCTACCTCGATGGCGAAGAAGGCGGCTGCAGCAATGTGACTGTGACAAACAATGTGCTGTGGTGCGACTGGGGTAAGAATCTCGAGGTGTGGTCGGGCAACTGCGATTCTGCGATCACCGATGTCATCTTCCGCGATAACTACCTCATCCACGGCTGTCATTTCGGTGTCAGCATCGACACGTGGATGGGCAGCGAGCACATCACCGTCGACGGTATCACCTACGAAAACATCTACATCGACACCGATGCCGATCCGCTGTATCCCGTTTTCGAATCGGATAACGCGCCCGCTCCGATCCCCGACACAGAGAACATCCCCTTTTCGGCCGTGCGCATACAGGTCGGCAGACTTGGAAAGCACGTCGGCAATCAGAAAATTCTGCCGATTATCGACACCTCGGAATTTACGATCGTTTACAAGAATATTCATCTGAAAAACGTCCGCTGCACCGGCAAATTCAAAGCACCGATGACCGTTGACGAAAGTCGGCTCAGCGTAGCCGAAAACATCACATTTGAGGATTGTGAATAACGAAAAGGCACCGCCGCGGCGGTGCCTTTTCGTTATCAATTACAGCAATTCCATTGACGAACGCACAGCGTCGTCCATCGCAGGCTTTTCGGGGAAGATCTTATTCGGGTCGCGGTGCTTCTCAAACTCCGCGAAATAGCGCAGGCCGAACTCATACAATGAAGCGGCGTTAAAATGCAGGTTGTCAGGGTTGGCGCGCAAACCCTCGGCGGAAACGAAGCCGACGCGGCCGTTCGCCGCCGCCACCCGTTGCAGAGCGGAATTGACGTGTGCGTAATTCGCAACCTCGGGGTACTTAATGCAATTCGGAAGATAATCACCCAGCCCGCCGAGCAGAAACGGCACGTCGTGCAGAGCAAGATCGCGGCGGAAGCCGTCCAAGATCGGCTGAAAACGCTCGGCGTAGGTGGGATACCGATCATCGTGACAATCTGCCTCGCCCTGATGCCACAGCACACCCACGATCGTCGAGGTGCGTTGGGCGAGCCTCGCCTGTGCGATCGCGTGATCATACAGCAGACCGCCGACGCGCCATTGATCAAGGCTCGTGCCGCCGTCGGCGCAAGGGATGAGCCCCACGTCAACATCGTATTTCTCCGCATACGCCTGTGCGAAGCTCTCCGCAAGACATACGCCCGAAAATGCGCGATCGCCGTTGACGGGGCGGTACAACCGCTGCCAACGGCCGTTACGCAGCACCCAAAGGCGGCTGTTATCCAACTCGGGCGCATCGGCCAGCGCGCCGCGCCCTGCCATATTGGATTGCCCGATAAGCAAAAATGAGTGAATCATAATGATCCCCCTTCCCAGAGGTTAAATTCTCTTGGTTTTCTCTTGACAATTCAGCATAAAAAAGGTATGATATTGGGCAGACAGATCTATGCCGCTGTGGTGGAATAGGCAGACACAAGGGACTTAAAATCCCTCGGTAGCAATACCGTACCGGTTCGACCCCGGTCAGCGGCACCAAAACAGGGATATCGCCCTTTGGGCGGTGTCCCTGTTTTTGCGTTGCTGATCTGTCAGGTCGATCGGTCTTATTTGCCGATCAGGCAAATAACATTGAGTTGGCGAAAGCCAACTCTGCGGTTCAGACCCCGGTCAGCGGCACCAAAACAGGGATATCG
>JAZSHK010000121.1:0-18252 GCA_045533185.1 Acutalibacteraceae bacterium | reverse complement strand
CCCAACAGGTTTACGCGAAGCATTTTAGGCATAGTGATATAGTAAGTTCCGCCGCCCATAGCGACTGCTACGTCCAAACCGCCCGCACCGAAGGCAAGCATACCGATACCGCCGCCGGTGGGCGTATGGCTGTCGGATCCGATCAGAGTTTTGCCGGGGACACCGAAGCGTTCCAGATGCACCTGATGGCAAATGCCGTTGCCGGGACGGGAGAAATAAATGCCGTGCTTTTTACACACCGACTGGATATAGCGGTGGTCGTCGGCGTTCTCGAAGCCGGATTGCAGGGTGTTGTGGTCGATATAGGCGACGCTGCGCTCGGTGCGCACGCGCGGGATGCCCATCGTCTCAAATTCGAGGTACGCCATCGTGCCGGTGGCGTCCTGCGTCAGCGTCTGGTCGATGCGCAGGGCGATCTCGGTGCCCGCGATCATCTCGCCGCTGACGAGGTGGTCTTTAATGATCTTTTGTGCGATTGTCAGTCCCATTGTTATTACTCCTTGTTTTGGTGGTTTGCGCGAAATATAAATACGATCGTGGGGGCGGGGTCTCCCCGCCCGCGAGACTTCTGCAAGTCCCCGTTAAAGCCTACACCGTTTGCGAAGGGCAGCGGTAGAATTGCGCGGTTTATTAATCAATCCCCAATTGCCCCAGCATACGGTCGCGGGCGTGGGCGATGTGCTCGTTCATCGCCGCCTCGGCGGCGTCGCCGTCGCCTGCAAGGATCGCCTCGCAGATGCGGCGGTGCTCCTCGGTGGATGCGGTCGCGCGGATCACCTTCTCCACCGATGCGCGGCGGAACTTCTGCGCCTTGCGGTGCAGCGGCACGAGGGTGCCCTGCAGGGTGGCACTGCCGCAGCCCGCGTAGATCATCTCGTGGAATTCGTGATCCTGCCACTGCACGTGGTCGGCATCCGCCTTGGCGACGTAGAACTCCTGCAGGTCAACCGCGTTGGCGAGCGCCTTCTTCTGCTCATCGGTCATATTCTCGGCGGCGCGGCGAGCGGCGATGCCCTCGATGCGCGCGCGGATGTCGAGAATGTCGCGGATGTCGTCCTGCGTGATGCCGTTGACCACGACGCCCTTGCCGGTCTCGCGCAGGATGTTCTCCTGCTGCAGGCGGCGGATCGCCTCGCGGATGGGTGTGCGGCTGACCCCCATCTCCTCGCACAGCCGCGCCTCGGTGAGCACCTCGCCGTAGGCGTATTTGCCGCTGAGGATCTCGTTCTCCAGCCGCTCGAACACGCAGTCGGCGAGAGATACACTCTTATGCTTTTCAATCATCATACTATCTCCTTATATCTCACCGTCAGAGAAGGCGGTGACCTTCTCCTCCAGCTCGTGATTGGACAGGCAGGTCTGCCGCCCGTCCTCGTATTCGCGGTCGACCCATTCCTTCATCTTGACGACGAGCGGACTGCGCTTGTCGACCTTTTGGTCGTCGGGCAGGTTGTAGTGCTCGTTGATCCAGTAGGCGATGCCCGCGAGGCCCGAGGTCTTGCTGACCGTGACCGAGGCGGAGCGGCCGAGGATCTTCTTGGTGTCGAAGATGTTGTAGATCTCCTCGTCCTTGAGCAGACCGTCGGCGTGGATGCCCGCGCGGGTGACGTTGAAGTTCTGCCCGACAAAGGGGGTCATCGGCGGGATATCGTAGCCGATCTCCTTCTTGAAATACTCCGCGATCTCGGTGATGACGGTGGGGTCCATTCCGTCGAGCGAGCCGCGCAGCGACGCGTATTCCATCACCATCGCCTCGAGCGGCACGTTGCCGGTGCGCTCGCCGATGCCGAGCAGCGAACAGTTGGAGGCGCAGGCGCAGTACAGCCACGCCGAGGCGGCGTTGGCGTCCGCCTTGTAGAAGTCGTTGTGGCCGTGCCATTCGAGCATCTCGCTGGGCACGTCGGAATAGTGCTGCAGGCCGTAGATGATGCCGGGCTCGCTTCGCGGCAAAGCCACCTCGGTGTAGGGCACGCCGTAGCCCATCGTGTCGCAGGCGCGGATGCGCACGGGGATGTTCGCCTGACGGCTCATCTCCATCAGCGCGTTAACGAAGGGCACAACGAAGCCGTAGAAGTCCGCGCGGGTGATGTCCTCAAGGTGGCAACGGGGCATAACCCCCGCCTCGAACGCCTCGCTCACCGCGGCGAGGTAGTGATCCATCGCCTGCTTGCGGGACATCTTGAGCTTCTTGAAGATGTGATAGTCGGAGCAGCTTACAAGGATGCCCGTCTCACGGATGCCGAGGTCGCGCACGAGCTTAAAATCCTCCTTGCTCGCGCGGATCCAGGTCGTGATCTCGGGGAATTTGAGTCCCAGCTCCTGACATTTCTGCAGCGCTTCGCGGTCCTTCTGGCTGTAGACAAACATCTCGGTCTGACGGATGATGCCGTAGGGGCCGCCCAGACGGGCCATATACTTGTAGAGCTGCACGATCTGCTCGACCGTGTAGGGCTCGATGGACTGCTGACCGTCGCGCAGCGAGGTGTCGGTGATCCAGATCTCCTCCGGCATCCCCATCGGCACGCGGCGATGGTTGAAGCCGACCTTCGGCACGGTGTCGTAGCTGTACACGTCGCGGTAGAGCTGCGGCTCGGGGATGTCCTGCAGCGAGTATTTGTATGATTCTTCTTCCAACAGATTGCTTTTACGGGATAATTCCAGCATAGCAAGCACTCCTTTCGTAGATTGCGTTGAACGAATGGATAAGCGGATAATATCATAACAGCATAACGAGATGCCGACATATCCGTATGATTGTATACAATTATACTTATATAACCCGCGTTTGTCAAGCGGGTTAAGACAAGTATATGGCAAAAAGTGCAAAAAAAGACCGCTACCGCGCGCGTTATCGGTGTGTAGGGAACGGATTTGTCCGTTTATCGGAAGGCATCAATGCCTTTCCGACGAAAGAAACCAAAGCCCTGCCGTTGGGGCGCATCACGATGCGCCCGCAAGAGTTGTGCGCTGTCCCGAACGGGCGATTCGCAAATCGCCCTACGGCCTTTTGGGCGTAAGCAAGAAAGCTCAAAGGGGACGGCATCGCCGTCCCCATACGCTTTGCTATTCTTTTTACGATCCCTGCGCGGCGTAGCCGAGGGTGTCTCACGCGCCGTACAGCTTATCTATGTAGGCCTTGAGTCCCGAGGAGTCCGCCATATCATTCTCTCTCGCTGAGTATATAGTCAGCAATCTGCGTCGGCGTGTCGACGAGGGCCGCCGCACCCGCGGCGCGCAGAACATCTACGTCTCGGAAGCCCCAGGTCACGCCGAGGCAGGGGATCCCCGCGTTCTTCGCGGTGAGCACGTCGGAGTCCGCATCGCCGACAAAGATCGCCTCGTCGGCGGGCACGCCGAGCCGCGCGAGCGCGGCGAGGGTGCCGTCGGGCGCGGGCTTGCGCGGGCGGTCGGGGACGTCGCCGATCGCGACCGTGATAAGATCACCGAAGAAATGCCGACACAACGCCTCAGTCGCTTCTTCAAGCTTGTTGGACACCACCGCCATCGCGATCCCCGCGTTTTTGAGCCGTGCGAGGGTGGGTAGGATGCCGTCGTAGGGCGCGGTCACGTCGAGGCTGTGCTCGACGTAGTAGGTGCGGAAGGTGTCCAGCACCCGCGCGGTCGTCGCCGCATCGGTGCCTGCGGGGACGGCGCGGGAGATGAGGTTGGCTACCCCGTGGCCGACGAAGGCGCGCACCTCAGCGAGGGTGCGTCTCGGCATCCCGTGCGCGTCGAGTGCGACGTTGACCGCCGCCGCGAGGTCATCGAGGGTGTTGAGCAGCGTACCGTCGAGATCGAACAGCACCGCGTTGATCGGTTTCATTCGCTTATCCCATCCTTTTTCGCATTCTTCCGCTATCGTAGCACATTTTTAGCCGATTGACAATCCTTTTTTCGGCGATTATAATAGTAATACCACTGAAACGAAGGGGAATCACACCGTGTATATATACGAGCTGCATCAGCACACCCTCGCCGCCAGCGCCTGCGCCCACGAAACGCCCGAGGAGGTCGTCCAAGGGCTGAAAAAGGCAGGCTATGCGGGCGTGGTGATGACCGAGCATTTTTACCACGGCAACACCGCCGTGCGGCGGAATATGCCGTGGGAGGACTTCGTCCGCCCTTACGAGCAAGCCTACGAGCGGGCGAAAAAGGCCGCAGAAAAGCTGGATTTTGACGTGCTGTTCGGCATCGAGGAGGGCGTCGGCGGGGGCAAAGAGGTGCTGCTTTACGGCATCACGCCCGCGTTCTTGTATGCGCACCCTGAGCTGCGGGACGCGCGCCTGCCCGAGCTTTCGGCGCTGGTGCGTGCTGAGGGCGGGCTGGTGGTGCAGGCGCACCCCTTCCGCGTGCGGGACTATATCCGCGCGCCGTGGGAGGAGCTGCCCGCCGAGCACCTCGACGGCATTGAGGTGTACAACGCCTGCAACGACGACCTGTCCAACCTGCGCGCGCAGGCGCTTGCGGATAAGCACGGGCTTATCGCGGTCGCGGGCTCGGACGCGCACACGCCGCACACGCGCGGTCTTGCGGGCATCGCCTGCGCAGAGCGCATCCGCACCGAGTGTCAGCTCGTTACCGTCTTGCGTGACGGGGAGTATGAATTGTATAGGGAAAACGAATGAATAATGACAACAAAAAACACTCCGCAAGGCATAGCCCTGCGGAGTGTTTTTTACGCAATTCGGCGGTTTTTCTGCAACAAAGAGATTACGGCTATCGCAAACAGAGCAAGACTGATCCATTGTGAGGTGGATAAGCCGCCCCAGATTCCCCGTACGGCATCACCGCGCAAGAATTCTAAAGCAAACCGCATCGCGGGGTAGGACAGGAGATATAACGGCAGTAAACGACCCGTAAAACGTTGACGGCAAAACAGATATAACAAGATGAAAAACAGCACGATATTGCCGCCTGCTTCAACCAGCTGTACGGGGAAGCGTACGACGCCGCACACGGCGGGAGAGATGGGGTTTTCGGTAATCAGAAACCCGAAACGGCTTTCAATGCCGTAGCAACAACCGCCAAGGAAACAGCCAATGCGTCCGAAAGTGTGAAACAACGGTGTTACCACGGCGTAAATGTCGATAAACGCCGTGCGCTGTAAGGGGGTCAGGCGGCGGGACGCTGTGCGCAAAGCAAGCAGACCGCCGAGAAATCCCCCGTAAAAGACTAATCCCCCAAAACAAGAGAGAAGCGCAGACAGCGTATCACGATGAGATAAAGCGTTTGGACGCTGTAATATGGTAATGATGGTAGGTGTATTGGTTGCGCCATACAGCAGGCAACCGCCGACGGCGATGCCGCCGACAACCGATAAGAGTATGAGAATGGCATCGTCAATGCCGATGCCGTGACGTTTAATTAATCGGCAGACGACAAAGCCGGATATGCAAAGCCCCAGAATGGTACATAATGCGTAACTGCCGATGGTGCGTCCGCATACGGTGATAAACGGTAACATAAATATATCTTCTTTCCGTATAATGAAAAACAGCCAACCGCAAGGTCGGCTGTTTTTTTGCTCTTACAGACGAATAATGAGATTGTTCAGCTCGTTGGTGAGAGCATCCAACTCATTGCCGAGTGCTTCGAGTTCTGTGCCCGCCGCACCTACCGCTCCCGCCGCACACAGCACGCACAGCGTGCAGGAGAAGAAGCCGATTCCCGCCAGGCAGGTACCGATGATGGACAGCGCAAGACCGGCTGTCCCCAAACCGGTGGGTGCACCGACGGCAATAGCTGCCTTGCGACCCTTTACGGCAAGGATAATACCCACGATGCCCAACACCAACGCGGCAATATTTACCATATAAAACCACGCCAGAACCGTTGCGACAATACCCAGTACCAAACCCGCAATACTGAGGCCTTTTCCTGTGTTTTGCATAATTGTACCCTCCAATCAATAAATATCCCGAAACGGGATAATCGAATTATACCATTGTGGGATAATATTGTCAAGGGGATATAGTGAAAAAGTCGAAAAAGGTGAAAAGGTGGGCGATTATGCGGCTAAAGGAATTGCGCCGAGCGCGCAATATGACACAGCTTCGTCTGGCAATGGAGCTGAACACCAATCAAAATACCATCAGCCGCTACGAAAGCGGCGAGCGAGAACCGAGTATTGCGGACCTGATTCGTTTGGCGGATTATTTTAACGTGTCGGTGGATTATCTTATCGGCCGTACCGACGACCCGCGCTTTGAACGCTGAAAAAGCACGACCTTCCATTACGGAAGGCCGTGCTTTTGCTATTCCATCGTATCGTATTCGTCCTTCCACAGCCCGTGCGCCTCGAGCAGTTCCCGCATATCGGCGGGCACGGGCGCGGTGACGGCGATATCCTCGCCGCTGACGGGGTGGGTGAGGGTCATACGCGCGCAGTGCAGACCGTGGCGCGGCAGGGTCGTCTCGTCCGTGCCGTACATCGTGTCCCCCGCGAGCGGGTAGCCGAGCCACGACAGATGCACGCGGATCTGGTGGGTGCGTCCCGTCTCGAGTATCACCCGCACGAGCGAGATCTCGCCGTCGGTGCCGAGACTGCGCCAGTGGGTGATACTGTCCTTGCCACCCTCCCCGACCTCGCGGGTGATGCAGCTCCCCTCCCGCACGCGGATGGGCTGATCGACCGTGCCCTCGCCCGTCAGCGCGCCGAGCACGATCGCGAGATACACCTTCTGCGGCTTTTGCGCAAGGGCGTAAGCGACGTGCGGACTTTTCGCCGCGAGCAGCAGCCCCGAGGTGTTGCGGTCAAGGCGGTTGGTCGGGCGAAAGGACAAGGGCGTGCCCTTGCGCTCAAAATAGCCGACCACCGCGTTGGCGAGCGTCGGCTCGGGCTTGCCCGCCGAGGGGTGCACCGCGAGATAGGGCGGCTTGTTGATGACGAGGATGTGCTCATCCTCGTAGGCGACCTCGAGCGGCATATCCGCGCCCTCGATGCGCACCGCGTCGTCGGGCATCGTGATGACGACGCTCTGCCCCGCGTAGATGCGGTCGATGGAGCGCTTTTGCTCGCCGTTGACGGTCATCCCGTTTTCAACGCGCTTTAACTTGACCACCATCCGCCAGGAAAGCCCGCAGGCGCGGCGCAGAAAGGTCTGCAGCATCTCGCCGTCGTATTCCGTCGGCACGGTGTAGGTGAACTGTCCCACGGGTCTTCCTCCTTTCGGACACGGTGCATAAATGATCCCGTTGCCGCGTATACATAACCGAATGGAGTGGTTGCGGCAGTGGGTATAGCGGCAATGATCGGCGGCGCGGTGCTTGCCGCCTACGGCGTGTGGCGGTGCGCGCGCACCGCCCGTCGGCAAAATCCCCGACACCGCTTGCGGCGTCGGGGACAGATCGGTTGTGTGGGCGGCGCGGGCGCGGGGATCCTCGGACTGACCTTTACGCTTACGCCGCAGAGCTGGGGTGCCGCCGCGTTGCTTATGTGGGGATGCGGCACAGCGCTCGCGTGGGTGCTGAATGAACGGCTGTCACGCGGTTAACTTATTCGGACAACTCAGTCTCGATCGTTTCCTCTTGTACGGTGATCTCTGTTTTGATTTTTTTGTACCTAAGACTACGCTTGAGCTTCTTCGGCTTGGCATAGGCGCTGTCGTCGCCGCCGAAGGTGTCGAGGCCGATGGTGCTCTCGGCGGGGTCGGCGGCTGCCGCCTCGGCCAGTCTGCGCTCACGGCGGCAGAGCCCCCATTTTACGCCTGCCTCGGCGGCGATGAGCACGCCGACGAGTACGGAACTGATATGACGGTACAGCAGGCGCCAGGTGGTGAGTCCCTGCGCCTCACCCGCGACGTTGATATGATGCGGCAGGGCATCCCGCAGGGCGAGCGCCACGATGAGCGCGGCAACTGCGCCGACCAGCGCTCCGATAAGGATGATCGGCGGCCACGGATGCCGCTCACTCAGCTTGAGTAGCAGCACAAAGACGGCGATGAGCAGGACCAGCATCCCGCCCCAGACGGGCACGAGCCATGGCATCTTGGCGGCGAAATTGTTGTGCTCGTTGAGCAGAACGCCGCCGAGCAGCGCCAGCAGCTGGAATAGGGTGGAGATCGTCAGCAGGAAACCGGTGATGATGTGATTGACCTTGAACGCAGTATGCATATTATTTTCCCTCCGTTAAATACCACGCCTTGAGCGCGGCGATCTGAGTCTTGGCATCGGGGATGTCGCCTGCCATCACGCGCTCGATCAGCGCGGCGAGCGGCAGGCGCTGTACGTCGAGGAATTCGTCCTCGTCGGGGTGCATCTCGGCGAAGTGCAGCCCTGTTGCGAGATAGAGATGGATGATCTCGTAGCAGTAGCCGGGGGTGGGGTAGATCACGCCGAGCGGGGTGAAGCGGTCGGCGGTCGCGCCCGTCTCCTCGGCAAGCTCGCGCTTGCCCGTTGTGAGCGGGTCCTCGCCCCGGTCGCGCTTGCCCGCGGGGATCTCGGTCGTGATCTCGCCGTAGGGGTAGCGGTATTGCTGCACGAGCAGCACCTCGCCCTCGTCGGTGAGGGCGAGCACGCCGACGCCGCCGGGGTGCTCGACGATCTCGCGGTTGGCCGTGGTGCCGTCGGGCAGACGCGCCTCGTCGACGCGCAGGTTAATGATCCTGCCCTCATATTCGTAGCGGGCAGAGAGGGGAATTTCGCGCAGATCCATAGAGTATCTCCTTTAGGGATGGTGATGATCGTGGATATTGTCTGGCAGGAATCGCTTATGCGCGCACAGCGCGCCGACTACGGGGACGTGCGGGGGTTGTGTACCGCACTCGCGGCGCGCTACCCGTTTTTGCGGGGTGCGGTGGCGGGGCACAGCCTGCTCGGGCGGGAGCTGCCGATCCTCATTCTCACCCCGACGCACGACGAGCCGATCGGCGAGCGGGTGCTGGTCGCCGCGGCGTTTCACGCGCAGGAGTGGCTGACCGCGCTGTGCGCTCTGCGGCTGTGCGAGGAGGTGTGCCGCGCGGTGAGGGGCGGGCTGTCGCTGTGCGGCATCCCGATCGGGCGCGCGCTGCGCGGACGGCAGGTCGTCTTTTTCCCGATGGTCAACCCCGATGGGGTAGGCATCGCCCTGCACGGCAGTGCCGCCGCGGGGGCGTACGCCGATTTCGTGCGATCGCACGGCGGCAACACCCACGGGCTGTGGCAGGCGAACGCCCGGGGGGTGGATATCAACCATAATTTTAACGCAGGATGGCAAGAAATGCAAGCCCTTGCCGAAAAAAACGGCAAAGATCGTGCGGGCGCGCGGCAATATCGCGGCGACAGCCCCGAAAGCGAGCCCGAAACGCGGGCAGTGACCGATCTGTGCCGTCTGTACGGCTTTCGCCACGTGATCGCTCTGCACAGCCAAGGTGAGGAGATCTACTGGCAGTATGGTGAGCATACCCCGCCGCAGAGTCGGATGATCGCGCAGGTGCTCGGCGCGGCGAGCGGCTATACCGTCACCGATCCGACGGGGATGGCGAGCCACGGTGGGTTTAAGGATTGGTTTATCTCCTGCTTTCACCGTCCGGGGTTTACCATCGAGCTCGGGCGCGGGGTCAACCCTCTGCCGATCGAGGAGTTCGACGCCATCTACCGAAAAGCCCGCGAAATGCTGCTGTTATCGTTGCTGTTGTAAAAAAGCCTTGCGGATGTCCGCAAGGCTTTTTTTTGCTGAGTTGATAATCAGATTTCGGAAACGGGTGCTTCAGCGACAGGCTCGATCTCGGGAGCGTTAAGACTCTTCAGGTAGTAGTATGCGTTAGCATAGGTTGCCTGCATATAAGGGAGAGCCCAGATGTACACGATGCCGAGGGTGAAGGCGCCGAGCAGAGCCCAGCCGATGAAGGACAGACCAAGCACAAACAGGTCCATTTTGTGGCCGTCAGTCATCTTCTTGGATTCCTCGATGCACTTGCGGGCGGATTTGCCCTTGTTTTCTGCCAGAATGTACATCGACATCGAATAAGAGATGCTCTTAACGATGCCGGGGATGACGAACAGCAGCGACCACAGGAAGGTGAACAGGCCGACCAGGAAATTCACCTTGAAAGCACTCCAAAAATCATCAAAGCCGCTGAAGGAATCACCGGCCGCGGGAGTGGCGCCGTTTACAACATTGAGGTATACACGGATCATACTGAGGGAGAACGCCGGTGTGACGATCACCGCGACGGCAATGGCACCGCCGGGGATAAGACCGAGCACGAAGCTAGCTACACCGGAGATAACGCCGATGATCAAGGTGATCACGAAGAGAATGCCGATCTTCCCTTTGATCTGGGCTTTTGCATTTGCTTTCAGTTCTGCTCTGTTCATAATAATTCTTCCTCCTCAAAATCATTGGGTTGCCCCAATGCGATAATACCATATTTTGGCGTGTTTTGCAAGGGGATAATTACATAGCGGGCGGAAGATCCTGCTCTTCCGCCCGCTGCAGCTTATCTTGTTGTCTTGCGCACCGCTTTGACGATGGCGGCGATGGTGGGGGAGAGAATGAGGTTGGCGGCAAACTCGATGACGAAATTGACACCGACCAGCACCACGATGGCGAAATACACGACGCCCGTGCCACCCATACCGATGTTTTCGGCGAAGGTCATCATCACCTCGCGGAACACCGTCAGCATACCGAGCAGGAAGATGCCGGTGTTGACGACGGGGGCAACGGCGGCGGCGAGCACGATGCCGACGAACTCCCGCTTGTTGAATGCGCGGGCGACAAGCCCCGCACACCAGCCCGCGGCAACGCCCTTGAGAATGCAGACGAGTGCGGTGACGGCGGGGTTCGCAACCCACATCATGGTGGACAGCTCGCCCGCGCGGGCGGTCATCACGAGGAAGGTGACGACGATGCCGAATACGCCGCCGAGTATCGCGCCCGCGGCGGGACCGAACAGCACCGCGCCGACCACGATCGGGATAAGTACCAGCGAGAGGGTCAGTCCGCCGGGCAGCGGGATGACGATCTGCTGCAGCACCACGATGATGGCGGCGAGCAGGGCGAGCTCGACCATACGTAAGATCTTCTGATTGGTTTTCATAAGTACTACACTCCTTTACTGTCGTTTCTGATGAATACAACGTTTCGGACGATTTATGTGAACCGCACACGGGTCTCGTGGGATAGCGGCATCGTTGGATGTCCGCTTCACCGACACGCGTACGGGGGCTTTCAGTTGGCACAGACCTGTCAAGCCTTCCCCTTGAGGGGAAGGTGGCACGGCGTTAGCCGTGACGGATGAGGTGTAGCCTTTCTCCGCAAAGGCGTAATGCAGTGAAAGAAATGACGGACACTGGCGTGTCCTACACCTCACCAGTCACTTCGTGACAGCCTCCCCTCAAGGGGAGGCCTTTGTCTGTGTCCACACGATTTTGTTTGCCATAGGGAACGCACAACGGGTGTTGTTTTGGTAAAGTCGTTTATTTTTTATTCTTCTCGTAAATCAGCCGCAACCCATCGAGCAGCAATTCGTCCACATAGGTGACGGCGCGGCGGCAATGCGGGATGATCTGCCGTCCCAGTCCGCCCGTGACCACGATGGGCGCATCGTAGCCGAGCTCCTCGACGATGCGCTCGTTCATCCCGTCGAGCATCGCGGCGTTGCCGAACACCGCGCCCGATTGCAGACAGGCGATGGTATTCGCCCCGATGACCTTAGAGGGTGCGTCGAGGCTGATGCTGGGCAGCAGCGAGGTGCTCTCGGTCAGCGAGCGCTGAGCGGTGCCGATGCCGGGCATAATGGCGCCGCCGCGAAACGCCCCGTCACGATCCACCACCGACACGGTGGTCGCGGTGCCGAGGTCCCAGATGATGCAGGGGAACCCTACCTTGTCCACTGCCGCGACCGCGCCGACGAGCAGGTCGGCACCGAGCGACGCGGGGTTGTCGATGCGGATGTTGAGCCCCGTTTTGGTGCCGGGGCCGACGAGCAACGGGGTGAGCCCCGTCACCTTGCGCACTGCTTCGCTCAGCGCGTGGTTGAGTGGCGGCACGACCGAGGACAGCACCGCCCCCGTGAACGCGCTCGCCTCCAGCTTATACAGGCGCAACAGGTCCATCAGCGCGATGGCGTACTGATCCTCCATCTGGTGCTTGTCGGTCGCCATACGCGACTGCAGCAGCAGTCGGCCACCGTCAAACACGCCGATGGTGATATTGGTATTGCCCATATCCAGTACCAGCAGCATACGTTCCTCTCCTAACTCCTATAGACTAACTCCTACAAACCAACAGGCGGAGAGAAACCCCCTCCGCCTGTAAAAAATTTACGCCTTGCCTTCGCTGCCGAGCACGTTCCGAATCTTGTGGCGCACCACGTCGGTGATGTTTGCACGGCCGTCGCCGAGATACTGACGGGGATCGAAGTGGGTGGGGTTCTCCGCGAGGTGCTTGCGGATGCCCGCGGTGAGCGCAAGACGCAGGTCGGAGTCGACGTTGATCTTGCACACTGCCATCGAGGCGGCCTGACGCAGCATATCCTCGGGGATACCGATGGCATCCGCCATCTGGCCGCCGTACTGATTGACGGTCGCGACGTACTCGGGCATAACCGAGGACGCGCCGTGCAGTACGATCGGGAAGCCGGGCAGGCGATCCATCACTTCCTGCAGGATGTCGAAGCGCAGCTGCGGCTTCTGACCGGGCTTGAATTTGAACGCACCGTGGCTGGTGCCGATGGCGATGGCGAGGGAGTCGACGCCCGTGCGGGTGACGAAATCCTGCACCTGATCGGGATCGGTGTAGTTGGCCTTGTCGGCTTCGACGCTGACCTCGTCCTCGACGCCGGCAAGCTGGCCGAGCTCGCCCTCGACGGTGACGCCGTGGGCGTGGGCGTAGTCGACGACCTTCTTGGTCAGTGCGACGTTTTCCTCATAGTCGAGGTGAGAACCGTCGATCATCACGGAGGTGAAACCGCCGTCAATGCAGTCCTTGCACAATTCGAAGCTGGAGCCGTGGTCGAGGTGCAGCGCGATCGGCAGACCGGTCTCCTCGACAGCCGCCTGCACCATATTGTAAAGATACTTGTGGTGGGCGTATTTACGGGCGCTGCCGGACACCTGCAGGATGACGGGGGAGTTGAGCTCCTTACACGCCTCGACGATACCCTGCACGATCTCCATATTGTTGACGTTGAACGCGCCGATGGCGTAGCCACCCTCGTAGGCCTTCTTAAACATATCCTTTGTATTGACTAACGGCATAATAAAACCTCCCAGAAATTTATTCCACACAGTATTATATCCTATTAATCCGCAAAAGGAAAGAGAAAGTTTGATAATTTTTTGATTTTTTGCACTTTTGCAGAAAAAAAGCGGGGAAACCCCGTCCCTACGCCATAATCTGTACAAACCGAAATCAACATTGTAGGGCGCCCGTCCGCCCGACAATGTTGGTATGTTGTTTATGTACGATGGCTCGCAATATTAAAAAACACCCGCCGACGCGGTGCACGTTGGCGGGTGTGACCGATTTATTTGGTGGGCGGGGTGTGCTTTTTATGCCATACCAGCGCCGCGGTGATCGCGCCTATGGTGCAGACGGCGACCGCCGCGCCGACGATCACCCACGGGATCCACGGAGCGGGATCCTTTTCTCCGGTGGGTCGGTCGGTATCTGTGTCAACCGCGGGGATGTCCTCGGGGGTCGAGGATTCGGGTGCCTGCGGCTCGGGGGCGACTTCACTTGCGGCACGTGTAGTCGTTGCGGTCGTGAGATAGGTTGGCGCTGAGTGCTGCAAGCGCGATCTCGAAGTGGTGGTCGTGGTCGTGGTCGTGGTGGTCGTCGTCGCAAGGATCGGCATCGTGTCGAGGTCGACGGGGGTCTTCCAGACAGCAAAGCGTTTATGCAGGTCACGGTAGGTGATGACCTCGAGCTTGCCGGCCTGCTGCTGCTCCTTGAGGTGGTCGAGCACCGAGCGAAGCAGCTTCGGCGGCACCTCTTTGAGGCTGTGGGCAAAGAGCACCAACCACTCTTTGTTGTCTATAGCCGTGTCGATCAGTGACTGTATGCCCGAAAGGCCGCGGCCGTACATCCACTCGCGGTCGTGATAATACTGGGTGGACACGCCCCATTTGTTGCTGTAATCGAAAAAGCGGCTCAGCACCGGCTCGATCTTCTTGCGGTACGCCTCGCTGGTGTCCTCGGTGCCGCCACCGCCGCAGGTGATGGTGCCGTGGACGTTAAAGCCTTCCTTGGCGAGTACGTTGTAGGAGTTGGTGAACTCGCTGACCACGGTCGACCAAGGGACGCTGTCGTTGAGTACGGTGTGCTTGTGCCCGTGAGCGAGGATCTCGCCGCCCTCGTCCTCGATTTTGTGCAGCAGCGCGAGATTGCGCGGCAGGGACGCCGTGGGAACGGCGGCGCACAGCGGGAAGCCGTATTCCCCGTGGACGATGTCGTACACCTCGCCAAGGTCGTCCCGGTTGTCGTCAAAGACGATGGAGACATACGCTTTATCGTAGGGCTTCCACGTCATCGGGACGGTCTCGGCTACAGCCGACGGCGCGGCAGACAGCAAACAGACAAGTAAGAGCACTGCGGAAAGTGTGCAGGCAATCGATCGGATACGCACAGAACTCCTCCCCTCGGTGCGCGTAGCACCATTTTATTGTTAATGTCATTGTAACACGTATTTGAATGAAAATGAATAGCCGTTTCAAAACAAGTAGGACATTTCAAAACAAAAAACATGAAGAGCCGATGCGTGCTCATCGGCTCTTCGGCATGATAGATCAGTGACACCATAGGCCTGCGACACGAACGAAGCGGGTGTTTTAGTCAGCCGTTCTTCTCCCACGGAATCATACAAAGCGCTTCGGCTAGGGGCTCGTTCATCCAGATGGACGGGGTGACGCGTAGCGTAAATCCGTTACCGGGCGCGGCGAGGCAATCCTTCGGATCGAGACGCGGCAGGGAATAGAGCTGCATCAGCAGTGTGATGACCCCGCCGTGGGTGCAGATCACCGCCTCGGTGTCGCCGCTGTGCAGCAGGTCGCCCACGATCCCCTCGAACGCCGCGCACACGCGGGCGCGGAATTCCTCCGTCCCCTCGCCGCCGGGGATGTCGCGGGTCTTGCCCTCCATCCACTGCAGGAAGCGCTCGTCGTTCTTGAGGTCGCGGATGCTCTTGCCCTCCCATTCGCCGAAGTCGCATTCCCGTAAGTCCTCGACCGCCTCGGGCTGACAGCCGGGATACAGCACCTCCAGCGTCTGCCGACAGCGGGCGAGCGGACTGGTAAAGAACCGCACCCCGCCGGGGTATTGGTACCGCTCTTTAAGCTCCAGAAGGGCGGATAAGCCCTCGGGGGACAGCGGTAGGTCGGTGCGGCCGATGTACCGCCCGTCTTGATTGGCCTCGGTGACGCCGTGGCGGATGAGATGGATCTTGTAGGTCTTCATTTTGACTGCCTCCTGCTTGTTGCCAAAAAATTCTGCAACATTTTGTTAAAAACCGAGAAAAATCAACTTTCTGTAAAATTCTCTTGACATTTGTCGCGGATGAGCGTAGAATGTCGAATTGCTCCCCCTAAATTTCGGGGGACGCGTGTACGAAGAAAAGTAAAGTGAGGAAACCCGTATGAACGCCGCATTTCCCCGCATCCTGACTCTGCTGCGCAAGGAGCGCGGCATCAGCCAAAAAAAGGCGTCGGTCGACCTGCAGGTCTCGCAGGCGCTGCTGTCACATTATGAAAAAGGAATACGCGAATGCGGTCTGGATTTTGTCGTGCGGGTCGCCGATTATTACGGCGTTTCCTGCGACTATCTGTTGGGACGCACCGCCGACAAGAGCGGCGCGATGATCGCGGTCGATGAGATCCCCGAGCAGGACCCTGCCATTCAGGACAAGCGGATGCAGGCGGGCGGCGTGCTGCCGACGCTCAATAAGAAGCTCATCGTCAACTCTCTGCAGGTGATCTTCGATCTGCTGCAAAAGTGCAACAACAAAGCGCTGACCGTCGAGGTGTCCAACGCCCTCATTCAGACGATCTACCTGCTGTTCCGCCAGATCTACGTCGCTAATCCGAAAAACCCGAAGGCGATGTTCTCGGTGGAGGAATACGTCTACCAGACCGCGGCGATCAATGCAGCGGCGCGCTCGGTCGCGAACGTCGGGCAGCTTGCCCGCGGCGGTCAGGTGAACGGCGTCGACGGCGTGGCGGCGGAGCGGTTGCCCGCGATCTTGCCCGATGACCTGACGGCGCAGTATCCGATGTTTGCCACCTCGCTGCTCAATCTCCTGCGTGCCGCGGAGAAGGAGCTCGGCGCATAAGAATCGACTGTATAACGGTGTGAGTTTTGGCTCGCACCGTTATTTTTTTGCGATGCGTTCGGCGCGCTTAGCTTCCCGTTTTTCGCGGCGGCGGTCGATCGCCGCCTGCTGCGCGGGCGTGCGGATGCGTGCGCTCATCCACACGGCAACAGTCGCCGCGACGGTGAGCGCCAGCCACACGTACGGCAGAAAATCGCCGCCGACCGTCCACGGGATGCCCGCGTCGGTGAAGAGCGACACGTATGCCGCTCCGATCTGCGCGGGCAGGATAAGACACCCCATCAGGCGGTCGTAGCCTGCGGTGTGCTCGCCGTGGAACAGCATCGCGGCGGTCGCGGCGGGGGAGAGATAGCACAGAAACAGCCCGCCGAACCAGCACACGCCGTCCTGCAGGGTGGCGATGTGATCGGCGGTGAATCCGTAGACGGCGGCATCCGCCGTCTGAACGGCGAGCAACAGTGCCAACGCCCAGAAGAGGCTGATGATGCCCCGTGCGGCAACCCGTGCACCGCGGGAAGTTCCTTTATGTACGCCCAGCAGGGCGATCGCCGCGAGAACAGCGAGAATGCCGTGGGTGAGCGGCGGCCAGCAGGCGGCGAGCAGCACGCCGCCGAGGATCGCCTGCGTCCAAACAAGGGCGTAGGTGACGCGATGCAGCTTAACGGGATCTTGCGCAACGGACATAAGGCATAACTTCCTTCATTTCAAATTGTTTCTATTATTATACAGAACATCGCGCAAAAAATCAACCCGACAGATTCATCTGTCGGGCGGCATTAGGGAGAGCAGCATCGCGGCGCGCCGCCGACGGAAGGCGGGCACCCGCCACACGGCGGGGATAAGCAGCAGGCAGGGGACGAGCCGCGGCAGCTCGCCGCCGAGGAAATTGACGTATTCCCCGAGATGTCCCCGCATTGCGCGGGCGGACAGCGCCATCGCGGCCGCGGCGGGCGCACCGCGCAGCAGAAAGAGCGGCGCGAGGCAAAAGCGGCACTGCCATATCGCGGTGACGGTCACTCCGACGAGCAGGGCGACCGTGCTCCCCGCCAGCCACAGAGCGGGCTGCAGAGCGGCGGTGTCCGCTTCTTGCGAGACGGCACTGCCGTAGCCGAGCATCAGCGCGCTCGGCGCGCAGGCGATCACGCCCGCCGTTGCCCGCCGTCCCCACAGCCGCCATCGCCAGCCGAGCGCGGCAAGCCCACGCCACGTCGGGCGCAGTGAGGGCAGGCCCTCTCCCGCACCGCAGAGTCGCACGTAATACGCCGTGCGCCACAGGCACAGAGGTGCACGCACCGCCCCGTAGAGCAGGGCGGCGGCAGCGGTGAGCAAGGTCGGTTGTACCGCGGCGGGGATGACGGGGAGCAGATACGGCGGGCGGGTGAGCCCCGCCAGCCCGCCGAGCGCGGCGAGCAGGATCGGCAGCAGGCAGGCACCCTCCGTCGCCAGCGCGGCGGCTCGCTGCCACGCGGTGAGCGGTTGAGCTGGTAACATAGACATTCCTCCGTGGGTAGTATGTCCCGCGGCGGGTAAAAAATCCGCAAAAAAGGAGCAGTCCCGACGGGGTGGGTCGGGACTGCTCAAAAGAGGATGAAAAAGAAAGAGGAGAAAAATGAAAAAACGCGTGTACCTCTGGGGTACGCCTTTATCATAACAGAGAACTGTGTCGAAATCGTCACACAAAAATGAAGTTTTTGTAAATGTGCGGGATTGGATCTCTACAGTAGCGGGCGGTCGAGGACGCCCGCCCCCTCAGTCGTTTGCACTGACCGCAAATAGAATCGTAAATTGAGCCTGTAGGGTAGAGCGAGATATCCGAACCCGCCTCAAAACGGCAGATTTTGGCGCTTTTCACCCTATTTGCTCTCGCAAGGCGCCAGCCTTGCTTCGCCCAAATAGAATAAAAATCTCTCAAAATCTGCTCGCTTTGAGGTCTACGATTTTGAAAAGAGGAGATTTTTGTTCTATCAAGGAAAAAACGCAGTAAACCCTTGCGGGTTTACGA
>JAZSHK010000114.1:0-9824 GCA_045533185.1 Acutalibacteraceae bacterium | reverse complement strand
CGAAACTTGTCGTTTTTTTCTGGCGGAGAAGGAGGGATTCGAACCCTCGAACCGCTTTTAACGGTTACACGATTTCCAATCGTGCGCGCTCGACCAGCTACGCGACTTCTCCGAATATTCGATGCACTCTCTCAAAGCGCTAGACTATTATAATGAATTTGTCACTTGTTGTCAAGCACGAAATGCAATTTTTTTGGAATTTCTGAAAACAATAAGGATAATTCGATTTTTTGACTTGACAAACGGTGCACGGGATGCTAGAATACTATCCGTCAGCTCCACGGAGAGGTGTCCGAGTGGTTTAAGGAGCTGGTCTTGAAAACCAGTGACTCGCAAGAGCCGTGGGTTCGAATCCCACCCTCTCCGCCACTTTTTTCAAGAAAATTTTATCGTTTTGATCGGCTGATCACTACACCCGATCAAACACACACGGAGAAGTACTCAAGTTGGTGACGAGGCGCCCCTGCTAAGGGCGTAGGTCGGGTAACCGGCGCGAGGGTTCAAGTCCCTCCTTCTCCGCCAGAAAAAGCGACTTGTTTCGACAAGTCGCTTTTTCAATGAAATTCGTTCCTTGCGGAACGAGTGAAGTATCTTCGATGTGAAATATTTGCTTCGCAAATGTGAAATATGCCTACGGCATATAAAGGAAAGAATTTTATTTCACTTTCTGCGATAGCAGAAAATTTCATAATCCGTTAGGATTATTTCATATTTTCCGCTAGGAAAATATTTCATTCAAAAATATGTAGGGGTCCAAACCCATAACCCAAAAAACTCAAACGTCATCGAATTTGTGCGACCTTTTCAAGATAAAGGCCACCGCTTTTGCGGTGGCCTTTATCTTGGTAGTAGAGTTGACTTGAACCCGAGCGCCGAAGACGCGGGCAACGCCTGCGAGCGCTGCCGTGGCTGATAGTAAAAATTTTAAGCAAAATATTAGTGTACAAATTACATTTAATATGATATACTATTTCACTGTAATCCCGAATTAGCGATAAAAAGGCTTTAATATAAAGGAGAGTATAGTTATGGCTGTTCCGATACTTTTATTGTTGGTTGGTTTTGTCTTGCTGATCAAGGGCGGTGACTGGTTCGTCGACGGTGCAACCGGTATTGCCCGTCGGTTTCATCTGCCCGAGATATTGATCGGTGCGACGGTCGTGTCGATCGGCACGACGCTGCCCGAGGTGATGGTCTCTGCGGGCGCGGCGCTGCAGGGCAGCGGCTCGATCGCGTACGGTAACGCGATCGGCTCGATCATCTGCAACACCGCGCTGATCGCGGCGCTGACCATTGCCATTAAGCCGGGTCTCGCGGCGAGAAAGAGCCTGACACTTCCCGTGGTGTTTTTCTTTGCCTCGGCGGCGATCTACTGCTTTGCGGCGTATGTGCTCGGTACGTTCTCGCGTCTCATCGGCGTGGTGCTGCTGGCGATCTTTGCGGTCTATATGGTGAGCACCGTCCTGCGGATGAAGAAGACGGCCGCGTCGGTGGCGACGGTTCAGATGGAGGAGCAGGGACGCGGCACGGTCAGCGAAGCGGAGCTAGAGCTGCTCAGCGGAGAGGATCACGTGGTGGAGTCGAAGGCGGCGGGTTCCAAGGACAGCCTGCTTAAGGACATCATCCTGCTGGTGGTTGGCGCTGTGCTGATCGCGTTCGGCGCGGATTTCTTGGTGGATAACGCCATTATCATAGCGCAGAGCCTGGGGGTTTCCGAGAAGGTGATTGGTCTGACGATCGTTGCGCTCGGCACCTCGCTCCCCGAGCTGGTGACGGCGATCACCTCGCTGGCGAAGGGGCACGGCTCGCTGTCGCTCGGCAACATTATCGGTGCCAACCTCTTTAATCTGGTGCTCGTCAGCGGCGCGGCAGTCACCATCAGCCCGTTTGCCGTGCCGGTTTCCGGCACGATCGGCGGCATTAATTCGTCGCTGGTGCTGGATATCCCCGTGATGTTCGCCGTGATGGTCCTGCTGACCGTCCCGACGATGATCAGGGAAAAGCTTTCGCGCTGGCAGGGCATTGTGCTGCTCGGTATTTACGCGGCGTTCTGCGCACTGCAGTTCATCATCTGATGAAAAGGAGCCTTCCGTGCGGAAGGCTCCTTTTTTGCGCAAAATTCGCCTTTTCTCTTGCCAAACGGCGCGAACGGGTGTATGATGGCAGACGGTGTGAAAAGGGGTGCTTTGATGGCTGTCATCCGATTTATCAAAAAGAACGTGGTATTCTGCGTGGCGGCGGCCGCCGCGCTGATCACGGCGTGCTTTGTCCCGCCCGATGCGCAATACCTGACCTATTTTGACTGGAAAACACTCGTCTGCCTGTTTCTGACGCTGGCGGTAGTGTGTGCTTTGCGCAATATTAAGTTCTTCACCATCCTTGCCAGGCGGCTGGTGCTGGTTGCGGGCAATCTGCGCGGGCTGTTCTTTCTGCTCATCGGCATCACCTTCATTGGCTCGATGCTCATCGCCAACGATATGGCGCTCATCACCTTCCTGCCGCTCGGTTACTTCGCTCTGTCCGCGACGGGGAAGGAGCGGTATATGGCGTACCTTTTTATCCTGCAAAATATCTCCGCCAACCTCGGCGGTATGCTCACCCCGTTCGGCAATCCCCAGAATCTTTACCTCTATTCCTATTTTCACATCCCGACGGGGGAATTCTGCGCAATTATGCTGCCGCCGTTTCTGCTGGCGATCGCGTTGCTGATGGTCGCGTGCTTGCCGATCAAGGCGGAGAAGCTCACCATCGGCGAAAAATTCCCCGAAAAGCTGAATGTCCGCCGCACGGCGCTGTATCTCACGATGTTCGCCTTCTCGTTGCTTATCGTGTTCCGCGTGGTGCCGTATTGGATCGGACTTCTGCTCATTCCTACGGTGCTGTTTGCAATCGACCGCGAAGCACTCAAAATGGTGGATTATTCTCTGCTCGGCACCTTCTTTTTCTTCTTCATTTTCGCGGGCAACCTCGCCCGTATTGACGCAGTCAATGAGGCGGTCTCCGCTCTGCTGGCGAAGGACGCCCTGCTGGTGTCCATTTTGTCCTGCCAAGGCATCAGCAACGTGCCGTCGGCCATCCTGCTGTCCCGCTTCACTACCGACTACCGCGCGCTGCTGCTCGGTGTCAACATCGGCGGTACGGGCACGCTGATCGCCTCGCTCGCCAGCCTGATCACCTTCAGCGAGTTCCGTATTCTCTATCCCGGTCACGGGAAACGGTATTTCTGGCTGTTCACGTTGATCAATGTGATCTTCCTCGTCATAATGACTGTGGCAGCGAAGGTTTTCTTCTTGTAATATTTCCGACGAAGCAAAACCGCCCATTCGGGCGGTTTTCGTTATAAAATAATTGCTTTTTCGGCTTAAATGTGCTAATCTATATACATATTTCTCAAAAACAGGAGGGCGACCGATGAACATTTGTCTGTACGGCGCATCCAGCACGGAAATCGGCGAACGCTACATCGCCGCAACCGAAAAATTGGGCGAATTGCTGGCGCGGCAGGGCCATTCTCTGGTCTACGGCGCGGGTGGCGCAGGGTTGATGGGCGCGGCGGCGCGCGGGGTGAAGCGCGGCGGTGGCTGTGTTGTCGGCGTTGTCCCGTCCTTTCTCAAGGTCGACGGCGTGCTGTTTGACGGGTGTGATGAGATGCTCTTTACCGATACGATGCGCGAGCGTAAGCAGATTATGGAGGAGCGATCCGATGCGTTTATCGTCACCCCCGGCGGCATCGGTACGTACGAGGAATTCTTTGAGATCTACACGCTCAAGCAGCTCGGTCAGCTGCACAAGCCGATCGTGATCTTTAATATCGACGGCTATTATGATGAGCTGCTCGCGATGCTTCGTCGCACGGTGGATGAGCGCTTTATGCGCGAGGCGAGCCTCGCGCTCATTGCGGTCGCCGACACACCCGAGGCGGTGCTCGAGCGTCTTGAGACCGAGATGTCTGCTCCCGCAGCAGACATCCGCGCAACAAAATTTGTTTAAGGTGACGGTATGCGAAAAAGACATCATTTCTTTTGGGAACTGCTACGCCCACTGATCATCGTGTTCCTGTGGGTCAAATTCGGGTACACCTTCAAAAAGGCCAAGGGGCTCCCCGACAATTATATTGTGCTGTCTAATCACGCGACCGATTATGATCCGCTGTTGGTCGGCGCAAGCTTTTCGCGGCAGATGTATTTCGTCGCGAGCGAACACATCGCCCGATGGAAGCGCGCGTTTAAGTGGCTCGACTATGTGTTTGCACCGATTATGCGGTATAAAGGCACGGTCGCCGCCTCGACGGTGGTGGAGATCCTGCGCCGCGTGCGCAAGGGCGCCAATGTGGCGATCTTCGCTGAGGGTGCACGCACGTGGGACGGCGTGACGGGCCCGATCCTTCCTTCGACGGCGAAGCTGATCAAATCCGCGCGTTGCGGTCTCGTGACCTATAAGCTCGTCGGCGGGCATTTCATCAGCCCGATGTGGAGCGGCAGCAACACCCGCCGCGGCTACTGCCACGGCGAGGTCGTCAACGTGTACACCAAGGAGCAGGTCGCCGCGATGTCGCAGGAGGAGCTGTACGAGGCGATCACCCGCGACCTTTACGAGGATGCCTATGCGCGACAGGAAAATGAGCCGCGCGACTATCGCGGAAAACGCTTGGCGGAGGGCCTCGAAAATCTGCTGTTTATCTGCCCGCAGTGCGGCGGCTATGATACCTTTGTGACGAGCAACGACACCCTGACTTGTAGAAAATGCGATTTGTCGGCGAGATATACCACCCACGCGACACTGGAGGGTGCACCGTTTGCCACGGTCAAGGCGTTCTCCGATTGGCAGAATGAGCGGGTGGCGGCGGATGCCGACAGCGGCATTGTATACCGCGCGTCGGGCGGTGTGCTTGCCACTGTCCGTCAGCACGTCGAAACGCCGCTCGCAAGCGGCGAGGTATCGCTAGACGGCGAGTTTTTGCGCTGCGGCGATGCCGCTATCGCGGTGGCGGATATTTCCGATATGGCGATGCACGGCAAGCGCGCGCTGGTGTTCAGCGCGGCGGATACCTATTACGAACTCATTCCGTCGGACGACGTGAATGCGCTTAAATTCTGGCTGTATTATCTGGCTTGTATCAAAAAAGAAGCCTTGCAAAAATGAATAGGAACTAAGCAGGGAAACGGTCATTTGTCACGGGTGACCGTTTTTCTTTTTTATCGTGAAAACGCACACATAATTCTGCCGCTGTGCCACACAATAGAGAGGATGATTTTGTGAGGTGACTGCGGATGAAAAAATGGTGGATATTACCGATCGTTGCCGTTGTCGGAGTGGCGGCGATCGGCGTGAGGAAGAATGCGGACCGTGAGCCCGTGTCGGTGCGCACGACCGTTCTGCAAACGCAGAGGGTGGAGCAGACCGTTTCCTGCAACGGGGTGATCGAGGCGGGGGAGATCACGGGGGTGTTTGCTCCGCAGACCTGCATTGTGCACGAGGTGCTCGTTTCGGTCGGACAGCGCGTGAAGGCGGGTGACGCGCTCATCACGATCGATAAGGAAGCGACCAAAATGCTTCAGGTGAGCAACGATCGCCTAACAGAGGCACTGCCGCTGACGACGATGGGCACGGCGATCACATCGCCGACCGACGGCATCGTGCTGTCGGTGGAGGCGATGGACGGTATGATGGTCGAGACGACCGAGCCGTGCGTGACCGTTGCGCCGATCTCACAACTGCAGGTGCGGGTGCTCATCCGTGAAAAGCAGCTGCCGAGTCTGGAGGTCGGACAGGCGGTGCGTGTCAGCGGTGCGGGCTTTGATAAATCGGTATATCAAGGCAGTCTTACGGAGATCGCCGGTGCGGCATCCACGTCTTCCGGCAGCGAGGGTATCGTGGAAGGCGTGGTGCGTTTGGATGAGAGTGAGGCGGACGAGTCGATGCGCATCGGTCTTTCCGCAAAGGTGAAGGTGGTCGTTTCCGCCGTAGAGGACGGACTGCTCATCCCCTATGAGGCGGTCGTCAACGGCGACGGCGATGAGAGCTATGTGTATTTTGTGCAGGATGGACGGACACAGCGTCAGGCAATCGATTCCTTGGGCGAGCACACAGGCGGTGTGTTGGTCGATCGTACGGAATGGGTGGGAAAGTCTTTGATACTGGAGCCGGATAAGGTGAGCGGCGACGGCGTGCAGGTGCGTGCGGTGCAGGAGGATGCTCGATGAAGGAGCTGTGCCGCAGTGCGTGGATCAGCCTGACGCGCAGCCGTCTGCGCACGCTGATGACGGTGTGCGGCATCGCGGTGGGCACCGCGATGGTCGTGCTGATCTCGGGCATCGGTGCGGTCGGGGAGAAGGCGGTCTATAAAGAACTCGAGAGTATGGGCATCAACGGCATCTCGGTGAGTGCAAGCGAAGGGCTGACCGTGCCGTGCCTGACGTCCATCCGCGAATTGTCGATGGTGTCGCAGGCGATGCCGCTGACATTGGAGTTTGTGGGCGCGGAGCTTGGCGGTAAGAAGCTGTCGACGGTCGCCTGCGGCATCGACGCGGGCGCGGATCAGGTTATCTCGTTGCAGCTATTGCACGGGCGTTTGCTGTCGCAGGGCGATCTCGCGGGGGAGGCAGAGGTCTGCGTCATCGACGCCGCTCTGTCGCAGGAAGCGTTCGGCCGAGACAATGCCGTCGGACAGACGCTGACGGTGCTGTTTGACGATTTGAGCGTGGATATGACGGTGGTGGGTGTGACGGCCACGGGCAGCAGTCTGTTGCAGAACGTCACTTCGCTCATCCCGTATATGGTGTACGTACCGTATACGACGATGCAGTCGACCGCGGGCAGCGATACCTTTGATCAGATTGCCGTGCGGGTGACGGCGGATTGCAGCACGGAGCAGGCGCAGCGCGCGATACAGAAATCGCTCGCGCATTTGGGCGAGGACATCGGCACGCTCAAGACCGAGGACCTTTCCAATCAGCGCGCGCGTCTGGAGCGACTGGTGGCGGTACTGTCGTTGGGGTTGACGGCGATCGGCGGCGTATCCCTGTTGGTGTCGGGTTGCGGGATCATGACCGTGATGCTGTCGTCGGTGCATGAGCGTACGCGGGAGATCGGTATCAAAAAAGCCATCGGTGCGACCCGACGGCGAATACTGGCGGAATTCATCACGGGTGCGCTGCTCATCAGCGCGATCGGCGCGGCCGTGGGGATGCTGCTGGGGGTGACGGTGATGGCGGTCGGCGGAAGACTGACAGGCTTTTCGGTCGAGTGGTCAACGGCAGATCTGACGGGGATTTTTCTGCTCACCCTGCTGCTCGGTGTGCTGTTCGGCGCGTATCCCGCCTACAAAGCCGCGGGACTAAAGCCCGTCGAGGCGTTGCGGCAGGAAAATTGATAATTATGGTTGCTTTTTTATACGATATTTGTTATAATACTTGGGGTTAGTCCGCGCGGGTATGCGCAGACACTTCTTGTGACTTTTTCGAGGGCGTATTCATCCCTTGTTCGCTATCCCTTATCATCTTCTGCGGGGTGTAAAGAGTTGGAGAAATATCGTATTAAAGGCGGCGTACGTCTGTCCGGCGCGGTGGACATCAGCGGTGCGAAGAATGCGGTCGTGGCGATCCTGCCCGCCGTCATTTTGTCGGACGAGCCCTGCCGCATTGAGAATATTCCGCATATCAGCGATGTCACCACGTCACTTAAGATATTAGAGAAGCTGGGTGCCAAGGTGGAATATCTCGACCCCCATACGGTCGAAATTGACCCGCGCACGGTGGATAAGATCGAGGTCGACCACGACCTCGCGAAGAGTATGCGCGCATCGTATTATTTCATCGGTGCTCTGCTCGGTAAGACGGGCAGTGCCCGCGTGCCGATGCCGGGCGGCTGTTGGTTCGGCGAGCGCCCGATCGACCTGCATCTCAAGGGATTCCACGCGCTCGGTGCGCAGTCGGTGCAGATGGAGGAGGGCATCATTGAGATGCATGCCGATCAGCTTACGGGCAACTCGGTGTATCTGGACACCGTGAGCGTCGGCGCGACGGTGAACATTATGCTCGCCTCGGTGCGCGTGCGCGGTATGACGGTGATCGAAAACGCGGCAAAGGAGCCGCACATCGTTGATCTGGCGAACTTCCTTAACACGATGGGCGCGGATATTCGCGGCGCGGGTACGGACGTCATCAAGATCCGCGGCGTACAGCAGCTTTACGGTGCAACCTATTCCATCATCCCCGATCAGATCGAGGCGGGGACCTATATGGCGATGGCGGCGGCGACGGGCGGCGACGTGCTGGTGCGCAACGTTATCCCGAAGCATCTGGAATCCATCACCACCAAGCTGGACGAGATGGGCGCGCGCATTGAGGAGATGGACGATGCCATCCGTGTGCGCTGTGAGGGAACGCTGCATTGCTGTAATGTCAAGACGATGCCGCACCCCGGCTTCCCGACGGATATGCAGCCGCAGATCGCGGTGCTGTTGTCCATCGCGGACGGAACGAGCACCATCACCGAGGGTGTGTGGGAGAATCGTTTCCGCTACACCGAGGAGCTGCAGAAGATGGGCGCTCAGGTGGAGGTTGACGGCAACCGTGCGACCTTCAGCGGCATTGAGAAGCTCACCGCCGCCACGGTCAAGGCGGTGGATCTGCGCGCGGGCGCGGCGATGGTCATCGCGGGTCTGGTCGCGGACGGTGTTACCGAGATCGAGGACATCCGCTATATCGAGCGCGGCTATGAGGACATCATTGAGAAGCTGTCCCGCCTCGGTGCCGAGGTCGAGCGCGTATCGGATTAAGACGAAAAATCAGCGTAGGATCGCAGACGTTGCCTTACGGCGGCATCTGCGGTCTTTTTGCGGAGAGGAATCACGCTATGATGCGATATTGCTCGCTGTTCAGCGGGAGCAGCGGAAACTGTACATACGTTGCCACGAAGGACGGCGGCGTGCTGGTCGACGTCGGCGTGTCGGCAAAGCGCATCCGTCAGGCGCTTGATGAGCGGGAGATCGATCCCTGCTCGATCAAGGCGGTGCTGGTCACCCACGAGCACACCGATCACGTGGCGGGACTTCGTGTGCTGTGTAAGCAATTCGGCTGGCCGGTGCTCGCCAGTGTCGGTACACTGGACGCGCTTGCGCAGGGCGGCTGTGTGACCGAAAGCCAGCGGCTGTACGCCGTGTCTGCGGGTACACCGCTCGGCATCGGCGACTTGAAGATCACCCCGTTTGCGACCCCGCATGACAGCCGTGCCAGTCTGGGATACCGCTTTGATACGGCTGACCGCTCGATGGCGGTCGCAACGGATATGGGGTATATGATGCCCGAGGTGCTGGCGTATCTCCGTGGCTGTCAATTATTGCATATTGAGTCAAACCACGACCCCGTGATGCTGCATAACGGCCCGTATCCGTATCCGGTTAAGATGCGTATCTTGAGCGATCGCGGACATTTGTCCAATGATGCGTGCGCCGCCGTACTGCCTGAGCTCGTGCAGGCAGGGGCGACCCGCATCGCGCTCGCGCATTTGAGCGCGCATAACAACACCCCGCAGCTCGCCGAGCGCACCGCGTGCGACGCGCTTGCCGCGCAAGGCATCGGCGTCGGGCGAGATTGCCTTCTATGGGTGGCTCAGCCGAGCGGGACACAACCCATCGTGTATTTTTGACAGGGTAGAGTGAGATGTCCGAACTCGCCTCAAAGCGGCAGATTTTGGCGCTTTTCACCCTATTTGATCTCGCAAGGCGCCAGCCTTGCTTCGCCCAAATAGAATAAAAATCTCTCAAAATCTGCTCGCTTTGAGGTCTACGATTTTGAAAAGAGGAGATTTTTGTTCTATCAAGG
>JAZSHK010000067.1:0-10004 GCA_045533185.1 Acutalibacteraceae bacterium | reverse complement strand
CCCGGTTGTGGCCGTGGCCCCATGGGGGCTGTTTTTGCTCTGACAAGGCTTTACCCCCCTCTCCGTCACGGCTGCGCCGTGCCACCTCTCCCAAGGGGAGAGGCTAACGTGTATGCACAAAACGCGAATAAGATCGTAGGGGCGAGCATTGCTCGCCCGTTTCGATTCTGCGCAAACCTCGGCGGGCGACCGATGGTCGCCCCTACGCGCACGGTCTCGGTCTGTGCGCAAGGCGCATATTTTGCAATGAAAAGCGCATACTACACACAGGCTGACCGCCTCGGGGAGCGCTCCTCGGGGCGGTTATTTTTATCGAGGTGAAAAATATGATTTTATTGATATTTTTCGGTGTAGCGGCTGCACTGCTCTTGCTCGTGTGTTGTTGGATTTTTGTGCGTTGCTTTGTGCGGTGGCCGATGCCGCACGAGCGGGTGGAATACCCCCGCGGCGGGGTGTATTCCCGCTGCTGGGATCAGCTCGTCGCACTGGTGGACGACCTCGAGCGCGAACCGTATGAGCCGGCGCGCATCCTCGCGCGCGACGGCGTGCCGCTGCATGCGCGCTATTACGAATTTTGCGCGGGCGCGCCGACTCACATCCTGCTGCACGGCTACCGCGGCTCGTATCAGGATATGTGCGGGTGCTTCAAGATCGCCAAGGAGCTCGGGCACAACGTGCTGCTCGTCAGCCAGCGCGCCCACGGCAAGAGCGGCGGGCGGGTCATCACCTTCGGCGTGCGCGAGCGGCTCGATTGTGTGGAGTGGGCGCGCTTCGTCGCGGGGAAATCCCCCGCCGCGCCCATTATTCTGTGGGGAATCTCGATGGGCGCGGCGACGGTGCTGATGGCCTCGTCGTCGGAGCTGCCGCCGCAGGTCGCGGGGATCATCGCCGACTGTCCGTACACCTCGGCTACCGCGATCATTCGCGCCGTCTGCCGTCGCAATCTGGGGCTCCCGCCCGCGCTCGCGATGCCGTTTGTCCGCCTGAGCGCGGCGCTGTACGGCGGGTTTCGTCTGTCCGACGGGGACGCCCTCGCGGCAGTAGCGCAGGCGCGGGTGCCGATCCTGCTCATTCACGGCGGGATCGACGCGCTCGTGCCCTGCTCGATGAGCCGCGAGCTGGCGGCCGCCTGCGCATCCCGCGCGACCTTGGTCACCGTCCCCGCCGCCGACCACGGTATCGCCTATATGACCGACCCCGCTGCCTACACCTGCGCGGTGAAGGTGTTTTTGAAAACACTCCTCAAATGAGCAGAAAGCCCGCCGTCCGTGACACGGACGGCGGGCTTTTTCGACCTCAAAATAGCACAATTTTTGCATAACGGTATGTCTTATACACGCGCGCACGCGTAATAATAACTTTTCCACTTGCTAAACGGCGACAAATGGTGTATAATCAAAAATGCTTAACAGAGGGTTTTGCTGTTGGGCGGATCGTATCAACGCGATGTTGGTAAAACGCAGGATGATTTTGAGATGAGGTAGAAGAATGAAAGTGTGTTTAACCGGCTCCTCCGGCGGGCATCTGACGCATTTGTATATGCTGAAGCCGTTTTGGGAAGACAAGGAGCATTTCTGGGTCACATTCAACAAAGACGATGCAAACAGCTTGCTGGAGGGGGAATCGGTCTATCATTGCTACCACCCCACAAATCGCAGTATAAAAGCGCTGATCATCAACACGCGGCTGGCGTGGAAGGTGTTGCGCAAGGAGCGTCCGGATGTGATCATTTCTACCGGCGCGGCGGTTGCGGTGCCGTTTTTTTATTTGGGCAAGCTGTTCGGCGCCAAGCTGATCTACATAGAGGTGTTTGACCGCATCAACACCTCAACGATGACCGGCAAGATGGTGCATCCCATCACGGACAGGTTTATCGTCCAGTGGGAGGAAATGAAGCAGGTGTATCCCAAGGCGATCAACCTTGGCAGCATCTTCTGATCGGAAAGGGGCGAAGAACGGTGATTTTTGTCACAGTGGGTACGCACGAGCAGGCGTTCGACCGTCTGGTGCGTTACATTGACGAATTGAAGGGCAGCGGTGTCATCGAGGACGAGGTCGTTATTCAGACCGGCTACAGCACCTATGAGCCGCAGCACTGCACATGGGACAAGTTCTACCCGTATCAGAAGATGGTGGCGTATGTAAACGAGGCGCGCATCGTGGTCACCCATGGCGGCCCGTCCAGCTTCATTATGCCGTTCCAGGTCGGGAAGATTCCGGTGGTCGTCCCCCGTCAGAAGAAGTTTGACGAGCACGTCAACGACCATCAGCTCGCGTTTGCCAAAGAGGTGCAGGCGCGCCAAGGAAATATGTTCGTCGTGGAAGACATCGAAGACCTCAAGGACATTCTTTTGGGGTACGAGGCACTGATCGAAGCGATGCCGGCGGAGCATAAGAGCAACAACGCACGCTTTAACGAGCAGCTTGCGACGATCGTGGACGAGCTGTTTGTCTGATACTGCGGTGCATCGGGCACAAGAGGAGCGGTGCGAAACGGCGGATGAGCTCAGGGAACTCCAGCGCTGTATCTCGGATATAGCGCTGGAATTTCAGCGTATATGCGAGAAAAGCCGCCATAAACAGCCCCGCATCCGAAGAACGACGGAAGGTTTGTGAATAAATGAAGGTTTTGATCGTCAACACCGTGACATTCGGTCTTAACGGCATCACATCGGTGATCATGAATTATTACCGTAATATGGATCGCACGGGGATGCAGGTCGACTTTGTGGTAAAAAACGGGTTGAGCGAGGAATTTCGCGCCGAGCTTGAGGACGGCGGCGCGACGGTGCACTACATCCCCCGCAACGCGAACCCGCTTGCGTATATGCGGCATCTTTACCGCGTGTGCAAGGACGGCGGGTATGATGTGGTGCATATCCACGGCAACAGCGCGACAATGTTGCTGGATGTATTGCCGACGGTGTGGGCGCGGGTGCCGGTACGCATTGTGCATTCGCACAGCACGAATTGCTCTCACGTGACACTGCATAAGCTGTTAAAGCCGCTGTTTCACCGTTGCTACACCCACGGCTTTGCCTGCGGCGAGGATGCCGGCAGGTGGCTGTATGATAAGCGCCCGTTTACGATACTCAAGAACGGCGTTGATTTGAAGAAATACCGTTTTGACTCCGCTGTGCGTGAGGAATACCGCCGCAGGCTTGGGGTGGACGAGCAGGTCGTTATCGGACACATCGGGTATTTTTTGGCGTTGAAGAATCACACCTTCCTGCTCGACGCCTTTGCAGAAGCGGCGGCGCGGGATGAGCGCTATCGGTTATTGCTCATCGGCGACGGCGATCTGCTGCAGGATATGAAAAATAAGGCGGCGGCGCTCGGCGTGGAGAACAAGGTGTGGTTTCTCGGAAACACGACCGAGGTCGCGCAATATATGCAGGCGATGGATATGCTGACGCTGCCCTCGACGCACGAGGGGCTCCCCGTTGTGCTGGTAGAGGCGCAGGCGGCGGGCCTGCCGTGCGTGGTATCGGATCGGGTGGCGAAGGAGGCGGATCTGACGGACAGTCTGCGGTATCTGCCGATCGATGATCCCGCGGTGTGGTCAGATGCGTTGATGCAGATCGATATTGACGAACAGCAGCGTTCGATCCGTTGCGACGAGTGGCAACGGCGTATTGCCGAGGCAGGCTATGATGTCGCCGTGAACGCGAATCGGATGAAAGGCTTTTACAAGGAGTTTTACGCTCAGCGGAAGAGAGGGTAAGCGATATGAAGGTAAGCATCATTGTTCCGGTGTATAACGTGGAGAAATATCTTCGCCAATGTATCGATAGCCTGCTTTGCCAGACTGTGCCTGCTTATGAGATCTTACTGGTGGATGACGGCTCTAAGGACAGCAGCGGCGCGATCTGCGACGAATACGCGGCGCAGCACGACAATGTGCGCGTCGTGCACAAGCAAAACGCGGGTCTCGGTATGGCACGCAACACGGGGCTGGACAATGTTACGGGCGATTACGTGGCCTTTGTCGATTCGGACGATTATCTCGCGCCCGATTGGCTTGAGGTGATGACGGGCGCGGTGATCGCCAACCACGCGGATGTGTGCAAGAGTGGATTTCAGCGGGTATTGGATGACGGGACGATCCTGTCGAGCACTCACTATACTGAAGAGGTCTTCTCCGGAGACGAGATCCGCACGGTATATGTGCCGCGTATGACGGGCTCGTGCCCTGAAAAGAGCGACAGCCTGGAGATGAACGTCACTTGCGCGTTGTATAAAATGTCCTATATTCGTGAGCATGAGCTGCGGTTTCTCTCGGAGCGGGTGATTTTGTCGGAAGACCTGCCGTTTAACATTGACTATGCGCAATACGCAGTCGGCGCTTGTGTCATCAGCTACGTAGGCTACAATTACCGAACAAACGATGCGTCGCTGACGCGCAGCTATCGCGCCGACCGCTTTGAGCGTTCTTGTTATTTTTATCGGCAGATCTCCGATAAACTCATCACTCTTGGCTACGGCGAGGAGACACTGGTGCGTCTGCGCCGACTGTTTTTCATCTACATCAGGATGTGTATTTCGCAGGAGAGCCGCGCGGTGTCGGGGCACGGGGCGAAGCAGTCTGTGGCGAATATTCGCCGCATTTGTCGGGATGAAAACACCGTCGGTGCGATTGCGGCATACCCCGTTCGCAAGCTGGGGCTAAAGCAGCGGGCGTTTGTGTATATGCTGAAGTACAAGGCGGCACGCTTGTTGTACCTGTGTGCTAATAAAGGGATTATCTAAAGGAAGATGTCAATGAAAAGACTACTTGAAAAAATCTGGTCTACCAAGATGGTATGGTTGTATATTTTGACAATGGCGGTGGCGTTTACCCCTCGCTACGGCGAGCTTATGATCGGCTACAAGGAACCGCTGCTCATCGGTGGTCTGTGGGTCGCGGTCGCAGGTATCCGCCTGCTGCAAAAGAAGCATCGCGCGGATACCGCCCTGATGAAAAATCTGGGATTTTTCCTGTGCGTGTATCTGATCCCACACGTGATCATCCATCTGTACACCGTCGTGCTGATGCTGCTCGGCAAGGTGGAGTGGAAATACCTGACGAGTAACGCGACGGTGTATCTTCCCGTGCTCATCGTGCTTTCGGCGGTATATCTGTTCGGATGGAAGGCGTTGCGCTATACGCTGATCGCGATCATCGGCGCGTTTGTGCTGTCGATGGTGAGCAGTGTGATCCTTATCGGGCCGCACATCATCCCCGATGCGATCATTCAGGCGTATTTTGACCAGAATGTCGCCAAGAACTATCTGGAGCTGCACGACATCGTGCTGGCGGTGGGATACATTTTGGTGTATTATCTCTTCCGCAACAGAAAACTGGAGCGGCGGGACATCGCCTTCCTCACCTGCGCGGTGAGCATCGGCGTTCTGGGTATGAAGCGCATCGTGGTGCTGGCGATTTTGGTGATCTTGGCGTTTGCCGCACTGGTGTATATCCTGCCGAAGAAGGCGCGCTATCCCGTTTGCATTATCGGGGGATTCGGCATATTGGTCGGCTGCTTCGGTTTCCTGTGGCTGATGAGTCAGGGAGATCTGTTCTTTAATTTGATGGAGAAATTCCACATCAACACGATGGGCCGTATATACTACTACCGCGATGTAATGGCGCTGGCGGATTTTCATATTCTCTACCCCGGCTTGGGACGCAACGTGGTAACGCAGCTGCTGACCACCGAGATGAGCTACCTGCGCGTGGCAGGCGTGCACAGCGACATCATCAAGATGTACGTCGAGAACGGCTTTGTGATGTACGGCCTGTGGTCGGCGTATCACCTGTTGGCCGTGCCCGCTATGTTGCGCAAGCGCTTTGGCGACAAGGCGGCGGTGATGGGCTTTGCGGTCACGATGTACAGCTTTTTGCTGTATCTGACCGACAACATCGAGATCTATTTTGTGTGCCAGACCTTGGCGATGATGATGCCGATGTGCTTTGCACTGCGGGAGAAGGAGCAGCATCCTATTGAGCTCCGTTAAACAGCTTTCTTTTTGCTGATAAACAGAACCGTGTAATAGCAGTTGATTCCCTGAATAGAGAAGGAGACAATATGCGTTTTAGTATCATTGTGCCGGTATACAAAGTAGAAGAGTATTTAGAACGGTGTGTGCGGAGCATTCTCTGTCAGACATACAGAGATTTTCAGCTTGTATTGGTGGATGATGGCTCGCCGGATAGCTGCGGGACGATGTGCGACGCTTTTGCTCAGCAGGATGAGCGAATAACGGTGCTGCATATACCGAATGGCGGGGTGTCTGCTGCGCGCAATCGCGGCATCGCCGTGGCATTGGGTGACTATATCGCCTTTGTGGATGCAGACGATTATATTGCGTATGACTTCTTAGAACAGGCAGAGCGTATTTTACGCACTGATCCGGATGCGGACCTGATCCAATTTGCGTGGCGTGATTTTCCTGACGGGCAGAAACCGGATGAAAGCAGTATGCCCGCTGAAGCTCCGGTATTATGGGAAAAGGAAGAGGCGTTGCGGGCTTTTTTGGGTTTCCGAGTGTTTGCACACGCTCCTTGGAGCAAGATCGTGCGAAAAGAGTTGTTGAAAGATCTGGCATTTCCGGTCGGCGTTCGTGTGGGTGAGGATCTGGAAGTCAGTTATCAGCTGTTGGGGCGCGCCAAGAACATTGTCAGCATCAATGCGGTCGCCTATTATTATTGCGTTCGCGCCGGCGGCGCTATGGGCAATCGCCGCTTAGGGGAGTTGCGGGATACATTCGGCGTGTTTGGCCGAATGTATCGGTATTTCGGGGCGGAATTTCCTGCGCTGAAAAGCGACTGCACCCGCCGTTATGTGAATGACCTGATGCAGTTGGCGCGGGATTTGATGATGTTACCTGTGTCTTCGGAGAATAGGGAATTGTATAAGGAGATATGCGCAGCATTGGCACAGGTTCCCGGGAAGGATATAGCCCACCGTTCTGTTAGGATGCGGCGGTGGTTGTTGCTTCATCACCGCCGGATATATTTCGGCTTATATAAACTTAAATGTTCTTGAGCGATGACTAGGGGGAGTTACCATAAAGAAGATCGGGATAGTAACGCATTATTGGAACAGCGTTAATTTCGGCGGAAATCTGCAGGCGTATGCTTTGGTGACATATCTGCGTAAGCAGGGATACGATGCAGAACAGATTGCGTTCGATTACAGATGCGCCGAGGATCTCAGCGGCAGCGGGGCAAAACAGGGCGGTTCCCTTACTGTGTTCAAGGAGGCCGACAGGTTTTTCCGAAAAGCGGCGATGGCCTTGCTCAGACGGGGCGAGAACGTCTTGCATCGTGTCGCGCAAAGGCGAAAAAAAGCCTTTGATCCATTCAACAAATCCGTAATTTTGCACAGTCAAACGTTGTATGATGCGTCCACACTGTCCTTGTGTGCAGAGGCGTATGACGCATTTATAACCGGCAGCGATCAGGTTTGGAATTTCGCTTGGTATACACCGGTGCTTTTTTTGGATTTTGTCCCGTCGGGTAAAACGAAAGTGTCTTATGCTGCCAGCATTGCATCAAAACACTTGACCGAGACGCAGCAGGAAATATTGCAAAACAGTCTGCGAGATTTCACGGCTGTGTCGGTGCGGGAAAAGAGCGCGGTGCGTTTGGTGGAAGAGCTGTCCCCTGTGCCGGTAGAGGAAGTGCTGGACCCCACCCTGCTGTTGGAGCGTGAGGAGTGGGATACGGTGTGTTCTGAGCGCGTGATTACCGAGCCGTATATATTTTGCTATTTTTTGGGCGAAGATCGTGCGTTGCGGAGACTGGCGGCAAGATTTGCGCGCGAGCACGGCCTTCGGTTGGTTACCGTCCCTCATGCGGGCGGCGAGGTAAAGTTTGCGGACCGTTATTACGGTGCAGAGAGATTGTATGATACCACGCCCGGCGACTTCCTGTCCCTGATCAAGCATGCAACGTATGTTTTCACGGACAGCTTTCACGCGGTGGTTTTTTCCAATATTTATCAACGGAATTTCTTCGTTTTCAATCGCAATAAAACGAACGAGATGAACTCGCGTATTATTGACATAACGCGTTTGCTTGGATTTGAGCAGCGGTACTGCTACGAAAAGAAACAAATGAACGTGCAGTATTTATCTTCGATGCCTGCCGTTGATTATTCTAAAACAAACGCGATCTTCGAACAACAAAAGGAAAAGTCGATTGGATTTTTAGCACGGGCATTGGCTGATTAGCAAGGATGCTTCATATCACGAAAGGGAGTTGTATCGTTGAAGATTGAGCGTACCAAAAATGCATCTCGCAATATCGCCTTCGGTCTCCTGCTGAAAATATATCAGATTTTGCTGCCGTTCCTGATACGCACGGCGATGATCTACTGTATGGGCGTACAATACGTGGGCTTGGATAGCTTGTTTGTATCCATTGTGCAAGTTCTCAACCTGGCAGAGCTGGGAGTGGGCGTGGCGATGGTGTACAGTATGTACAGGCCCATCGCAGAGGACGATGCCGTGTCGATCTGTGCCTTGATGAAGCTGTATCGGACGTATTATCGCGTTATCGGCGGCATTGTCGCTGTGGTGGGGCTGGCACTGACGCCTTTTATTGTACGGCTCGTGAAGAGCGATCTGCCGCCGGATGTGGATATTTACGTGCTGTATTGGTTGAATCTTGCGGCAACCGTGCTGTCTTATTGGCTGTTTGCGTATAAAAACTCGTTGTTTCAGGCGCATCAGCGCACCGATGTTGCGAGCAGGATCGCGTTAGCCACGAATACGGTACGGTATCTTTTGCAGTTGGCCGTTGTGTTTTTCTGGCGAAACTATTATGCGTTCGTCATTGTAATGCTGGCTACACAGGCGTTGACGAATGTTATTACGGCCATTGCGGCGGATAAGATGTATCCTGATTACAAGCCCACCGGTGCATTGGACAAAACCGAGCGCAAAAACATTAATCGGCGCATAAGGGATCTGTTTACCGCCAAGCTGGGCGGCGTCATTGTTAATTCTGCGGATACAGTGGTCATTTCAGCCTTTTTGGGCTTAACCGTGTTGGCGGTTTATCAAAATTATTATTTTATCCTTACAGCCATCATTGGCATTCTGCTGATCGTGTTCCAGTCCTGTACCGCCGGTATTGGGAACAGCGTTTTAGTGGAAACGAAGGAAAAAAACTACAGCGATCTGAAGAAGTTTACCTTTATCATCGCGTGGATCGCCGGCTTTGTTTCGGCGTGCCTGCTGTGCCTGTACCAGCCGTTTATGGAGATTTGGATGGGCAAGGATCTGTTGCTGGAATATAGCGCAGTGATATGCTTTTCTGTGTATTTCTTTATTTATGAGATCAATCAACTGCTTAACACTTATAAGGATGCCGCCGGAATTTGGCACGAGGACCGTTTGCGCCCATTGGTGACGGCTCTGTCGAATTTGTGCTTGAATCTGGTTATGGTACAGTTCCTGGGCATTTACGGCGTCTTGCTGTCCACGGTTCTGTCCATGGTGTTTGTGGGTATGCCGTGGCTGCTGCACAATTTATTTACCACCTTGTTTGAGAAGGAGCGGATGGCGAGTTATTTGAAGAGCTTGTTTGGGTATGTCGGCGTATCTGCCGTAGTGTGCAGTGTTACGGCGGTCGTGTGCCATTTTATCCCCCTGAACGGTTGGGCGGCATTGCTGGTGCGCGGTGTGATTTGCTGTGTGTTACCGAATGTTTTGTTCCTGATAGTGTATCGAAGGACTGCCGAGCTCCGTCAGGCGGTTATGCTGTTTGATAATATGACCAAGGGGAAACTCAAATTGGCGCAGCGTATGAGATTAGGGTGAGCAATCAAACCCGAACCCTAGGGTAGAGCGAGATATCCGAACCCGCCTCAAAACGGCAGATTTTGGCGCTTTTCACCCTATTTGATCTCGCAAGGCGCCAGCCTTGCTTCGCCCAAATAGAATAAAAATCTCTCAAAATCTGCTCGCTTTGAGGTCTACGATTTTGAAAAGAGGAGATTTTTGTTCTATCAAGG